>WFTL01000041.1 GCA_015485495.1 Planctomycetaceae bacterium
GTCCGTACAGGCAGCCATCGGGATTCGGCTGGTGAATCGCACGACAGACTGCCGGCAGAAAAATGCTCATCAAACAGTCAGACGACGTGAAACACGGCTGCTATCGACGGTTGATCCGAATATACTTTAGTGGGTGAGGACGCTGCGGCAGTGGAACAGATCCGGAGCGGCACACGAACCGGGGAGAAGAATCACGACAGAACAGCATGATGCTGTGAAGACTGCTCGGACGTCCCGATGGCTCCGCAGACTGGTCCTGTCAGCGGGTTGCAGACACATGTCATCCGATGATTCCCAAAAAATCGGCGAACTGGTTCAGCGAATCGAGCTGGCCGAAGCCCGCATTCGTGCCCTCCAGTACAGCCTGATCGGTGTCGTCCTCGCTGGCATCGCTGTTCTGGCAGCACCGGGCGTCGCTGCGATCGGAATAATCGTACTGCTGATTTCGATTTCCCTGTTTGCTTTTATGCACTTTGTGATGCGAATGTGCGACCGCATTGAACGCACCGGCGGGCGCCCACACACGAAGCGGAATCGTTCTGCGATACAGGGCAGAGTTCAGACGGCCACAGAGTCTCGTGAACGGAAGGAGTGATCGCCTGCCGGACAGCCCTGCCCGGCAGGGTCTGATCAGCGGAACAGATCACCCGGTCACCGATTGATCCGTTTGATGTTGTCGCGGACCTCTTCGTCGGGACGTCGTTTCAGATTGAACGCAATCAGGACGAGCTGCCTTTATGAACCAGCCGGTCGGAAACAGGCAGTCGCTTCTGGATAAAGCAAAGGCGGAGAACCCGTCTGCGCTCGGTGCCCTTCTGGACCAGCACCGCAATGAACTGCGGCGGCAGGCGGAGGAGCAGATCGGACATCGTCTGCAGGCTCGTGTTGACGCTTCCGACATTGTCCAGCAGACGTGCCTGTCGGCTGTACGGGCCTTTGGTGCGTTTCGCGGAACAACAGCGGCGGAATTTGCTGCGTGGCTGCGGCGGATTCATGATCAGAACATCCACAACGTGATCCGCGATCACACGGCTGCGAAAAAACGGGCTCTGAATCGGGAAGAACAGATCGATCATCCCGACAGGCGGGCAGGACAGATCCGTCATCCCTGCGAGCAAACAGCGAGCGCCATTGCGGAAAACAGGGAGCGACGGGAAACAGTGCGACTCCTGTTGAAACAGTTACCGCAGGACCAGCAGACGGCCGTCCGGATGCGGCATCTGGAAGGGAAAGCGCTGCGGGAGATCGCAGAGACCATCGGACGATCTGAATCGGCCGTCATCGGTCTGCTGAAACGAGGAATGCAGGAGCTGCGCCGGCGGCTGAACGGCGGTGATGCCGGGTCTCGGGGATGAACGGTTCCCGGGGCGAGCTGCTTTTACGGGCGGCGCCGTCAGACAGGCCGGAAGGAACCTGATGAAGTATGCGAAAGGATTTACGGAAAGCGGAGTTCACAGCAGAACGCCATTGCGTGTTCGGGTTGCTTCGAGGGATTCAGCAACCGTCGCCGGTATTCCGTGCGAGTCGGATTCAGACCATCGATCTGCGGTGGACGATGTGGTCCACGGTGAAAATCTGGTGAAAATTTCGAATTTTTTCTGAATTGAGCGCCCGGAACGCCGCAGAAATGGTGCCCTTCAGAGACAACAGGTCCACGCACATCCTGTCGCGAGAGATCCCGTCTGTGATGGACCGACACAGCGGATTTCAACCTTTCGGAGCATAATGATGCCCCCGCAGCAGCAGACGGAGGGGCCGGACCGGTTCCAGAAGGCTCTGACAGACTGGATGGCTCGCTGTGACCGGGGTGAGCATGTTGATCGCGAGTTATTTCTGACGGAGTACCCGGATGTCGCGAATTCTCTGCGGGACTACTTCGAGACCGCCGATCTCGTGGAATCCATCGAAACCACAGCCTGGGAACGGGTTGATGCACGGCGTCTTCCGGCTGAAGACGCCAGCGGGGAACACGATCAGCGGACCGAAACTGCACCCGGCGGAGATTCTGCGGGATCCGTCGAATCGTCCCGGATTGCCAGTCTGGACGTCGAAACACTGATTCAGGCAGCAGGCACTTCGGAACACGTTCCGCCGGGAAAGTCAGGCGCATCCCTCGCTGTTCCGGAGGACCATTCCGACAGGGAAACTCTGTTCGGCCGGTACCGAATTGAACGCGTCCTTGGATCGGGGACGATGGGAACCGTTCTTCTGGCGTGGGACACGGAACTGGAACGGCAGGTCGCGGTCAAACTGCCGATGGGGTCTTCCAGGGACCCGGAGCTTGCAGAACGGTTTGTCCGGGAATCGCGGGCGGCTGCGGTGCTGCGGCATCCGAATATCTGTCCGGTCTACGATGCGGGAGTTCGGGACGGGCAGCAGTATATCGTGATGGCCTTTATTGAGGGTCATCCGCTGAGTGAGTACCTGCGCCGGAGACCGCAACAGTCCGAACGGGCGGTGGCGGTCGTCATCCGCAGGCTCGCCCGTGCACTGCAGGTCGCTCATGAGGCAGGGATCGTGCATCGTGATCTGAAGCCGGCGAACATCATGATCGATCCTTCCGGCGAACCGGTTGTGATGGACTTCGGACTGGCCCGACGGAATGCCGAGAACCAGGAAGTTCAGCTCTCACGTGAGGGGATGATCATCGGTTCACCCGCGTATATGTCGCCTGAACAGGTGGCCGGCACCCAGAGCCGCATCGGGCCGGCGTCGGACATTTTCAGTCTGGGGGTGATCCTGTTCGAGATGCTGACCGGTCGAAGGCCGTTCACCGGTTCTCTGGGCGCGGTGCTGGCCCAGATCACGGCCGAGCCGGCCCCACGGCCGTCTTCGTTACGTGCCGGTCTGAACCGGGAGCTGGAACGGCTCTGCCTGAAGATGCTCGAAAAGGAACCGGAAGACCGCCCATTGTCGATGCAGTCCGTGGCGGACCGCATCTCTGAACTGCTGTCGGGAGGCCGGTTATCATCGGTTTCACAGACGGTAAAAACCGAACGGGAACCGGGTAACGCTGCGGAAGGTGGTCCCCGACCCGCTGGCGACATCGGCAATGAGTCCACGTTATCTGCAGTCGACAGGTCGGTTTCGATTCTCGCGGAAACCGGCGGGTTCCGGCCCGGAGACCTTTCCGGCATCAAGGCAGCGGCGCGGGACCTTTTGCGTCAGCGCGACTTCCGGATGGCCACCGAAGTTCTGGAAGCGATTCCGGAAGAATTCCGTGACGATGAAACCCGCGCGCTGCTCGAAGAAACCACCGCTCTGGCGAACGAAGTGGACTGCCTCGAACTTCGAATATCCGAAGCCGAGCGTACAGGGGAGGACGATGGCCTGCTGCCTGTCGTAGAGCGTTATCTGGAACTCCGCCCGCTTAGCAGACGAGCCAGGAAGCTGCGTCGCCGACTGCGCCGGGCGTTCGGTCAGCATTCCCTTTCAGGGGATGGAAAAGCCCGCGTGACCGATGGCCGGTTCCGCGACTGGTTCAGAACGCCGGGCCGAATGGTTCTCCTGATCGCGCTGATGTTCGGTGTGGCGCTGGGAGCGATTACGTTCTATGTGAAGTCGGACGACGGCCAGCTCGTCGAAATCCACATCGATGATTCGACCGCCCGATTCTCAGTCGACGGGGAGGTGGTTGAGATCAGTGGGGAGGGCATCGGACGTGTCCGGCTGGAACCAGGCAAACACACCTGGATCGTTCGCCGAGACGGTGTCACCGTACGCGGTCCGGAGGAATTCACTGTCGCACCCGGCGGCGATTCGCTGCTGCGGATCCGGACACTGCCACCGATCGAAGTTCTCAACGACGATCGCTCAGTATCAGCACGCACTGCTGCCCCGCAGACTGCAGTCTCTCCGCCGAAGCAGCGGACAGCGCGCGACGCCGATCCATCGACCGGAACGAAAGCTCCCCATGTGAACGATCCTTCGGATTCGCAGTCGGCAGCGATGACACCCCGTCAGGCAGCCGAATGGGTTCTCGACAGCGGCGGCTGGCTGACGATTGCCGTCGAAGGAAGACCGTATGTTCAGATCCGAAACCGAGGTGATCTCCCGAACACACCGTTTTTGCTGACCGGCATCAATCTTTACGGAAAGCCGATCGGGAACGAAGACCTGGTTCGATTCGCTGAACTGCATTCCCTGCAGACGCTGAATCTCAGTCACACTCGGATTACGGATGCCGGACTCGTTCACGTTGAGAAGCTGACATTCCTGCGGATTCTGAATCTTGGAGGGACACAGGTCTCGGATGCTGCATTGAAGCATCTTCAGGGGCTGTGGCGCATGCAGGATCTCATACTGGCCGACACGCTGATCAGTGACGCCGGACTGGCGCGGCTGAAAACGTTCTCCCGGCTGCGATATCTCGCAGTGGGAGGACCGGAAATCAGTGATGCCGGTCTAACCCACATCTCCGGCCTGACCAGTCTGGAAACCCTCAGACTTGCAGGCGATGGAATCACCGATGCCGGCCTCGAACATTTGAGAGGATTGACCAAGCTCCGACACCTCGACCTCCGATATACAAACGTCACCGAAGCCGGCGTGAACTTGCTCCGAAAATTCCTCCCCGGATGCGAGATCGAATACACCGATGCCGGTTCAGAAAAAACCGCATCGGCGGGTACGCCCGCCGCGTCGGAAGGCCAGACTGCCCTCTTCGACCAGGTTCAGCAGATCAAGAGGGCTGCCGAGGAGCAGCGGAAACAGGGCGCGTTCGGAACTCCGGTGAACCACGAAAAGATGGAAGCCTGGCTCAACGCCGAAGCCGCGCGCCGCAAGGAGCAGGGATTGTTGCCGGCTCACCTGAACGTGAAGTTCTCCGTCAGGGACAACGGAATGATCCTCTGGGGCGTAGGCGGTGGCGGCGGCTTCGGAGGTGGCGGCGGATTCGGAGGCGGCAAGGGCTTTGGTGGCGGAGGCGGAACAGGCGGCGGTCGTGGTTTCGGAGGCGGAAAGGGTGTAGGAGGTGGAGGCGGTGCCGGCGGCGGGAAGAGCAAATAGGCGCGGCGTTCTGGATGATGGGTGTGGTGGTCCGAAAACCGGGGTCCACCTCACAGTGCGTTGACATCGGTCAGGGTGGCGTGCGATATTCGCGGGTCGTAGGGTTTCCTCCGAGTGTCCGGCGCCGCGGGAGAACCGGAGAGTGGTCGCCTGTCTGAAAGCCTGCCCATGTCGGTTCTGACACCTGAACAGGCCCGGACGTTCTATGACCGGTTCGGCCGACGCCAGGATTCTCAGGCGTTCTACGAAGATCCGGCCCTGGATGCGATGCTGGCTGCCGGACAGTTCGAAACGGCCCGGTCCGTTTTCGAATTCGGCTGCGGAACCGGGCGGCTGGCGGAGCGGCTGGTGACAGAACGGCTTCCCTCTGACGCCGTATACACAGGGATCGACATCAGTCCCGTGATGATCGGACTGGCACGGCAGCGTCTGGAGACATTCGATTCACGGGTCTCCCTCCACGAATCCGACGGCAGCGCCGGAATCGACATGCCGTCCGAATCCTGCGACCGGTTCGTATCGACCTATGTACTCGATCTGCTGTCAGAAGATGATGTGCGAACGGTTCTGGAGGAAGCGCATCGCATTCTGTCAGCCGGAGGACGTCTGTGCCTGACCGGTCTGACCGCCGGCTTCACTCCGGTCAGCCGCTGCGTGACGGCTCTGTGGTCGGCCGTTCACCGAATCCGTCCACAGCTTGTGGGAGGGTGCCGGCCCGTCCGTCTGGACCGTTTCCTGGACAACGGTCGGTGGCACATCACGTTCCAGCAGCAGGTGGCTCCCTGGGGCATTCCGTCTCAGATCGTCGTGGCCGAAAAAACGGCCTGACCACGTCCGGTCAGGAACCGATCCGCGACCGTTCTCCGGCGTCTGACAGAAAACGCACCAGGATTTCCGCGGCCAGATCGAGCTGTTCGATTTCGATCCATTCGTCTTTCGTGTGTGCCTGGTCGATGGATCCCGGGCCGAACACCACGGCCGGAATGCCGGCCGCATCGACCGCTGCGGCGTTCGTGCCGTAGGCAACGCCTGTTTTCCGACGAGGGCCGGCGACCGATGCCACATGGTGCAGCAGCCGATCGGCCAGATCGCCGTTGCGGGCATCGGACAGCGGTTCCACGACGCACCAGGGAGGCCGCATTTCGAAATCGACATCGACCCGTTCCCGCAGCCAGGTGTCCACATCGGGCATCACGCGCGATGCATCTTCTCCCGGCAGGACCCGGCGGTCGATTTCGATCCGACACGAATCGGGGACCACGTTCACACTGATGCCCCCGCCAATCCGCCCCACACTGAGTGTCGGCGTGCCACACAGCGGATGCGGGGCACCGGTGCGCTCCAAGTGGTCGGCGTATTCTTCCAGACCGCTCACAATCCGGGCCATCCGGTAAATCGCGTTGATGCCATCGGAAGGCCGGGAACTGTGGACTGCACGGCCGGAGGTGGTGATTTCCCAGCGAACCACTCCCCGGTGGGCAACGACGATATCCAGAGAAGTGGGTTCGCAGATGATGACCGCATCGGGGCGGCGGCCCATCCAGTCTGAGGAATCGCTGCTGTTCCAGCGATTCACCAGATCCCGAATGCCGGCCATGCCGTGTTCTTCGTCGCAGGTGCAGGACATGATCACATCTCCGCATCCGGCCGGGCGATCCCGCACGATGCGGGCAAACGCTGTGAGCATCGCGGCCATACCGCCTTTGATGTCACAGGCCCCGCGGCCATACAGGCGGCCGCCGCGTTCGTGCGGTTCGAAGGGGGGAATCGTCATGCCGTCCACCGGAACCGTGTCCTGGTGGGCATCCAGCACCGTGACGGGCCGGTCCGGCCGCCCCGCATACCGGGCCACCACATTGTGGCGCCTCGGTGCGACTTCGATGCGGCGGCACTCCACGCCCAGTTCGCCGAACCAGCGTTCCAGGTAATCGCTCATCCGGCCCTCGAAGAATTCGGGACCGTCAGCATCCTGACCCATCGGGTTGATGCTGGGGATGGCAATGAGTTCTTTCAGGAGCGAAGCAGGACTCATCAACAGGCTCCACGCATTCCACATGACGCACAGGCCGCTGCCAGCGGGCGGTCGGTGCTGTTCGTTCAGCCGACATTCAGCCGATAGACGGCAACCGCATTGTCATGAAACAGTTTCTGCTGAAACTCCTGTGACCGCGTGCGGACGATTCTTTTCAGGGCATGCACCCAGTCTTTCAGGGAAGCTCCCAGCAGGCACACCGGCCAGTCTCCACCGAACAGGCAGCGATCCGGTCCGAAAGCATCCAGACAGAAATCGACGCCGGGCGCCAGATCGTCCGGGGTCCAGTGGTCTTTGTCCACGGAGGCAATGATGCCGGAGATCTTGATGTACATGTTCGGCTGATCGGCAGCCGCCCGGATGCCGTCCTTCCACCGCTGCTGCCGATCGGGATCGCCACTGCGAACCGGCCAGTTGCCGCAGTGATCCAGAATGAACCGCGTGTTCGGACAGCGGGCCGCCAGGCGGGCTCCGTCGCGCAGTTCATCCGGACGCATACACAGGTCGAAGCTGAGATCCAGGTCTCCCAGACGCCGCATGTTGTCCACGAAAGTCGGCTGCAGACACAGTCCTGCCGGGCGGTCCGGATCGTGCAGCACCATGCGGACGCCTTTCACCGCGTTTCGTTCGGCCAGAGGCTGGATGTCATGAGCGAATTCACGCAGGTGCGGGGATCCTCCGATGACGGCTCCGGCAACACCGCTGTCCCGCCGTCCGCAGAGTTCCGTGGCGAAGTCCGCTTCCGCCCGCTGCTGATCGGCCCGCACGTTGACTTCCATATAAACGGTGTTCACGATCCCCAGCCCGCGGGAGTGTCGGCGGTATTCCGGAATGAGGTAGTTGTGGCGCAGCGGTGCGTGGTCCGGCCGGGTGGGACTGATCCAGGGGAGGACGAAACGGTCCAGATCCCACAGATGCTGGTGCGTGTCGATGATGGGCCGATCGTCGTTTGCAGACATGGTGTGCGCGGCGGAGCCGCCGGCTGCTGTCAGAGCGCTGAACCCGGCGGCTGCCGATCGGGTCAGAAACGTGCGGCGGGAAGACATCATGGCTGCCTGGTCATCGGGAAGGGCGCTGAAAACGGGATTCATCGTAGCCCGGCCGCGGTCCGGATTGAAGCACGTTCGAACACCGTGCATTCGGTCGCATTCGGCGTCAGGCCATGACAGGCGGTCCTCTGCACGGTTATCGAGCGTCACTGCGCCATCGCCTTTCGGCCGTGGTCCAGGGGAGCGGCAGAAGAAGCCGAATCCGGGACGGAAACCGGTCACGCAGCGGCAGAAACCGTCCCGATTGTGCGAAATCCGGCCGGACAGCGGGGCCGCCGCGCTGGACGAACGGTTCGGGGCTGGTATCGTCGATGATGGTTGCCGGCTGCCCGATTCGTTCGGATGGATTCGTTCGTCGATGCCTGAGTGAAAAGGTTTTTCCGTGAGTTCTGTGCCTTTTTCTGTCGATCCCCCCGCCAGAATTCTCATGGGTCCCGGTCCCAGCGATATTCACGCGAGCGTCCTGGCTGCCCTGGCCGCTCCCACCGTCGGCCATCTCGATCCGTATTTCCTGCAGGTGATGGACGAGGTTCAGTCGATGCTGCGGGCCGTGTTTCAGACGACCAGCGACATGACGCTGGCTGTCAGCGGCACCGGCAGTGCGGGCATGGAAACCTGCATCGCGAACCTCATCGAACCCGGCGACCGCTTCATCGCCTGCGTGAATGGTGTCTTTGGCGGCCGCATGGCCGACGTGGCGGAACGCTGCGGAGCCGTGGTCACGAAACAGGAACGCGATTTCGGAGAAGCCTTCGATCCGGAAGAGATCGAACGGGTCGTACGCGAACAGGCTCCCAAAGTGGTCGGTATCGTGCATGCGGAAACATCGACCGGCGTTCTGCAGCCGCTGGAGGACATTGCCCGCATCGTTCATGATGCCGGCGCTCTGCTGCTGGTGGACTGCGTGACCTCACTGGGCGGACTGCCTGTGGAAATCGACCGGCTGGGCATCGATGCGGCGTACAGTGGAACGCAGAAGTGCCTGAGCTGTCCGCCGGGGCTGTCTCCGGTGACCTTCGGCCCGCGGGCCCTGGATGCGATGGACAGCCGCAAAACACGCGTGAAAAGCTGGTATCTGGATGTCGGTCTGCTGCGCAATTACTGGGGAGGCGAACGGGCCTATCACCACACCGCGCCGATCAACATGAATTACGCCCTGCATCAGGCGCTGCGACGCGTTCTGGACGAAGGCCTGGATGCCCGGTTCGCGCGGCACCGCCTGCATCATCAAGCACTGAAGGCGGGGCTGGCGGCGATGGGAATCGACTGTTCCGTTCCGGAAGGCCGGCAGCTTCCCATGCTCACATCCGTCTGGATTCCCGAAGGGGTCGACGACGGACGTCTGCGAAGTCAGCTTCTTCAGGATTTCGGTGTGGAAATCGGCGGCGGGCTGGGCCCCCTGAAGGGACGCACCTGGCGAATCGGACTCATGGGAGACAGCGCCCGCAGGTCGAACGTGATGCTGTTCCTGACGGCTCTGGAACAGTGTCTGAAACAGCAGGATATTCGGGTGCCGGTTGGTGCCGGAGCGGACGCGGCGGCCGCCGTGTACGCGGAGTCGTCCTGAATCGGCAGCAGCCCCGCCGTTTCTGCAGTTCCCGGAAAGGCTCCGGTCGGAGGCGTCCTGGGGCGATCACGGATGACACCGTGTCGCCTCTTTCCACTGGTCGGTGCCGTACAGAAAGAAAGACAGACCCGTTATGTTTGATTCAGGAGACAACCCGATGAGTGCTGCGATTGCCGATGTTCATGCCCGTGAGATTCTGGACAGCCGCGGCAATCCCACGATCGAAGTCGATCTGCTGCTGGATGACGGGACGATCGGACGGGCGGCCGTGCCCAGTGGAGCCAGCACGGGGGCCCATGAAGCTCACGAACTGCGCGACACGGACCGGAAAGACCGCTATCTGGGAAAAGGCGTGCTGCAGGCGGTCCGCAATGTCAATGAGGAGATTGCGGATGCGATCATCGATCTGGATGTGTGCGATCAGTCGACACTCGACCAGGTGATGATCGACCTGGACGGCACGGAAAACAAATCGCGACTGGGAGCCAATGCGATTCTCGCCTGTTCGCTGGCCGCCGCCCACGCTGCGGCCCGCGCATGCGGACTGCCTCTGTTTCGTTACGTGGGAGGCGTGGGAGCCACGTGCCTGCCGGCTCCCATGATGAACATCATCAACGGCGGCGAACACGCCAGCAACGGCATCGATATTCAGGAATTCATGGTGATGCCGCTGGGATTCGACCGTTTCAGCGAGGCCCTGCGGGCCGGAACGGAAGTCTTCCACGCTCTGAAAAACGTTCTGGCCGACCGTGGACTCAGCACGGCCGTCGGAGACGAAGGAGGCTTTGCTCCGGATCTGAAAACGAACCAGGAAGCACTCGACGTGATCCTCCTGGCCATCGAACGGGCCGGATACACGGCCGGCGACCAGATCAAAATCGCCCTGGACTGTGCCGCCACGGAGTTCTACGACGCGGACAAAGGCCTGTACACGCTGGAAGGACGGTCATTCGATTCCGATGGAATGATCGGTCTGCTGTCCGACTGGATCGATCGGTACCCGATCTGTTCTGTCGAAGACGGCTGCAGCGAAGATGACTGGGACGGATGGAAGAAACTGACCGATACCATAGGAAGCCGCTGTCAGCTTGTTGGTGACGATCTGTTCGTAACCAATACGAAGCGTCTGAAGGACGGGATCGACCGAGGCGTTGCCAACAGTATTCTGGTCAAAGTCAACCAGATCGGCACACTCAGCGAAACCATTCAGGCGGTTCAGATGGCCGGACAGGCCGGCTACACGTCCGTAATGAGTCATCGGTCCGGTGAAACCGAAGACACCACGATCGCCGACCTGGCGGTGGCTCTGCGAACAGGACAGATCAAGACGGGATCCGCCAGCCGCACCGACCGGATCTGCAAATACAATCAACTGCTGCGGATCGAGGAGATTCTTGGCGAGACCGCCACCTTCGGCGGAACGATTTCCTGACGGCCGAATCCATCCGGGCAGTCCGGGCGACGCGGCCGACCACGATCCGGCCGATGGAACCCGACCATGTCCGAACATTCGGTCGACAGACTGCAGAATCCCGAGCTGCCCGCACCGGCTTCGCCGGTGCGGGCGGTGTCGCTGGCGTTCTGGCTGTGTCTGTTCACGGCCGGCCTGATTTATGCGGCGGTGGCGCTGGCACCACGGCTGTCCGAATGGACGGCCGTCCGTCACGATTACATCCGCCGGGCCCACCGGCTGCGGGCTCTGGAAGAAGAAATCGACTACCTCGAACGCGTCCGGAAGGCCCTGCAGACGGATCCGGAATTCGTCCGCCGCCTGGCCCGCGCAGCCGCTGACCGCGATCCCGACGATGCGGATGTCATCCCGGTCAGCGGCACTCTGGTGTTCGGCAGCGAGTACGAACTTCTCGAAAGACTGCCCGATCTGGATCCGCCGTTCGGAGCGGCCGTGATTCACCGCCTGGCGGTCGATTCGTCTCTGCGAACCGGCCTTCTCATCGGGACTGCCGTTCTGGTCCTGTTCGCCTTCACGGTGCTCAACGGCGACGGCGGCTGGTTCGTACGCATGGTGGTGCACCTGGCGGTCGTGTGTGTCCGTCTGCCGATTCGTCGGTACTTTCGGGTTCCCGAAACGGAAGCCGGCGGGCACCTGTCGCAGCAGACGGCCGAATCCGGCAGGACCGCCCGCGGGAAGACAAATTCCGAATCAGGGCGCCTGCAGGCGATCGATGAGGAACTCATCGATTGACGTGTACCGGTCGGATTGCGATGTACCCGGAATGATCAGGTGGCATTCGATTCCCAGATCCTGGGCGCGTTCCTGCACCTTGATTCCGAACAGTCCGTGGTGGATGGCATGCCCCGCGTTACGGGCCGGCAGTGTCATATCGGCCGGATAGGTCATCAGCAGAGGTGGATCGTCGGCCGTCATGTGGCAGATGGGCGAAAATTCCCGGTACCGTTCGGCATGGCGGTCGTAGTGTTCGAGTGCGTCTTTCATATTCGGCTCGCCGACCGCACACCAGATCATGCGGTGCTGCAGAACAGCCGGCCCCAGCCACGGCTCAATCATCTTCGGATCGATGGCCATCTGAGCCGATGCGACGGCCGCCGCGCAGACGCGTGTCGATTCCCGCTGCACGGGATCGGCCGCATCCGGGTCGGCCAGGTCGTCGTGAAACAGCAGCCAGGCCGATGTGCAGCCGCCGGCGCTGCCACCGGTCAGAGCGATCCGGTCTGTGCGAATGTTCCAGTCGGCCGCACGAAAACGCAGGTACTGCACCGCACGGGCCGCGTCGTGTACCGGAGCCGGCAGAGGACAGGCCGGCGTGTGCCGATAGTTGATGGACGCCACGCTGATGCCATGGTTCAGAAACCGGGACACCTGTGTGGCAGCCGACCGTTTGTCGCCCCGCGTCCAGCCTCCCCCGTGAATCCACACCAGCAGCGGCCGGGGCCCCGCTTCATCCGCGATCCACAGATCCAGCCGGCATTCGGGTGCATCGGCATAGGCCACATCCGCATGCGTCGGCACGGGAGCGTCTGTCGCTCCGGCTGAAGGAGTCCGGATCGGGACGACCGCAAAAAGGACCACGCAGATCAGCAGAACGCGGCGGGTGCACATCACGGGAATCTCCGGAAAACGGCTGCATGGCCCGAAACACCTCTGGACGATCACCGGGTGCCGGCGGCAGGAACGACGAGTGACCATAACCTGGACTCCACCGTGTGCAAACACATCGTCCCCGTCTCTTTTGCTGGGTCACCTGCCAGAATCCTTTGCACCTTTTCGGTGGCACGCATTTCTTCTGCCGGCGCCTGTCTGGTTGTCTGATTTCGGTTATCTGATGGCGAGTCGGAAATCCGGGACCACGTACCGACCTGAACCCGGCTGTCGGCGCTTCGGGCGCCGGGACAGTTTTTGCCTGAGACACGGAGCTGGATCTCAGGCGCCTGGGCGTACTGTCTCCCGCTGAACCCCGTCTGTTGCTCTCTCCGCAGATCGGTCCACGGACTCACAGAGCTTTTGCCGGCACGCCTGCCGGTTCGTTGATGACCGGCCGGTGGGCTGGTATGGTGGGAAGCTGTCCTGTGAGGTGAAACTGTGAGGCGAGTATGAGCAGTCCGACCGTTATCGGCAAAGTCGAAGTGATCGAAGAAACGAAGACCTACGGTCAGAAGGGATTTCGAAAGCGACTCGTCGTGCTCACTCAGGACAACGGCCGATTCACCAACTACATCCCCGTCGAATTCATTCAGGACGGCTGCGACACCGTCGATCAGCTCAGCGTGGGCGATGAAGTCGAAGTGACGTATCGGCTGAGCGGACGGAGGTGGCAGCGGGATGCCGGCAGCGACGTGAAGTATTTTCTCAGCGCCGAAGCGCTGGACTACCGGATCCTGTCGTCTGACTCGCCGACGGACCCGTCGGACGACATCCCGGTCGGCGAAACGTTTGTTTCCGACGAAGAACCTCCGTTCTGACACCTTCGGACAGGCCCGGTCGCGGGAACGCGTCCCGCAGGCCGGATCCGGGAGCGTTCCGGCGCGGACGGTGTTCGTCACACGCGAATGCGGAACACGTGGATGACAGGCAGCGGTTCGAAGGGGCTGTCGTGCGTTGTTCCGGCCTGGACCTGAACCACATACAGCAGGCGCCGTTCCTCATCCCAGGCCGCACCGCCCAGATACTGTTCGCAGGTGGGAAACATGTAGCGGCTCAGCCCGCCACCCGGACTGCGGCTCGTCCAGCGATACACGGGCCGGATATCGTATGCCGGACGCCGGCCTTCGGCAGCCGCCAGAAGGTCTTCCGGAGAGTAAAACAGAATCTGTGCTTCGTACGGAGGACCGTGGTATCCTTTGTGTTCGTTGCAGTCTCCCGGACGACCCACGCCGTAGTACACCGGTCCGGTGGCCTTCCGGCCGACGAAGATGACCGTCTGACGGTCGTTCACCTGCAGCCAGGCGGCGCCGGTCCAGGAATCGGCCGGATGGTGTTCGGCCAGCGGACGTTCCATGGAATACCAGAGAAGGGGGACTGCATCGAGACTGGTGCCGGCCGGCAGCGGACCTTCGGGAAGCCGGTACGCGAACAGCGCCGGCCCCTGGCTGGACGTCTGCAGTCCGGTGCTGATCTGCAGTCCCGACAGGATGGTGCGCCCGCCCAGCCGCCGGGCGGCCTGATCCGGGGCCTGGCAGATGTAGCCGGCATGTTTGTAGGCATGCCAGACCGCTTCCCCGCTCCGATACGGTCCCAGATGCCACGGCCCGGCGGCAAACGGCCTGCGGACACTCAGCGATGACATGCCGTGCGACAAAAAGTCGTATCCTTCCACGTTGTAGTAGCGGTACATCGTCCAGTGCAGAGTCTGCCCGGTGACACACAGGCCTCCCAGCCGATACGGCTGAGAGGCATCGGTGGTCTGTGCCCCCAGAATGCCTCCTGTAATGTCTCCAAACGGCTGCAGCAGTTCCGCCACGCTCAGCGCATCCATGGAATGCGGCAGCGACAGAACGGGAGCGGGGATAGACAGTTCCGCCACCTGCTGATCGTAAACATGTCCGCTGAGAAACAGCGATCCGGGGAAGCCGTCGTCGTCTCCCTGCGGGTCTCCGTGCGGATTCCACGCAACGACCGCCCCGCCCCAGGAGAACTTCGACGACAGTCCTTCCACGTGGGGCGGCCGAAAGGCGCCCAGATATTCGAAGTTGCCCGGAAGAATGCCGTCGGAATCCGTGGGCCCCGGGTGCCGGACCGGAGCAGGTCCTGTCGCTTCGGGAACCGGAACCGGATCGGCATCGGATTCCCCGGCTGCAGCAGCCGGTTCAGCGACTGCTGCGATTTCCGGGGACTGCAGTGCGGTGTGGTCCGGGAGCCGGTTTCTGATGGCCGAGGATGCATGGGAGTCGGACAATCGATCGACAGCCCGATCTTCGGCCCGGTCCATAAAATGGTCTGCCTGCTGTCGGGTTTCCATAACGGCCCGGCTGTATTCCAGGAGGAACCGTCCGCCGACAGCGACCGTCATCAGAAGAAACAGACAGTAGGCAGCTTTCATCACTCATATCCTGAATCGACCGTCACCGCGGGACTGTACGGAATGGCAGACCCCGGCAGCCGGTCGTGGCCGGTCAGTTCATGATCAGACAGTCTTCCTGGCGGACCGAAGGGGCCGGCCGGTTCAATGTTTCAGCCGGCCGGACCGGATGGCTGCCGACTTCATCCCGCCAGTCGACCGGGGCGGCTGGAGGAACAGACGGCGGGACGGGACCGGCGATGCGGACCGCGCAGGCGGCCGCCGCCCGCTGCTGCTGTTCCCGCGAGTACAGCACGAGGGTTCCGGTGCCCAGCAGGGCCACGTAGTACGGCACTTCGAGAGCTTCCAGGCTGACGAACTGCGCCGCCACGCCGAAGCCGCACAGAGACGCGATCGTCATCTGGCAGGCATCGCGGTACCACGGATCGTCGTCGGGGCGCAGCCGCAGCAGCGTGATCCAGCAGCGGGCCATGCACACCAGATAGAAACCGGCGAACATCACAATGCCGGGGATTCCGGTTTCGGCCGTCGTCTGGACCCACAGGCTGTGCGCTTCCTTGCCTTTTTCCCAGCCGAATGTGTGGGCGATGAGCGGCCAGTGATCCGGTCCGCATCCCATCACCGGGTTGCGGGCGATGACCACGGCGCAGTCGGCCCACAGATCGAGTCGGCTTTGAGCGGATTCTTCGTGCCGGCCGTCCTGTTTTTCGAATGTCTGCCAGAACCGGTCGTGCACTTCCGGCCCGGCCAGGCCGATCAGAGCGACGGCGGCCAGCGCGAACAGCGTATAGTGGAACGCCGTCTTGTTGCGGATCACGATCCAGGCGGTCACACCCAGCACGCCGGTGGCCAGCATGGCTCCGCGGGAAAACGAAAACTGGATGGCGTGAGCGATGAAGGCACCACAGGCCAGAAGGATGACGCGTTTCCACCATGCCGTTTCATGAAGAAACAGAAACGCGGTGACTCCCAGCGCCGTGACGAATCCGATGGCGGCCGAGTTGTTGTCGACGCCCCCGAAACCGATTTCCCACAGGTAATTGAAGCCGCCGAAGTAGTGCATGTTCAGTTCAAAACACACATAGCCTTCGCAGATCACGATCACCCAGGCGAGTTTCTTCAGGTCGTCGATGGAACGCAGCGACGTGATACCGATCAGAAACGGGAGCAGAATTTTTCCGATCTGTTCCACGTAGTACCAGGCGTGGGGCGGACTGTCGGCGTACAGGGCGCCGAGCACCGACCACAGCCAGAAGCCCGTGAACAGCAGCACGACCGGCCGACCCCGTCCCAGATCCCAGCGGCCGAATCCCCGCAGAGCCCAGCTGATCAGCATGGCGACCGCGACGATCATGCTGAACCGTCCGCCGCTGATGGCATGCCCCCACAGATAGTCCGGGCGCAGCAGGGCCAGAGCCACATACACCAGGAATCCGTAAAACGGAGTGATGACGCAGCCCGTGACGCCCAGCAGAGTGAGCAGCCAGGTGAGGATCAGGCCTTTCACGAGGATGTCTCCGAAATCACCGCGGCCCGGGGCTGTTCCAGCAGTTCGTAAACCGGTTCCAGACAGCGGTCCCAGCGGTGATGCATCTGCACCCAGGCACTGGCCGCCAGTCCCAGTTCCTGGGCCCGGTTTTCATCTTCGAAGATCTCACCAACGGCCCGCTGCCAGTCTCCGGGAGCATCCGCCTTCAGCACATGCAGGCCCGGTTCAACGGCCAGTCCCTGAAGAGGGGCCGACGAACAGACGACAGGACGGGCGCAGGCCATGGCTTCCAGCACCTTGTTCTGGACTCCGCGGGCGATCCGCAGAGGCACCACCACACAGGCCGCTCGATGCAGCCAGGGGCGGACATCGGGAACGGCTCCGGTCACCGTGATCCCGTCCCGGCGGTTCAGAGCGGACACGTCCGGTGCCGGGGAACGTCCCACGATGTGAAAACGCGCATCGGGCCAGCGCTGGCGCACAGACGGCCAGACGTGTTCGGCGAACCAGCAGACGGCATCCACATTGGGCCGGTAGTTCATCACGCCCACGAACACGCAGCTGCGCGGCTGCACGCGGTCGCAGCCGGGACTGAAAAATTCCACGTCCACCCCGTTGGCCACAGCCTGAACCGGAGCCTGCGGGCAGAAGCTGTGAAACAGCGATCGTTCGGCTTCCGTAACCACCAGAAGCCGGTCCGTTCTCTCAGCCAGCCGGGTTTCCAGAGTCCGCAGGCGGCGGCCTTCACAGCGGTAAACGGCCGACAGAGGTCCGCGCGATGCGGCGGCGTAGTCCATCCACTTCTGGCTGTCGACATCGATCAGATCCACCCACCGCTGTCCCTGCACGGACACATTCGGCGGCAGAATGAACGGGGCGGTTCCGGACGATGAGGCCAGTGCGGCATCGTAGAGCGTGTCCTGATTCCAGGTGCGCAGAATGCGCGTCAGAGCACGGCTGCGAAACATGCCTTCGGTGATGGATCCTCCCCGCAACAGGGACACCATTCCGGACAGATATCGGCGCGGGCCGGTGTGCGGGACGACGGCGAACCGCCGTGTCACGCATGTGATCTGCCGCCGAACGGTATCGGTGACCGGTTCATCCGCCAGACAGGCCAGGTCGATGTCCGCGCGCGCGGCCAGAAACTTCAGCAGATTCCAGGTGCGAATCCGGTCGCCTCGATCCGGAGGAAACGGAACACGGTGCGTCACGTACAGAACTCGGGGTTTCATCACACACCCTCCGTCGGGGATGCCAGCGCCGCGCCCCGCGAACCGGATCGGGACGGAATGCGGGAACAGAACCGGTCATCCAGAACCACCGACATGCGATCCAGAGAAAAGGCCGTCATCACGCGTTCTGTTTTTCGAGCGGTCGTGCGGAGATTCTGATAGTGACGCAGGCGGGATTTCAGCGGCGCCGGAATGCGAGGCTGCTCGGGATCCAGCTCCCACGGATGGACATACACATTCAGCGGCCGGCCCTGACTGCGGACTCGCTTCAGCAGACATTCGGTCATCGACCAGGGAAACAGACGCAGATACCCGCCGCCGCCGACCGGTACCCGCATTCCGGCGATTTCACAGACCGTGCCTGGAAATTCGCGAATCGTTCCGGAAGCCGTGTCGATCAGGTGCGGTTCCGGAGAGGCATCCGGAATGCCGTAGCGATCGTGGTGAACGGGATAGATGCTGGAATCCGTATGGAACCCTTCTTCGGCCAGAATCCGCAGAGCCCAGGTGGATCGACGCGTGATGGAAAAACTGGGAGATCGGTACAGCCGGACCGGGCGGCCGGTCACGTCTTCCAGAACGGTTCGGGCTGCGATGAGGTCGGCGCGGAATCGATCCGGTCCCAGGTCGTAAACGAGCTGATGCCACATGCTGTGGCATCCGATTTCGTGTCCGGCCGACTGGATGTCCTGCACGAGATGCGGATAGCGTTCGGCCACCCAGCCCAGAACGAAGAACGTTCCGAACGTGCCGCAGCGGGCCGCGATGTCCAGAAGACGCCGGGTGTTCTGTTCAATCCGGCATTCGCAGTGATCCCAGTCATCCGGACGCAGGCACGATGCGAATGCAGATACGTGGAAGTAATCTTCCACATCGACCGTGAATGCTCCGTCCAGGGTTCCCGGATGTCCGGCCATATCGCTGGTCTCCTGCTCTGGCGGGCCCGGTTCAGTTCGGCACCGCCGTGACAGCCGCAGCCGGGTCGATCTGCTGGCGGTATCCATAGGTCTGCCGCTGCAGATCGGAATCACAGCCCACCATGATGGCTCCCAGCAGCGGCACATGAAGGCTCAGCAGGGCATCCCGTGTTCTCACCACATAAGGGATCCGGCTGTAATCTTTGCGGGTCGACAGCAGCACGATGTCGGCGTTCTGGGCCAGCATGGACGGTTCCGCCACGAACAGAACCGGTGAGGTATCGATGATGACGAAGTCGAATTCCGCCTTGAGTCGACTGATCAGAGAACGACCGCCGTCACGGGACAGAGCCTGCAGCGTTCTCTGGTCGACCTGTCCGGCGGGGATGAAAGTGAGGTTTTCCGTCTGAGTCGTCTGGCAGATGGTGTGCAGATCGGCCTGGCCGCGGAGGAATTCCGACAGGCCGGGCCCGCGCTGTCCGTTCAGCAGTTCATGAGCCGAGGGGCGGCGGAAATCGCAGTCCACCATGACCGTGCGGCGGCCGATGCGGGCCATGCTGGCGGCGAGCTGACAGGAAACAGTGGTCTTGCCTTCGTTGGCTGATGCGCTGGTGATCAGGATGGAGGCCGGACGGGACGGATCGATGTGCCTCAGCAGACAGGTGCGGACAACGTCCATCGATTCCACCACCGCCTGCTGCCATTCCTTCGGATCCACCGGACTGGCAAAGATTCCCAGCCCCAGCAGGCCGCCTCGGTCCGGCGACGGGATGGACCCGATCAGCCGGAGCCCTGTCTGCCGTGTGACATCGGCAGCGGCCGTGATGCGATACGAGAACCATTCGAACAGCGTGAAACCCGAAACGATCAGTGAGAACACACCCAGAAAGGCGAGCGTCGAAAGCTGGATGCGTTTTTTCTGATCTTCCTGTTCCGGGACGTTGGCCGCGTCGATTTCGCGGACCCGATCCGGGGCATTCAGTTCGATTTCCTTGCGTTCGATTTCCATCCGCATTTCATCCCGCTGTTTTTCCAGCAGGACGATGTCGCTGCGTTCCCGGTTGAGCAGCACCATGTTGTTGCCCAGACGTTCAAGTTCCTCGGTCAGTTCCTCGATTTCCTGCTCCAGCCGATCCCGGCGGCGTTCCAGCCAGGCCAGCGGCGACAGAGGCACCGATGAGGAACTGCCCGACTGTTCCAGGCCGGTCAGAGCGGCCACCAGAGTCCGTTCTTCCTCGCGCAGAGCTTCCAGGTCCGGATGGTCGGGCCGGCGGAGCTGTGTTTCGAAGGCCCGGATCTGACGGCGGACTTCCGCCAGGCGCTGACGGGGACCCGATGTCAGGGAGCCATTGGTCCCGGTCCCCGGAACAGCCGTCAGAGAGTCCACCGGCAGGCCGCGTTCCCGCAGATATTCGCGGGCCGTCAGTTCGTCACGAATCTGAGTGTTGATTTCCTGAAGTTCACGGCGCAGATCGCGCAGGGCCATCTGATACTGCTGCTGACTGACCGCCGCGTTTTCGGGACTGCCGGTGCCCAGTTCCCGGGCCAGACTGTCGATTCGGTCCTGATGCTCCCGGAGCTTCTGATCGAGGCGGCGGTAGGTTTCCTTCAGCTTCTGCAGCGATTCGATGCGGTCCTGTTTTTCGTTGTAGACCACCCGGTCCAGGTAGGCGTCTTTGACCGCATTGACGATGAGAGCCAGATCTTCCGGATACCGGCCCTGAAGGGAGATTTCGAGAATTTCCGGACTGCGGTCCGTTTTGATTTCCAGATACTTCCTCAGCCACTGAACCGGATGGTCCACGTCGCGCAGAGTGCGGCACGTGCGCACCCCTTCCTTCCGCAGTGCCTCCAGCAGCACGGGCCGGCTCTTCATGAAGCTGATCTGACTGTCCCGATAGGTTTCGAATTCGGCCGTTCCTTTGTCGGTCGCCTTCATCAGAACCTGTTCGTACTGGTGGACCTGCAGATAGGCCGACGATTCGTAATTGGGCGGCAGCAGTTCCCAGATCAGCGCGGCCGCCAGAACGGCGGCGGGCAGAGCCACTGCCAGTGCCGGCACCCAGCGACGGCGGAAGGCGTCCAGCAGACCCCACATCGTGATCTGCCGTCCTTCTTCCGGCAGCGCAGCGGACGGCGGTCCTGAAGGGCCAGGAGCGTTCAAAGGTGGATTCCCTGACATGGTGATGATCCAGGTCGCAGCGATTGTGACGTCTGCCGCCGCCGGGACGCGGCAGCGCGCAGGACCAGCGCCAGTTCGGAAACTGGAATTCGCTGCTGGAAACTAGGTCACAGACGGGCCGCGGGACGAAAAATTTCAACACGTGCCGCCGAAAACAAACAGATGCCGCACGGCAGGTGATGCGTTCGACAGGCCGGCTGCGAGCCCGGAAAAGCAGGAACCAGCTGCCTGCAGTCGGCGCAGTCGTCAGATCCGATTCAGCCGGCCGCCGACGGCAGAGCCGACGGAGCAGGAGGAATGTCCCGCTCGTCCAGACGCGGATGGATGACGCGGAACCACAGAGGCGGCAGGAGCGCCAGCATGAGAGCTGTCGGATAGCCGAAAGGGAGCTGCGGACTGTCCGGCATATGCCGAAGAATCTGATATTTCCGGCTGGCGCTGTAGTGGTGATCGGCGTGGCGGGTCAGTTCGAACAGCATGATGCGGCCCAGCACATGATCGCTGTTCCAGGAATGTTCCGGTCGCACGCGTTCGTACCGCCCCGGTTCCGTTTCTGTTCGCAGCAGCCCGTAGTGTTCGATGTAGTTGACCGTTTCGAGAAGCAGAATGCCGTTCAGGGCGGCTCCCAGAAAACTGAGCAGGGCCAGCGGCCCGAAAACGATTCCGATGCCGATCACCAGCGCTGCCTGAATGAGCATCAGGCGAAGCACCTCATTTCCCGGGCCGAAAACGCGGCCGCCGCGGCGACGCACGTCATCACAGGAAAGACGCCAGGCGGACCGAAACACACCGGGGATGCACCTCAGCCAGAAACGATATACCGATTCTCCCCGCCGTGCCGTGGCCGGGTCCCGGGGAGTGGCCACCCATTTGTGATGCCCCCGGTTGTGTTCGATGGTGAAATGCGCATACAGCGAAGAAAACAGAAGCAGCCGGGCACTCAGACGACTCAGACGGTCCGTCCGATGGCCCAGTTCATGGGCCACGTTGATTCCCAGAATTCCGCAGCACATGCCCATGCTGAGCGTCATGCCGGTGATCTGCAGGAACGAAAGCGAATCGAACGCCACACGAAACAGCAGCAGAAACATCAGACCCCACTGAATCGGCACCATGGCGTACAGCATCGCATCGTACAGCCGATCTGCCAGCAGGGACGGTTCGGCCGCTTCGTCATGATTGCGCGGATCCGGCGGCAGCAGCACTTCCAGAAGCGGGATGATGCCGAAGGAATACACCACTCCGGCGAAGGCCAGCGTTTCCGGCCACAACAGGGCCGCCAGAGTGATGACCGGAAGGGTGAACGCGAAGAAGTACTGAAATCGCTTCATCGAACGTCCCCTGCTGTGTCCGTGAGTCCGGTCGCCGGTGCGGCCCGGAACCTGTTGAGTGCCATCGGAATTCCGCAACGGTCGGACTGGTATCCATCATAAGCGTCCGGACACAGAACGCCTACTGCCGAATCCGCCAAACGGGCACTGTTTTCTCCGATGCCCGGCTTTCCGGCGCCGAAGCATCGGATCCGCCGGACGTTCAGGGAACGGCCGCGGTCTGTCTGCTGTCGGACAGCATGGCCGGAGTCATGATCGTGCGGAATCCCGTATGAAAGGCACCGCTGTCTTCTTCTCCCTTCATGCGGGCGGACACGCGATAACCGATGCAGTACTGATCGCTGCACATGAACGACCCGCCCCGCTGCACACGTTTGATGATGTCCGGTTCCTGCGGATCCAGGCTTTCGGACGGTCCCGGCGGATTCCGCAGAGGACTGACGGCATAGTAGTCCGGCCGGTAGTAGTCCTGACACCATTCCCACACATTGCCCGACATGTCGTACAGGCCGAAATCATTCGGTTCGAACGAACCGACCGGAGCCGTGCCGACGAATCCGTCTTCTCCGGTGTCTTCGATCGGGAAGGTTCCCTGCCAGATGTTGTGTTTCCAGCGGCCGTCCGGTCGCTGTGTGCTCCCCCAGGGATAAACACGTCCGTCGTGTCCGCCACGGGCCGCGTATTCCCACTGCGCTTCGGTCGGCAGCGCCCGCCCGGCCCATTCACAGTACGCCTGCGCATCCAGCCAGCTCACATGCACCACCGGATGATCCATGCGGTCGCGGATGTCGCTGTCCGGACCTTCCGGATGCTTCCAGCAGGCCCCCGGAACATACTGCCACCAGCTGTAGGCTCCCCGCAGCGGATCGATGTCCTGCCGGCTGTTCAGAGGCAGACTGCAGATGGAACCGGGCTGGTTGAGTTCTTCCAGGATGGCCGCCTGCTCATACACGGATCCGGCTTTGATGCTGCGCAGTTCCGGCTGCCTTTCGGCCAGCGTGATGTAGCCTGTCGCTTCCGTGAATTCGGCGAACTGAGCGTTCGTGATTTCGTACGGGGCCATCCAGAAACCGTCCAGAGCCACCGGATGGCGAGGAGCCTCGTCCGGCGGCCCCGGATTGTTGCCCATGACGAAGACCCCGCCGGGAATCCACACCATGCCGCGAACCTGTTCCCGCAGGCGTTCGTCCAGTGGCGGTTCGTTCACGATGAGCGATTCTGCCACGTCCGACGGAACCCGGGCCCGCAGCGCTTCCAGTTCCCGGGCCAGAACCTTCGGATCGACGTCCGGTTCCGGGTCCGGAGGCCGGTAAGGCAGCGGAATGTCGGTTTCCTTCCTTTCCGGCTCCGCCGGCAGAGGATCGGCTACGGCCGTCGGCGGGACCGAAACAGTCCGTGTTCCGTCGACGGGCAGCAGCAGCACGGCCGCCAGAGACCCGGTCGCCAGAATGAAAACGCCAGCGGCGACAGACGAATGTTTCACGTGAGAGATCTTCAGCAGAACAACGGAAACCGGTCCAGGGGTCCTCGGACGGACGCCGCCTTCCGCACAGACTGCCGTCTGTCGGCTGGCGACCGTCCGCTTCCATCCAGACACCTGTTCTCGGAGAATTCGTCCGGTACCATGGAGCGCCGCTCCACGGCCTCCGTTCGTTCAGGTCGACGTTCATGATACCGAACAGATTTCATCATACCGAACGGATGCCCGTTTTCCCCGCTTTCTTCGGAACCAATGTGATGACCACGGCTGCTTCGATTCTTCTGCGGACACTGCCTGTCGCCCTTCTGGGGTGCGTGTTCAGCCGGCCCGCCTGCGGCGATGACTGGCCGCAGTGGAATGGTCCCACGCGCGACGGCATTCTCCGGGAACGCGGAATCCGATCCGTCATCCCACCGGAAGGACTTCCGAAGCTGTGGAGTCAGCCGATTCATTCGGGATATTCCGGGCCTGCGGTCGCCGGAGGCCGCGTGTATGTGACCGATTACGTGCGCCGCGCGGGCCGCGTGGCCAATGATCCGGGGACGCGGGACCGTCTGGAAGGCACCGAACGGGTTCTCTGCTTCGATGCCCGCAGCGGCCGTCCGCTCTGGAAACACGCATACGACCGCTCCTACGCCGTTTCGTACGGTGGCGGTCCCCGGGCGACTCCCGTCATTCACGACGGCCGCGTCTACACGGTCGGAGCCGAAGGCAATCTGATCTGTTTCGATGCGGAAAACGGAACCGTTCTGTGGCAGTCGGACTTTCATCAGGACTTTCAGGCGGACACACCTCTGTGGGGGCATGCGGCAACGCCCCTGATTCATGGGGATTCTCTGATCTGTCTGGTGGGAGGCCCCGGCAGCCTGGTCGTGTCCTTCGACCGCCGCACCGGGACGGTGCAGTGGCGGAGCCTGACAGCGGAAGAAACCGGGTACTGTTCACCGGTCATTGTCCATGCCGGAGGAACCGAACAGCTGATGATCTGGGATCCGACCACCATCCACAGTCTCCGACCGGACAACGGCCAGGAATACTGGCAGCATCCTCTGCGCCCCGGATACGGCATGTCGATCCTCCCGCCGGTCACCAGCGGTCCATTCATGTTCGTGTCGGGGGAGGGCGACGCGTCGGTTCTGCTGCGGCTGGATGAGAACGAACCGAAGGCGTCTGTCGTGTGGACGGGCGGCCCGCGCACATCCATGTCTCTGGCCACGTCCGGAGCCATTTTCGAAGACGGCTGGATCTACGGCTGCGACTGCCGCGCCGGGGCCCTGGTCTGCGTGCGGGCAGCCGACGGAAAACGCATGTGGCAGACGACCGCCCCGACATCGGGCGGCGATCGACGACGCGGCCGGCGGTACGGATCGGCCTTCCTCATCCGCACCGAAAACTCCTGGCTGATCTTCAGCGACACGGGAGATTTCATTTCGGCCGATCTGAGTCCCGACGGGTATCGCGAAACCGGACGTTTCCACGCCATCGATCCGGGGGAACAGATCTGGAGCGACCAGGTGGTGTGGATGTACCCGGCCATTTCCGACGGCCGCCTGTTTCTTCGCAACAACCGGCAGCTGGTGTGCTACGACATCCGCGATCCGCGGCAGTAGCGGACCGGGCCGGACGGCCTGGAGACGACACCGTCCGTCATTCCTTCCAGTCCGGATACAGCGTGCGGACGAAGGCCGCGGCCGCTTCCGAAAGCTGACGCCCCTTCCGCAGAACGACGCCATAACGGCGCTGCGGAAAATAACGGGCCAGCGACCGGCGGTAGAGCTGATCCCGATCCGTCACACAGTGACTCATGACGACGGAAATCCCCAGATTCAGTCGCACATACTGCTTGATCACTTCGTAGCCGCCGACTTCCAGCCGCACATCGTATTCGAGTCCGCGTTCGGTGAACACGGCATCCAGCAGGCGGGATGTGCTGCTCTGTTCCTTCGGAGCCAGAATCAGCGGATAGCGGACCAGATCCTTCAGCCGCAGGCGCCGCCGCTCAGCCAGAGGATGGTCCTGACAGGTGATGAGCATCGGCTCGAACGTGAACAGCGGATGAAACGTGATGTCCGGCGGCACCTCGAACATCGGTCCCACCGCGAAATCCAGTTCTCCGTTGCGCAGCAGAGCCAGACCCGCCTGGCCGGTCACATTGCACAGGCGGACGTCCACCTTCGGATATGCGCTGACGTACTGTTCCACGAAGGACGGCAGAATGTACTGAATGGTCGATCCGCCCGCGGCAATGGACACCGATCCTGTGCCGGCATCCCCCCGCCGGCGGGCAAACGATTCTTCCAGCTTCTCGATCCCTTCCACCAGAGGCTCGGCCACTTCCAGCATGGCCCGGCCGTCCGCAGTGAGCTGAATGCGGGGGCCCTGGCGTTCGAAAAGCTGCGCTCCGAAATCCCGTTCGAGCGCCTGAATCTGCAGAGAAACCGACGGCTGACTGAGCTGCAGTTTTTCCGCCGCCCGGGAAAAGCTGCCCGTTCGTGCCGCGTAACAGAATCCCCGCAGCTGAGCCATCCGGTTGTGTTTGTAACGCACCGCCTGCGCCCCCATGACGCCTCTCCCGAATTATAGATGCAAACAATGATTCATTATAATCATCATTGGGCATGCTACTCCCCAACGTCAATGAATATGTATTGATATTTATAGTATTTGTCAATGTCGGGAGGCGGGTAGACTGAGGCAGCCGTCAGGACAGAGGCGTTCGGCGGTGCCCGGCCTGTCCGGGGCTTTGGTCCTTTTCCGCCGGCCGCGGGATGTCCGCGGCCTCAGCAGCAGGAACCCGCATCATGACCGCGACGCAGACCAGGCCGTGTTCTCTGGAAATCCGGGACGGACTGCGTCGGCAGTATGCCGACATTTTCACGCCGGAAGCCGTGGGTGCTCTGCAGGCCCTGATTCCCTTCGATGAATCGAGACGGCGCCTGATGACCGAACGGATTCAGCGCCGCCAGGAGCGGGCTCGGCGCCGGCAGCCGATCGAGTTTCTTCCGGCCGACAGCATCATTCCGGGCACGAATCTGCGGGTGCAGGATGCCCGCGACGGCCGGTTTGAAGGGGGAGACATCCCCGAGGATCTGCGGCGACAGTGGATTCAGGGAACCGGTCCGGCCGCGCGGCCGGGAACTCCCGTGGAACGCAGCATCCGCAACGTCGCCTATGCACTGCTGTCCGGGGCGGACGGCTGGATGTTCGACGGGGAGGACGCTCTGGGACAGATCGACACCATGTCGCTGGACAACCAGCGCAATCTGAAACTGGCCGTTCACCGTGATCCGCTGTTCCTGCGGGTGGCCGAACAGGTGGCGGAAGAAATGAATGCATGGGCCCGGGAGTTTTTCGGGCATCCGATCATCAGCGACTGGCGCACGCAGCTCGATTTCACCACCGTCATCTACCGTGCCCGAGGCCTGCACCTGGATGATCGCCATGTGCAGCGCAGCGACGGACAGGGGTTTTCGGCATCCATCGTCGATGCCGTCCTGTATGTCGTCAGCCAGTACCGGGCCCTGCAGAAGGCCGGCCGTTCGATCGTGCTGTATCTGCCCAAGATTCAGACGGCGGAGGAGGCGGCGCTGTGGAACGCCATGCTGTCCGCTCTGGAGAACCACCTCGGACTGGAACCGTCCGCCATCCGCACCTACGTGCTGGTGGAACAGCTCGAAGCGTCTTTCCAGCTCATGGAAATCCGCGCAGCGCTGGGGCGGCGATTCGTGGGGTTCAACACGGGGCGCTGGGATTACATCAACAGCGTGGCCGACGCCATGGCCTGGGATCCGGACTTCATCAATCCGAACATCGATGCGATCAGCATGACCTGGGGCTACATGCGGCACTACGAAGACCGCGTGCGGCGGGCCGTCAACACGCCCGATCAGCACGGCCGGTATGCTCTGTGGCAGGGCGGCATGGAACCCAACATCCCGGTCGGTTCGGCCGCCGGAGTGGAAGCGGGCATGAAAAAGGCGGTGGCCGGAGCCCGGCGGGAACAGGAAGCCGGAGCCAGCGGAAAATGGGTGGCTCACTGGAAAATGGTTCACATCGTGCGTCCGGTGTGGGAAGCGGTCGGAGAAGCGAATCAGACGGGGCGGCGGTTTCCGCGGCTGACATACACCGATGCCGACGCGGCGGCCCTCACGGAACTCGAACCGGCTCCGCGTACCGTGACGGGAGCCCGGGACCTGCTGAGCGTCGCGCTGCAGTACGGCAACGCATTCGCTCAGGGCTACCAGGCGGCCGCTTTGAAACCGGCGGACCACTTCGGCAACGACGACGTGCTGTATCTGATGGAAGACATGGCCACCGGCGAAATCCGCCTGGGCATTCTGTGGGAATGGCTGCACAAGGCGGCCGCCTTCACAGAAGACGATGCCCGCACGGGCATCCGAAAAGGAGATGTCTTCACCCGGGAACTGTTCGATCGGCTGCTGCGCGAAGAATACGAAAAACTGCTGCAGGCGGACGACCGGGACGTCCATGACGATTCGAAAACGACCACGCTGCCGATTGCCCGGGAGATCGTGGACACGTTCGTGACAGGACACACACGGCTGCCGTGGTACATCGACCTGCTGAACATCAACCTGAACAACCACGATGTCGAAGTGGCCCGGCAGCGGATCCGGCAGTACGTCGAAGCGTTCACGACAGACGGCACACGCATCACGAAGAATCTCGATTTCGATGCAGCCCGCATGTCGCCCGGCGGAACCACGGAGACACTTTCGGCCGTCCCGTGACGGCATTCGTCCTTTCACCGTTTTTTTCAGACAGTCCCTTCATTGTATCCCTTCATCAGGAGATCCGTCATGGATTCTTTCGAGCAGCAGGTCATGGAAACGCGCGAGTGGTTGCAGCAGCCGCGGTTCAGCGGGATCACACGGCTGTACACGGCCGAACAGGTCGTGCAGCAGCGCGGTACGATTGCCGCCGACTATCCGGTGGCCCGGGAAGCGGCTTCCGCGTTTTATGATCGTCTGAGGGAACTGTTCGAGCAGCGGCGGGGAATCACGACCTTCGGCCCGTATTCTCCCGGCCAGGCCGTGGCCATGAAGCGCATGGGAATCGAAGGCATCTACCTGGGCGGCTGGGCCACGTCGGCGAAGGGATCTGCCAGCGAAGATCCGGGGCCCGATCTGGCCAGCTATCCGCTCAGCCAGGTCCCCGACGAAGCTGCCGTTCTGGTGCGGGCTCTGCTGACAGCCGATCGGAATCAGATGTTCCAGCGGTCCCGCATGACCGACGAGGAACGACGAAAGACGCCGGAACACGATTTTCGTCCCTTCATCATCGCCGATGCCGATACCGGTCACGGCGGAGACGCCCACGTGCGCAACCTGATTCGCCGTTTCGTGGAAGCCGGAGTTCCGGGGTATCACATCGAAGACCAGCGCCCCGGAACCAAAAAATGCGGCCACCAGGGCGGCAAAGTGCTGGTGTCCGTCGAGGAACAGATCAAACGGCTCAACGCCGCCCGCTTCCAGCTCGACATCATGGGAGTGGAAGGCATCATCGTGGCCCGTACCGATGCGGAAGCGGCCACGCTGCTGGACAACAACAGCGATGAACGCGACCAGCCGTTTATTCTGGGCACCACGTCTGTCACGATTCCGGCGTACAAAACGGCCTGGCTGACCGTCCTGAAAAAACTCCACGATGCCGGAATCGACGTCAACGGCCACCTGCTGTATGCCCTGTCTTATGACGACTATGTGGCCGCCGAGGAATGGCTCACCCGCACCGGGATCACTCAGTTCCTGGAGGACACTGTGGCCACCGGCCGGCGCGACGGCGATGTGGAGACCATTCTGGAAACCGTTGTCAGCCGCTTTGCCGATGCGTGGCAGGCGGAAGCTCACCCGCAGACATTCGGCCAGGCGGTGGCCGACCACATGAAGTTCCGCATGAACGAAGGCGAAACCTTCGACATGACTCCGGACGAATGGCTCGATTTCGCCCGCACGGCTTCTTTTTCCGCAGCCCGGGCGAAGGCACGGGAACTGGGGATCTCCATCGTGTGGGACTGTGAACGGGTCCGTACGCCGGAAGGCTTCTACCAGATTCAGGGCGGCATCGATTACGCCATCGCGAAGTCGCTGGCTGTCGCCCCCTTCGCCGACCTGCTGTGGATGGAAACGAAAACGGCCTGTCTGGACGATGCCCGGCGGTTCGCGGAAGCCATTCACGCGGTGTATCCGGATCAGATGCTCGCCTACAATCTGTCACCGTCGTTCAGCTGGGACACCACCGGAATGACGGATGAACAGATGCGGGCCTTTCCCGAGGAGCTGGGACGTCTGGGGTTCGTGTTCAACTTCATCACCTACGGCGGACACCAGATCGACGGCCTGGCGGCTGAGGAGTTCTCGCAGTCGCTGCGACAGGACGGCATGCTGGCTCTGGCGCGGCTGCAGCGCAAATTCCGGCTGCTCGAATCCCCCTTCCGGACGCCCCAGACACTGGTCGGCGGACCCCGACTGGATGCGGCCCTGGCGGCGTCTTCCGGACGGACGGCCACCACTCGGGCCATGGGCAAAGGGTCGACTCAGTTCCAGCATCTCATCCAGACTGAAGTCCCGCCCGGACTGCTGCAGAAATGGGTGGATGCCTGGCGGGAACATTACGGGTACCAGGGCACCATTCGAGTGGAACTGCGGCCGCATCGGGCCGGGGCCGATCTGCTGGAACTGCGTCTGCTGAACGAAACCGGCCGCAGACTGGCCAATATCATCTTCGCCACGATTCAGGACCGGCGCGGTCAGGCCATTCTGTCCGTCCGCGATCAGAACACCTTCGACGCATCGCTGCGCAAGCGCCGTCTGATGACTCTGATGCACCTGTTCCTGATTCACCGTTATCAGTCGACGTCCGTGCATTATCTGAGTCCCACGGAAGACAATCAGAACCAGACGGCCCGCATGGCGGAACTGGGCATCTACAGCCGCGTGGCCAGCGAAGTGGGCGACATCATCGTGGCCGATGTGGATGCCGACGGAGTGGCCGCACTGCTGCAGGAGGACGGCCGCGGCGTTCAGGCACTGATTCGCAAACAGAAACCACGCGTGCGCGCGGTCGCTCAGCCGGCCGCATGTTCTCCGTCGGCGTCCTGACAGAACCCCGGCGAAAAACAACAGCGGAAGCTGCCGGTTCCGCTGTCGAACGCGGCACGCGGGCATTCCGAACGGGATGCCCCGTGCCGCGCGGTCGCTGCGCTCGCGCATGTGCCAGCGCACCCTGGTGGCCCATTGATAACATCGGGGCATTTCCAGCCCGTACCACGAGCCACCTGTCTGTGCCAATGCCTCACATGGTCCGGACAAAACGGACACGGCCAAAGTGAGGACCGGTGTCTGTGTATGTCTGGTTCTGTCAGAGACCGTCTGCCCGGATTCTCCGGTGCCCGCCCTGGCGGCAGACCTGCGGCATCTGCAGGCATTATGAGGGGCCGTTGCGCGACGGCCCGATGTCACTCAACCGACGTAACTCACAGCCGTGAAGGACATTGTGGCCACCGGTCAGGCTCCGCAGCTCAGGTCGCCTCCGCTTCGGCATGGGGATTGATTGATCGACAGACGTTGTTCACGCGCCCGTTGACTGAATCTGCGGAAACATCATGCTGCGACCTGGGTTTCTGTCTGTCGTGTCTGTTCTGACGTTCATCGGATTTCCTGGTGGCACCACCTCCCTGCTGCGGGCGGAAGACGCACCAGAAACCATCTGTACGACCACGTACCGGGGATCCTGGCGGATCCTTACATCCGCCAACTTCCGCATCTCCACCCGCAGCTCCAAAGTGCCGCTCGACCGCCTGCCGGCTGTGTGCGAGTCACTGCGGACAGCGCTGCAGGCAGTCTGGCTGGGAACGGACCACGCCGACACATGGCGTCCGCGATGCGATGTCGTCGTCCATCGCACGCTGACCGAATACACCCGGGTGCTGGGAATCGGCGCCGGGAATTCCGTCGGCTGTGCGACGATTCGGATGGATGATGGACGCGTGGTCGGACGGCGGATCGATCTGCGTCTGGACGGAGACAGCGGAATGGCCGATGCCCTGCCGCACGAACTGGCACACGTTGTTCTGGCGGATCGCTTTCGCCATCGCCGCATCCCGCCGTGGGCGGATGAGGGAATCGGCGTTCTGGCAGAATCATCCGCCATGCAGAACACTCGAGCCGAAGCGCTGCGGCGCTCCTGTCAAAGAGGGCACGTGTTTCGCACCAGGGACCTCCTGACGCTCAGCCGCTTCCCCATGCCGAACTACCGTGATGCGTTTTACGGACAAAGTGCACACCTGATCCGGTTTCTGATGGAGCGCAGCCGATCACCTTCCCAGGTCCTCGATTTCATCGACGATGCCATGACGCACGGATACGAAACGGCTCTGCAGAAACACTATGACATCGACGGACCGGATGCACTGGACCGCATTTCCTGGACACCGGACAGTCTGTCCGGCGGGCTGAACAGTGTGACGGCCGGCATCGACCTCACATCGTTCAGCGTTCGATAACCCGGCAGGTTCCGGCACCATCGACTGTCCGCGGCGCAACAGAAAAGCGCGGTGAATCGATTCCCGTCCACCGCGCTGCTTTGAAACGTACTCTGTTGTGCTGAATCCTTCCTCTTTCCTTGTCAGCGGACTCCCGGATGCAGCCGGCGACGAACGGTCGCCCCCGTGCGGGATGCGGTTCCCGGAGCATTTCGTCCGGCTGGCTGCGGCCTGACGCGCACAGCGGGCGGGGCGGCAGCCGGTCCAGGAGAGGCCTCCTGCTGTGGGGCACTGCCTGGCTCGAATGAAAAGCTCCGGCGCGTCTGGTCACTGGACACGGGTGGATTCACCTCGGCCGACCGGCAACCGGTGGAAACGGACGGAAAAGAATCGGCAGCAGCGTCCGGTGAGGAGGGCGCAAATGAGAAGCTGCGGTATGTCTGCGGAATCGGTGCCACTGTGCGATTCATCGAAAAGCTGCGGCGGACCGCAGAGGGAATCGATCTTCGCGTGCCGATTCCGGGTCGAAGCCGTCGCTGAACGGTGGACTGAGCGAAACTGTCACTGACGCACAGCCCGGCCAGAGCCACAGCGGCGATCAGGGTCGCGAATTTCATGTGTCTGTTCATGGCTGCTCTCCCCATTACAACGGAACGTAACAGGCGACGATCCGGTCCGAATCGCCATCTGGAAAAGGCATCGGTGCCTGTCGGATTACCTGAATTATCCGCAAGTCGCGCGCCAAATCACACGGTTTTCCGGCCTCCCAATCGGCCCTGGCAACACGCTTCCGAAAATCGAACGCATCACCTGACGGTGACAGAACTTACAGAAAGCGACTGGCTCCGCACCACCAGCGAAGCATGGCTGTTTCAGCGTGAACAGCCGCAATGGCTGTGCAGATTTTTGCCGATGAGGCGGCTTCTCCGGGTCACCAGACGATGGAATGTCGTAACGCTGTCGAAGGACAAGGACGGCTGTTGAACAGACGCAGACTTTTACAGAGTCAGCCCGCCATCGATGCTGCCCCGTATCGGCAGTTCCCTGGTCAGCTCCAGAAGACCGCCCCGGGTGAAGACGGTCCCTGGCAGAATCCCGGTCTCCACCAGTGCTTCCAGAGACGGGGCATCGGTCTTCATGGCGGAAACCTTTCGGGGACATGTGGGTGATTCATTGGCAGAATCGGGCCAGGTGGTTCGGGGCAGACAGGGTGCCCTGCGGCCCGACAGGTGTTATCATATCCGTATGGATACGCCTGAACACACACACCGGCTTGCAGAAACACGTCGACACTTTTTCACTCACAGCAGTCCAGGACTGGGACTGGCGGCTCTGGGCACGCTGCTGGCCGCCGACACCGGGGCGGCCGCCACAGAAGTTCCCTCTGCCCTGCGGCATTTCGCTCCCCGGGCCCGCCGGGCGATCTGGCTGTTCATGGCCGGAGCCCCCTGTCAGATGGATCTGCTGGATCACAAACCGGTCATGCAGGAATGGTTCGATCGCGATCTGCCCGAATCGGTGCGCATGGGGCAGCGTCTGACGACCATGACGTCCGGCCAGAAACGGTTTCCCATCGCTCCGTCGAAATACGCGTTTCGCCGGTACGGACAGGCCGGTACGGAATTCAGCGAACTGCTTCCGTACACGGCGCGGCTGGCCGACGACATCTGCGTGATTCGGTCGATGTACACCGAAGCGATCAATCACGATCCGGCCATCACCTACATCTGCACGGGGCATCAGCTTCCCGGCCGGCCCAGTCTGGGTGCCTGGCTCAGCTATGGCCTGGGCAGCGACAACCGGAATGTCCCCACATTCGTCGTGATGACTCCCACCTGGACGGGCCGCAGGTCGGCGCAGGCGCTGTACAACCGTCTGTGGGGATCGGGCTTTCTTCCCAGCCGGCATTCCGGAGTGGCGCTGCGGCGCCAGGGGGATCCCGTTCTGTTCCTGTCGAATCCTCCAGGCGTCAGCCAGGCAGCCCGGCGGCGCATGCTGGACCGTCTGGAAGAAATGAATCAGCGGACTCTGGCAGCCGTGGGCGACCCGGAAACTCAGGCGCGCATCGATCAGTATGAAATGGCGTTCCGCATGCAGACATCGATGCCCGAACTGACATCCATCGATCAGGAACCGAAACACGTTCTGGATCTGTACGGACCGGAAGCGACGACGCCGGGCACATTTGCCTACAGTTGTCTGCTGGCCCGGCGCATGCTGGAACGCGATATCCGCTTCGTCCAGATTTTCCATCGAGGCTGGGATCAGCACGGAAACGTGGCCGGCGACCTGCCCAGACAGTGCCATGATGTGGACCAGCCCTGTTATGCTCTGGTCCGTGATCTGAAGACGCGTGGACTGCTGGATGATACGCTGGTGATCTGGGGCGGAGAGTTCGGACGCACGGTTTACTGCCAGGGCGGTCTGACACGCGACAACTACGGCCGCGACCATCATCCACGCTGCTTCAGCATCTGGATGGCCGGTGGCGGAATCCGTCCAGGGATGACGTACGGAAAAACGGACGACTTCAGCTACAACATCGTGGAAAACCCGGTTCACATCCACGATCTGAACGCCACGATTCTGCATCAGCTTGGCATCGACCACGAACGGCTGACGTACCGGTTTCAGGGCCGCGATTTTCGTCTCACCGACGTGCACGGCGAAATCGTCCACGACATCCTCGCCTGACATCACGCTGGCGGTGATGGTGACGACGAAGCGGACGGCGGGAATGGTTCGGACAGCAGCCGGGCGGCGGACAGTCCGGTTACGGACAGGGCCGCCCAGTAGACGGCTCCGCCGACAGCAACCGGCCCCAGGGTGCGCAGCGCGCGATGGAACAGGTCGGATTCTTCCGGCAGCAGCGGGTGCAGCAGCCGACAGGCGAACGTCATCAGCACCACCCCCAGACCACTCCGCCACAGAACCGGAAGGAACCGGCCGAATCGGGCCGTCAGGAACCGGTGACGCAGGGCGTTCAAAGTCAGCAGGAGCTGACAGAGTCCGGCCAGGACGCTGCCGGCCGGCAGGGCCAGTTCCTTCAGAACCGGCAGCAGGGCGACATCGAGCACCAGGTTGATCAACATGGCCGCAAGGCCATGCCGGGCCGGTGTCCACTGATCCCCGGCGGCATAGAAAACGCGGTTGACGATGAGCAGTCCGCAGAAAACGGCCACGCCGGATCCATAAGCAGCGATCATGCGGGCTGTCAGAACAGCATCCTCCGCATCGAAGGCCCCTCGAAGAAACAGCAGATCGGTCGCCGGTCGGGAGATCAGCCACAGGCCGGCGGCAGCGGGGAGACCGATCACCACCACGAGCTGCAGGCCGTGGACAATGTCTTCATTCAGTTCCTGACGGCGGTTCTGCGCCGCATGCCGGGCGAATCGGGGGAACAGAACGGTCCCCAGCGCCACTCCAAACACCCCCATCGGAAACTGAAACAGCCGCTGCCCCAGATACAGGGCGGACGCCGTTCCTTCCGTCAGACGCAGTGCATCCGGGATGAAGCCGCCGGGTGCGGAAGGCTGAGCCAGAAACCAGGCCAGCAGACTGTCGACCAGAACATTCACCTGCGTGATGGACAGGCCGAACAGGATCGGTCCCATCTGGTAAAACAGAACATTCACCTGCCGATGCGTTTCCCGGTCTGGTTCTGCCGGCCGCAGCCGGATCCCGTACGCAGCCCCCGCGCGGACACTCAGCAGCAGCTGCACGCATCCTCCGGCCAGAACGGCTGCCGCAATGAACCGCGCCTGATCGGGATGACGGAAACGCCCCTGCAGAGCCAGGAAGCCTCCGGCCAGCCACACGACGTTCAGGGCCACCGGAAGCAGAGCGGGAACAGAAAAGTGCCCCACGCCGTTCAAAGCCGCGCAGTACAGAGCCGCGATGCAGATGAGCAGTGCGTAGGGCAGCATGATCATCGTCAGTTCCGCCAGCAGCGCGCTGCGTGGCGACAGGCCGGCCCGCCACCAGACGGCCAGGAGTCCGCATTCGCACAGCCCGATGATCAGTCCCAGCCAGAGAATGAGCCGGCGGGCGACGGCCGCGAACAGCCGGGAGGCGGCCGGGCGGCCGTGGAGCCGGTCTTCTTTCACGAAACGCGGCAGGAACGCGGCCGTCATGGCGCCTTCTCCGAAAAGCCGCCGAAACAGACCGGGAATGCGAAACGCCAGAGTGAACGCATCGAACACCCAGGCCGTGCCGAACAGGCCGGCCATCAGCATGTCGCGGGCCAGACCGAGAAACCGGCTGACCAGCGTGAGGCTGCTGACAATGCGCAGTCCCTTCAGCCGGCGGGGTGGTGAAGACGAAGCGGAAACAGCACGATCCATGAGATTGACGACCGTCGGAAAGCCGGCTGACGACGAGATTCGACAGTGCCGCCGCTGTTACGGCTTCTGAACGGCCGAAATCCGTTCCGCTCCCTGCCGCCCTGCAATCGACGAAGCACGCTCCACAGCCTACGATATTCTCATGTCGCACCGCATCCGACAACTGCACCCTCAGGTCGTCAACCGCATCGCGGCCGGTGAAGTCATCGAACGTCCGGCCAGTGTGGTCAAGGAACTGCTGGAAAACAGCATCGATGCTCTGGCCACCCGCGTGGAAGTCGACATCGTTTCCGGCGGCCTGGAACTCATTCGCGTCACAGACAACGGAGCGGGCATTCACGCCGATGATCTGGCTCTGGCCGTCACCAGCCATGCCACCAGCAAGATCCGGAGTGATGCGGATCTGGATCAGGTGGCGACTCTGGGATTTCGCGGCGAAGCGCTGGCTTCGATTGCGTCCGTCAGCCGTCTGGAGATCCGCACGCGTCCGGCCGAACAGCCGCTGGGCCGTGAACTGAATGCGGATGGCGGAGACATCGTGCGTCAGCAGGACTGCGGCTGCCAGGAAGGCACCCGCATCGAAGTGCGCAGTCTGTTTTACAACACGCCGGCCCGCCGCCGGTTTCTGAAGAAGCCATCCACGGAATTCGGCCGCATCAGCGACCAGTTCTGCCGCATCGCTCTGGCCTGCCCGATGGTGCACATGAACCTAACGCACAACGATCGCCGCGTGTACAGCCTGCCGGGCGGAGCCGATCCGGAAGACCGCATCCGCCGCCTGTTCGGTTCCGACCTGACCGACAGACTCATTCCCGTGGAATCCGAAACCACCTCGGCGGACGGCCAGGTGACGCGTCTGTGGGGCTTTGTGGGAGACCCCACGCTCAGTCGATCCACGCGCCGGCATCAGTTTCTCTATCTGAACGGGCGCTGGATTCAGGACCGCAGCCTGCAGCACGCTCTGGCGGAAGCCTATCGCGGTCTGCTGATGGTGGGCCGTCATCCGGTCAGTTTTCTGTTTCTGGAAGTGCCGCCACACCTGGTGGATGTCAACGTCCACCCGACGAAAACCGAAGTGCGGTTTCGGGACAGCCAGACGCTTTACCGGCAGTTGCTGAGCACGATTCGGGACCGCTTTCTGCAGCTCGATTTTCACGTCGATTTTCAGGTCCCGGCATCGGCCGCCGCGGCCGATGCCGACAGGGCCGTCCCGGACGCACCGGCCCGCCGCGACCTGTTCGTCCGGGCCGAAGCGGCCGTCCCGGCCGGGGCCGGTTCCATGGCGCCGCCGACCGTGCTGCCGGACCACGTGGCCGAACAGTTCCGTCCTCTGCCGGATGATTCCGCGGCTTCCGAAACAGAATCCGGTTCTGTTTCGTCCGATCCTGCCGCGGACGCTGCGTTCCGTTCTTCGCCGGTCGCTTCGGACTCAGATGCCACACATCCGGAACCGCCGCCGGCCGCCCCGACAGCGCCGCTGTCCGATTACCGCGCTCTGCAGATCCACGACTGCTATCTTGTGATCGCCGTGGAAGACGGCATCGAAATCGTCGACCAGCATGCGCTGCACGAACGGATCCTGTATGAACAGCTCCGAACGCGCATCCTGGAAGGACCGGTGGAACGGCAGAAACTGCTGATTCCTCAGACGGTCGAATGCAGTCCGGGAGAAGCGGCCGTTCTGTGTGAACATCAGGATCTGCTGCACGAAGTCGGTTTCGAGCTGCAGGAATTCGGCGGCACGACCGTTCTGGTCGAATCGCATCCGGTTCTGATTCCGCGGGGCGATTTCGTGCGCATTCTTCGCGATTTCGCAGCGCAGCTGGAACAGACGGACGGCCGCACGTCGCGCCGGGATCTGCTGGACCGGATGCTGCAGACGATGGCCTGCCGGGCGGCCATCAAAGCCGGCCAGCGCCTGACTCAGGAAGAAATCCGCGATCTCATGCAGCAGCGCCCCCGGGTGACGGATTCTCACCACTGTCCGCACGGGCGGCCCACGGCCATGCGGATTTCCCGCGCTGCCCTGGACCGGCAGTTCGGCCGGCTCGGATAGACAGCCCGGTCTGTTCGTCGTGCCGGGCGGCTGTTCGGAAAACAACGCTACCGACGGCCCTGTCGATGCAGTATTCTGCCCCGGGCATTCTTTTGTTGTTTTTCTGCTCCTCTGTAGAAATCGGTCGGGCCCTCAACGATGACAAATGACATTCGGGACATTCTGAACACGTGCACTCTGGAACGTTATGAAACGGAATTCGCCGATCGGCATCTGCTGCACGGAGCCATCGAAAAGTGGGCCCGGGAAACTCCCGATCAGGAAGCGCTGGTGGATTTCGAAACCGGTCGGCGATTCACGTATCGGGAACTGAACGACATCACCACAGCGCTGGCCCTGCGGCTGCTGAAAGCCGGTTATCGCCAGGGAGATTTTCTGGCGACGATGCTGCCTCTGCTGCCGGAACACATTTTTCTGGAATACGCCTGTTTTCGCATCGGCGTGATTCACGTCCCGCTGGATCTGCGACTGAAAGCTCCGGAAATCGTGCGTTCGCTGGGCCTGGTCCGGGCCCGCGGCTTCGCCTTCCTCGGCCGCACACCGGTGGCCGATTTCCGTGATGTGGGCCGGGCCGTGAAACAGGAATGCGATTTCGTCGAACATCTCCTCCAGTTTTCCGCTCCCGATGAATGTCTGGAAGAAGCCGAATCGTTCGGCGTGTTTCTGGAAGAAGCGAAGAGCCTGGCCGCCGACACCGGGTCGGAACTGTGGCAGGCTTATCAGGCGGCGACGGCAGCCGTCGTTCCCACGGACGGCGCCCAGGTGATCTACACGACCGGTTCCACGGGCCTTCCAAAACCCGCTCTGCTGTCGCACCGGAACATCACTTCTCAGAACATGTGTCTGGCGGCGGGATTCGATCTGGAAAATTCCCCGTCCATGCTGGTCAACCTGCCTCCGTCTCATGTGGGCTGCCAGGGAGAGCAGCTCATGACCACATTTTTCGGAGGCAAAACGGCCGTCATTCTGCATGTGTTCGACGCGGAAAAATCTCTGCAGGCGATTCAGCAGGAACGCGTCGACAGCTTTGGTCAGATTCCTGCCATGTTCAACATGCAGTTTCTGCTGCCGAATTTTTCCGATTACGACCTGTCGTCGATTCAGCGGGTCCTGTACGGCGGGCAGCAGGTCAGCAACGAATTCATCCGTCAGCTTTTCGAACATTTCCCGGCGGTGGGCACCGGTCTGGGACTCAGTGAGATGGCCGGTTTCGTCACCTACACAGGAATGACGAACCGCATCGACCAGCTTCTGGACACGGTCGGCTGGTGGGCGCCCATCACGCCGCTGACCATCCGGGCTCCCATGAAAGAAGACGGGACCGCCGGCGATGTGCTGCCGGACGGTGAGACGGGGGAAATCTGTTTCAGCGGGCCGCAGGTGTTCATCGATTACGTGAACAATCCGGAAGCGTACCGCAAAACCGTATCCACGGACGGAGTCTGTTATACGGGCGATCTGGGTTACATCAGTGACCGCGGACTGGCCTTCGCCGGCCGGTCCAAACTGGTCATCAAACCCAAGGGATATCAGGTGCATCCGGCGCAGATCGAAAGCCATTTCGCCGAACTGCGGGATCAGGTGGCTGCCTGCGGAGCGGTGGGGGCACCGCACAACGTGTTCAGTGAAGGCATCGTCCTGTTCATCGAACGCAAACCGGATGCCGTTCTGGACCGGGCCACTCTGGACGCTCATGCCAAAGGCATCGCCGCATACATGCGGCCGCTGCACTATGTCATTCTGGAACCGGGGACGTTTCCGCTGAACCGCGTTGCCAAGACGGATTACGTGGAACTGGCTGCCCGCGCCCGGCAGGAAATCGAACAGCTCCGGGTCGAAAACGGCTGGGATGCTGCATGACGCAGCCGGCGGACCGGCGGCCGGCCGGAATTCTTTCCCTTCTTCAGCGAGAACCCGATCCCGTGACGTCTCCTTCGGAATCCATCCGCGCGCACTACGGGAATGAAACCCGCACATCCGACTGGTTTCTCGTGGACCAGGAGATGATCTGCCGATTCGGCGAAGCCACGGCCGATTCCGACTGGCTGCATACGGACCCGGAACGAGCCCGACGGGACAGTCCGTTCGGAGGAACGATCGCCTTCGGATTCTGGACGCTGTCCATGCTCACCTATTTCAGCCGGCAGATCTTCCGCTGCCCGTACCCGGGCAATGCCCTGTACGGGCTCAATTACGGTTTCGACCGCGTTCGTTTCATGACGCCGGTGCCTGTGGGAAAACGCATTCGCTGTCATGTGCGTCTGCTGGACGTGGAAGATCGCGGTGACGGCCGCTGGCTGGTGAAATCGGAATACCGCATCGAAGTCGAAGGAACAGAGAAGCCGGCCATGATGGCCGAATGGCTGTTTCTTCTGGTCTACCCGGAATCGTCGGACTGACACCCGCCGCATTCTGCGGCCGCTCTTTGCCGAACCCGGGATGCCGGAAGACCTGTTTTTCGCAAAGGCAGCACCATGAACGCATTCATCGGGCGTCGCACCTGTCTGACGGGACTGGCGGGAATCGGTCCGCTGGCCGCCGGTGTTCACAGCGATGCGGATTCATCGCTCCCCGACAGGCGGAATCAGGTCGTGGTCACACCGGCCGGTCCGGGCGACGGGGGAGATTTCGGGCCGGGCACCCCGGGCACGAAAACATCGGGCCTCCAGGAAGCCTTCGACGCAGCCAAACGGGATCGCCGCGACCTGTACATCTGCGGGGGAAGCTGGACCGAAGGAGTCAACCAGCCGGTCGTGTATCACCTGCACGAAACGCTCCGCATTCCGTGGATGCAGGATTTTCGGGTGGACAGTGGACACGGTGTCATCCAGTACGTGCCTCGGACCGGGCACGCAGTGGAAATCGACAGCCAGATGAGCTGTTTTTTCCGTCTGGGACTGATTGTTTCGAATTCGGATGGAGCGGTCGTGCGGCTGAATCCTGTGACGAAAGGCCCGGACCGTTTTCGAGTCATCACAGCGACGGAATTTCACATCAACGCTCTGGTCGGCGGCGGTGGTGCATGGCCGGGAGGAGAACCATTCAACAGTCAGCTCGACCAAAACCTGCGCCGAACCGGAATCGGCCTGTGGTGCGACGGCCGTACCGGATCCATCGACGCCAATGAAATTTCCGTCACGGAAATCGTCGGCTGCCGGCAGGGACTGTTTCTGGACGGAGCGGTGACTCACAATTTCATCCGGGCCGCCAACATCCATCTGTGCCATGAACATCTCACGGCAGGAACCATCGAAGACGGGCGGCCCCGGGGCAACGACATTCAGGCGGCCGTCAACAGCGAAGGGATCCCGGATGCCGTGGGTGTCCGCATGGCCGGACAGGCGAACCGCCTGCAGCTGATCGTCCGGCAGATGAGCGACGGCAACGACGTGATTCTCGAAGAGACATCGGCCGACAACATGATCATCAGCCCGCGTCTGCCGCACGGGATCACGATCCGCACCGCCTCCGCATCCGACCGGGTCTGTTCAGCCGCCATGCCGGATACCGTCACTCCTGCTGTTCCCCGGAGCCGCGAATGGATCCGAAACACCATGCCGTGGCCCGTGGAAGTCCGGGTGATCGATCCGGGTGACGTTCAGAGCTGGTCGGAACGGTCGGCCGACGGCGCGGTCTGTTCGATTTCCGGCGGGCTGTTTCCCGGACAGAGTTTTCTGCTGAATCCGGGAGACGCTGTGAAGCTGACTTATCACCGTCCGCCCCGGTGGCGCTGGAAAACGGCAGGCTGAACGGAAATCAGCGGTCATACGTCAGATTGACGCGCACCCCCAGTTCCCGCAGTTTCGGAATCTGCACGTTCTGCGCTTCTTCGCTGAGCGGATTTCCGGCCAGGTACAGTTTCCAGAAGCGCACGAATCGCTTCGGCCCGTCCGCGTCGTCCTGGGCCAGCCGGACCAGCGGTGCCAGATCCGTGATACGGTTGCCGTGCAGATAGGTCGTGTACACGCTGGATCGGCAGGCCGGCAGTGAGGAAACGTCTTCGATCTGATTGTGTGCCAGTCCCAGTGTGTCGATACGCGGCAGAGAAGCCACTGGATCGATGTTCTGAATCCGATTGTGGTTCACGTCGAGCGTATACAGTTTTTCCAGTCCCGAAACGGGAGACAGGTCTTCGATTTCGTTCCCGGACGCATACAGGCAGTTCAGGTTCGTCAGAGCTTCCACGCCTTCCAGAGAACGAACGCGGTTGTTCTCAATGTTCAGGTACTGAAGACGTTCTCCGATTCCTCGCAGAGGAGTCAGGTCTTCCACCGCATTGTGCGAGACATCCAGAGACTGGAGATTCCGGCAGTGTTTCAGAGGTTCCAGATTCTGAATCCGGTTGTGCAGCAGCCGGGCTTCACCCAGATTGATACAGTGTTCCAGACCGGTCAGATCGGCGATGTCCTGGTCGCGGGCGTCGAGAAAATACAGCCCTGTCAGAATCTCCTTCGGAATCATTTCTCCGTCCGGAACCGGCTTCCGGCGGGCCCGGCAGACCGCTTCCCGCAGGTGCGCATCCGGAACACGGACCAGATCCTGTTTTTCGTTTTTTTCTTCATCAGCAGCCAGCACCACCGGAGAAACGGCCAGCAGCATCGCAGGCAGAACAAATCGCAGCATGTCGTTGTTCCTCAGAAAACCCCGGCAGGAGGCCAGGGAGGCAGGAGGGCGGGGTACCGCATGGGAGTCGCGCCGCCGCCGCCGGCCGCCCGGAACGCATGCCGAGCGCCAGCCGGTCCGGCGGCCGCATTTCCACGAACATCAGGAAAACAGAATAAACGGCCGGCGGTGGTGGTTTCAACATTCCGCCGCAGGCTCCTCTGACACGACAATTTCGTGGGAAACAGACGTGTCCGCCGGCAGAATTCCATCTGCCGGATCTCTGCCTCCGCATTCCTGGATCCACTCCGGAGCCTCCTGTGACACCATGGATTCTGAAACTGCTGACCGGTCTGTTCCTGCTGATCGTGCCGGCCACCGGATTCGCGCAGCAGCCGCCCCACTGTGAACTCATTCCTCTGCCCGGACGCCGGGTCAGTCTGCAGATCGACGGTGTGGAACAGACTCAATGGCATGCCGGACTGCAGGACCCGCATCCCTTCCTGTTTCCGGTTCGCGGGCCGTCCGGCGCGCTGCTCACACGGCTGGGTCATCCGGGAGCACCGGATCACGAGCATCACCGATCGATCTGGCTGGGATATCAGAACATCGATGAACAGGATTTCTGGACGGACAGCGCGGGGACGCGGATTCGCCAGACGCACTGGTACGACTACCGCAGCGGGACGGACGAAGCGATTCTGGCCGTCCGGCTGGGCTGGATCGACGCAGACGCGAAAGAACGGCTCGATCAGGACGCCATCATCGCTCTGCGGCCCCGCGACGCCGGGGAATACGAACTCGAATTCCACTTCACACTGCGTCCGCCTGACGGCCGGTCATCCGTGACGCTTGGGCAGACATCTTTGGGACTGCTGGCGGTGCGTGTGAGCGAATCGATTTCGGAACATTTCGGTCGCGGACAGCTCACCGGCAGCAGCGGACGCACCGGAGAAGCCGACCTGTTCGGGCAGCCGGCTGCATGGATGGATTACAGCGGACCGGTGGCTGTCGGCCGCGGATCGGGACGACGGATGGTGACCGAGGGAATCACGTTTCACGATCATCCCGACAACCCCCGTTATCCCGCGCGGTGGCATGTGCGCAGCGACGGATGGATGGGAGTGTCCTTCGGCCGGCCGGGCCCCTGGGTGATTCGATCCGGTGATCCGCTCATCCTGCGTTACCTGCTGCACATTCACAGGGGACCGGTCGATGCGGTGGAGGCTGACCGCGTGCACCGAACTTTCGCGGCCCGGGCGGGGTTCACCATTCTGCCGCCCGGGAAATCCGGACCGCATCGACGTTATCGTGTGCAGCGGGCGACCGACGCGGCCGCCGACTGACATCACTGTCGGGCCGCTGCTCGGTCTGCCGCGGCTGTCCGCGACCGGTCCGTCGTCCCGGCCAGAATCGGACGGAACAGCGGCCTGAGCTGCATGGCGCCGTGAGCGGACAGGTGATCCTGATCCACATAGGCGGCGATGCCTTCGACCGCCACCTGATACCGCCCGGAATCATCCGCGAAGCAGGGCGCCGGATCGAGGAAGTGAATCCGTTCGCCGGCCGCGGCATCCAGCAGTCCGTTGATGGCGGCGAAGTGCTGTCGGTTTTCTTCCACGCGCGACGCCAGGCCGTTCAGGTCACGCTGTCTGAGAGCCAGCTTCAGAATCGTGCCCGGCGTGTTCCGCGGCTGAATGGGCACCTGCCGCAGAATCCAGATCTCAGCGCCGGCGTTCCGAAGCTGCCGACAGGTCCGCTGCAGAGCCCGGCGGAACACGTTCTGAGCTTCTTCCGGTGTGGTCGATACGGTGGTTTCGTCACACAGCAGATCCTGGTAGTGGCCGCTGTCTCCGAACACATACATGTTCCAGCGGGCGGCCAGAATGACGTGTTCGATCCGCCGCGTGCGCACGAATTCCACAACCGGCACCGGAGCCTCGTCCCGGAAGTACTGTTTGCGAATCGGCCAGGTTCCGATCAAAGGCGGACGGCCAGGATCGGCAGCCACGTAGATTCCGATTCCCATGCTCCGCCCCATATCATCCAGAGCCGGCATGATGCTCATCGCATGGCTGTCCCCCCACAGCAGAACCGTTGGCGGACGATCCGCATCGGTCGCGCCGATGACGGGCATCCGGGAAGCCGATGTCACTTCATCGTGCCGGATGAACTGCGGAATCCGGTATTCGTAACTTCGGTGCGCGTAGATGTCTGACGGGAAGCGGCCGGGCAGGCCGTCCATCTGCAGGACGGCTGCCGCGCTGCCGGCCAGCCCGGCAGAAACCAGACCGCCTGCCGCAACCAGGTGAACGGGCGCGGGGAGCAGAGCCGCCCGGCGAAAGGGGGTTTCCACATATTTCCAGGACAGCACCGCCAGCAGGCAGGATGCTGCCAGAGCCGCCGCGCGGGCGGCCGGAGTGAATCCGTCGATGAGAACGTATTCGGTCAGGACGAGCACCGGCCAGTGCCACAGATACAGGGAGTACGAAATGCGCCCCGTGAACACGACCGGCCCCAGACTCAGCAGCCGTCCGACGCGTGTCGTCCGTCCGGTGTGAGCATGAATCAGCAGAGCCGTTCCCAGGCAGGGCACGGCGGCCGTCAGACCGGGGAATGGCGTCTCGCTGTTCCAGAAGAATGCGGGAATCAGAATGAGACCGATGCCGAGCAGCGACAGCAGCTCGTTTCCGGTTCCGCGGAGCTGTCCGCGACCCGGCCAAAAACGGTGCAGCATGGCCAGACCGATCCCGACGGCGAATTCCCAGATCCGCGAGGGCAGAAGAAAAAACGCGGCCGCCGGAAAATGCCGCGTCCCGTAGACACTCCAGGCCGCCGACAGGCCGACGACTGCAGCGGCGGCAGCGGCGGCCGTCACGGGGCGGCGACGAACCATCCAGGCCGCGACCGCCGGAAAAAACAGGTAGAACTGTTCTTCCACGGCCAGTGACCAGGTGTGCAGCAGCGGAATCTGTTCTGCTTCCGGTGCGAAGTAGCCCGACTGGTTCCAGAACAGGAAGTTGGCGTACAGAAACGGCTGAACGAACACGCTTTCAGCCAGTTCATTCAGATGTTCCGGGACCAGAACGAACAGCCCGGCAGCGAAGGTTCCGGCGACCATCACGGCCAGAGCCGGAAACAGCCGCCGCACACGCCGCAGCCAGAAATCGCGGAATCGAAATGTCCCCTGCTGCAGATCGCGCACGACCAGAGTGCTGATGAGATATCCGGAAATGACGAAAAACACATCGACCCCGATGTATCCTCCCGTCAGCCCGAACCGGGCATGAAACAGCAGCACGATCGTCACGGCGAGAGCGCGAATGCCGTCGATGTCGGGTCTGTACTGCGAGTTCGTCATGGCAGAAAAGGCGATCCGGCGGCCCCGGGCAGACCCGATCGACTCAGGCGGCTGCCGATTCCGGATTCAGAACTGAAAGTAGATGAAGTCCTGCTGCTGGCCTCCCAGAGCCGGAATGAGGGCGCAGATCGTGTAGTAGAAAGCCAGGCGAGCCGGGCGGGGCCAGGAAAACCCGAACCGGGAAATGGCGTAGGGTTCCCGCCGTCCCTGCCATTCCAGTCCCAGAAACACGATCAGCAGCAGCACGACATCGGCCGGAAGCACCTGGGGCCAGGACAGCAGCGCCGACGAAAAAATGCCGGCGGTGTACTGTGCTGCATGAGAAATGGATTCGGCCCGGAAGAAGATCCACGCGAACGTCGTCAGGCCGAAGGTCAGCAGCATGGAAGCGGCTTCCTTCACCGTGGGAAGAGCGCGGTGTTCGGCCACCAGATCCGTGTGGCTGCGGTTCCGGTTCAGCAGCAGCAGCGGCAGAAAGAAGACCGCGTTCAGAGCTCCCCAGACCACGAAGGTCCAGTTCGCTCCGTGCCACAGCCCGCTGACCAGAAACACGATGAACACATTGCGAACGCTTTTCCAGGTGCCGCCCCGGCTGCCGCCCAGAGGGATGTACAGGTAATCGCGAAACCAGGTGGACAGCGATATGTGCCAGCGGCGCCAGAATTCCGCGATGTCCCTTGAAAAGTACGGATATGCGAAATTGCGCATCAGGCGGAACCCGAACAGCTTCGCTGTGCCGATGGCGATGTTGGAGTAGCCGGAGAAGTCTCCGTACACCTGAAAGCTGAAAAAGACGACACCGGCCACCAGTGTCGATCCGGCGTATTCGCCGGAATTGTTGAAGACCGCATTGGCACAGGCGGCGCAGTTATCGGCAATCACCACTTTGGTGAACATGCCCCAGAGAATCTGCCGCAGGCCGTCCACGGCGGTCGAGTAATCGAATGTGCGCGACTTCAGAAACTGCGGCAGCAGGCTGGTGGCCCGTTCAATGGGCCCGGCAACCAGCTGAGGAAAAAAGCTGACGAAGGCGGCGAATGCCAGAAAATCGCGTGTCGGTTTCATCCGCCCGCGATAGACATCGATGGTGTAGCTGAGTGTCTGCAGGGTGTAGAAACTGATGCCGACCGGCAGCACGATGCCCAGCGACGATGTCTGAACGGGGTGTCCGAACAGAGTGAACGCGGCAGCGAAGGATTCGGCGAAAAAGTCGCAGTACTTGAAGAACCCCAGAAAGCCCAGATTGACCAGAATGCTGGTCCACAGGAGCCGGCGGCGGGCCGCTTTGTCGGACGTGACATCCAGCCGGATGCCGACGAGAAAATCCACGATCGTGCTGAAAGCGATCAGTGCCAGAAAACGGTAATCCCACCAGCCATAGAACAGATAGCTGGCGACCACGACCAGCAGATTCTGCCGACGCAGACTCCGACGCACCGGACGCAGCCAGAAAAGCGTCAGCACGATGGGAAGAAAAACGGCGAATTCAACGGAATTGAACAGCATGGCGAGCATCCATTCTCGGTCCGTCCGCCGCGCAGCAGACGGTCGCCGCGGCCCCTGCCCGACTCCTTCGAACCGACCGCCGCCCGAGCGTATCGGGAATCCCGCTGCAGGATCAAGATCAGCTCAGGAAACTGCTGCCGCGCTGCCGCGCCGGGGACTGCCGCGCCGGGTGCCGCATACCGGGGCGGCGCGGCAACAGGGCATGGAGCACCGTGATGCCGCCGCCGGCCCGGCAGGACCGGTCGGGCGGTCAGTCGGTCTGTCAGCGATCGGCCAGGGGCACCCAGGGGCGGGGTTCTGGTCCCGTGTAATGGGCACTCGGGCGAATGATCCGGCCTTCTTCCCGCTGTTCCACGATGTGCGCGCCCCACCCGGCCACACGGGCGATGACGAACAGCGGCGTGAACATATCCGTCGGGACACCCATCTGGTGGTAGGAAACGGCGGAAAACCAGTCCAGATTGGGAAACATGCGTTTGCTGTCCCACATGACCTGTTCCAGACGGGCTGCCACGTCGAACATCGTGCGATCACCCGATTCATCGGACAGACGCTGAGCCACCTGGCGGATGATCTGATTGCGCGGATCGCCGGTCGTATACACGGGGTGACCGAAACCGATGATGATTTCCTTCCGGGCGACGCGATCCCGGATGTCGGCTTCCGCTTCGTCGGGGTCCCGGTAGCGGCTCTGAATATGAAAGGCCACTTCGTTGGCTCCCCCGTGCTTCGGCCCCCGCAGTGCTCCAATGGCGCCGGTGATGCAGGAATACAGATCGGATCCGGTACCGGCGATGACCCGCGCCGTGAAGGTGGACGCATTCAGTTCGTGTTCCGCGTACAGATTGAGCGACGTGTGCATCGCCCGGATCCAGGAATCCTTCGGCTTCTGCTGATGCAGAAGCTGCAGAAAGTGTTCAGCCACAGATTCCGCGTTCGTCTGCAGTTCAATGCGGCGGCCGCTGCGGGAATAGTGGTACCAGTACAGCAGCATGGACGGGAAGGCCGCCATCAGACGGTCGATGAATGTCCGGGCCTGGTCCGCAGGATGCTCCTCCGCTTCCGGAAAGCAGTGTCCCATCACCGAACAGCCGGTGCGCAGCACATCCATCGGGTGGGCGGATTCCGGAATGATTTCCAGCACCTGCCGCACCGCATCGGGAAGTTCCCGGTACGTCTTCAGCCGATCGCGGTACTCCCGAAGCTGTTCCCGGGTCGGCAGATTTCCGTGAATCAGCAGAAAGGCGGTTTCCTCGAATTCCGCCGTGTCCGCGAAATCCAGAATGTCGTAGCCGCGGTAGTGCAGATCGTTTCCGCTGTGCCCCACCGTGCAGATCGCCGTGCTGGCGGCGGCCACTCCGGAAAGGGCCACGGATTTTTTGGGCCGACGGGCGGAAGAATCGGGGGTGTCCGCAGTCATCAGAACAGGCTCCTGCTGGCTGAGTCGTATTTGCTGGCGTGAGGTCGTTACCGGCGGGAGGCGAACAGGTCATCCAGTTTTTTTTCCCATGCGTGGTAGCCCAGCAGTTCGTACAGTTCTTCCCGTGTCTGCATGGTGTCCACGACGGATGCCTGAGTGCCTTTTTGCCGGATCGTCCGGTACACGTTCAAAGCGGCCGCATTGGCAGCTCGAAAGGCCGACAGCGGATACAGGGCGATGGCGATGCCCGCATCGGCGAGTTCTTCCACAGTGAACAGAGGCGTCTTTCCGAATTCCGTGAGATTGGCCAGGACGGGCACATCCAGATGCGATGTGAATCGCCGGTAGTCATCGAGCGATGCCATCGCTTCCGGAAACACCATGTCGGCTCCGGCTTCCACACAGGCGGCCGCCCGTTCCACGGCTGCATCCAGACCATCGACAGCCGCCGCATCCGTGCGGGCCATGATGACGAAATCGTCATCGATGCGGGCATCCACCGCAGCCCGGATGCGATCGACCATCTCCTGCTGCGGCACGACGACCTTGTTGGGCCGGTGTCCGCAGCGTTTTTGCTGTTCCTGGTCTTCAATGTGGATTCCGGCGGCTCCGGCCCGCTCCATCTGACGCACGGCCCGGGCGATATTGAAGGCACCGCCCCAGCCGGTATCGATGTCCACCAGCACCGGCAGTTCCGTCACATCCGTGATCCGCCGCAGATCGACCAGGACATCGTCCATTGTGGTGATGCCCAGGTCCGGCAGTCCGCAGGATCCGGCCGCCACGCCGCCTCCGGACAGATACAGAGCCCGAAAGCCGGCCGATTCGGCCAGCAGTGCATGGCAGGCATTGATCGCCCCCGCGCACTGCAGAGGCGATTCGGCCGCCACGGCGGACCGCAGTCGAGACCCGGGACCGTTCATCATGATGGTGACTCGAAAAACCTTCGAAACCGTACTCCCCGGCCGGGCAGCGTCCACCGACGACTGCTCCCGATGCACGGCGTTCTTCATGCTGCGGACTTCCTGCCCGGCGGTCCAGACCTGGCCGAAGGAATCCTGAAAAGACGCCGGATTCCCGCCGCGCAGAAAGAAGGCCGCGTCGGCCTCGATCGGGCCGACACGGCACTGCAGCGTTCAGATCGGCTGTCCGACGGACAGCACGGACGTCCGAAAACGTATCCGATGTCAGGACTCGGAATCGTCCTTCGTCGCCACCCGCCGTCCCGTGACGGCAGCTGTCAGTTCATTGTCGTTGATCACGACATCGGCTTTTCCTTCCAGGCGGTTGCCGCGGGGTTTTCCGCGGAATTCGGCGCGGAACCTGGCCCCGTCCGGCGCTTCGCCTTCCACGACAAGCGTCAGGACGTTGTTTTTCAGAGTGACATCGCTGAGTTCGTGATCGCCGGCGGCGGCATCCGAGTAAGTTCCCACCAGTCTGCCGCGGCGCAGTTCCAGAGTCACCGTCGGTTCGAAAAACTCACCGTTGTCTGTTTCCACCGACAGTTCCCATTTCCCGACCACATCGCGGCGGCTGGTTCGGCGGCGGGCGTCGATCGGCAGGTCGATGGGTTCTCCGTTGAGCGTCAGTTTCGTCAGCCCTTTCAGGCTGTCCCCGTCGGCCGTCCCCGAAAAATCGGCCTGCACTTCGTTGCCGTCGACATCGAATTCCAGAGAAAAGGTGACAGTTTTTCCGTCGAATGCTCCTTTGGAAATCTCCAGACTGACATTCTGATCGCTGTATTCACCGGTCAGTTTTCCGTCGTCGTCCAGTGCGAGCCGAAGCTGGCTTTCAATGAACGCGCCGGCGACTTCGGTTTCCCAGACCCATGTACCGGTCGGATCGTGCCGGGCGGATTCCGCACTCTTTTCGGTGCTCTGGTCATCCGCGGAAATCGACGGCCCTGTCAGACACACGGCAGCAGCAGTCAGAAGAAAAAACACGGTTCTCATACGTCGGGTCTCCGGAAACAGAAAAACGAAAGAACATTTCGGACGTCGGGCCGGATGCCGGCCGGCCGACCGACCCGCTTCAGCAGGGCCGCCGGCAGATCGATCCCCCCCCGCTGGATCCCTCGAATAGAACAACGGCGGACGGATGCTGTGTCAAGGTCCGATGCCGCCGGGGCCGGAGGAACGGGATTCTGCGGAAATGATTTCCGCAGAATTCTGCGGATGGATGCGGTAGTTCCGCCGGCCAGATTGGTTTAGATTGACGGATTCTTCGGAATCCTTTGTTGCCGGGCCGGCCGGATGGAATGCCCGTCACGCCGTGTGGTCCACGGAGCAGCAGATCGTTGAGTCGAGAAACTCCGTATTCTGATGAACAACTGGCTGCTTTCGGGCTGCAGAGAGCCCGGCTGCCGCGGCATGTGGCCATCATCATGGACGGCAACGGACGCTGGGCTCAGCAGCGCGGTCTGCCGCGCATTGAAGGGCACCGGCGCGGAGTGACGTCCGTCCGGGAAACCGTGGAAGAATGTTCCCGGCTGGACCTCGATCAGCTGACGCTCTACTGCTTTTCGAGTGAAAACTGGAAACGGCCGCCGAATGAACTGTCGTTCCTGATGCGTCTGCTGAAAAAGTACGTCGTCGAAGAACGCCGCCGGATTCGCGATCAGGGACTGCAGTTCCGCGTGATCGGCCACACCGAACAGCTTCATACCGACATCCGGAAGGAAATCGCCGAAACGATCCGCGAATCGGCCGACAACGACGGCATGACGCTCTGCCTGGCACTGAATTACGGTGCCCGATCGGAAATCACCCATGCCGTCCGGCAGATTGCCGCTCAGGTGCAGGCCGGTACGCTGGTTCCCGATGACATTTCCGAACAGACTGTGGCCGATCATCTGATGACAGCCGACATGCCCGATCCGGATCTGGTCATCCGCACCGCCAGCGAGATGCGGGTCAGCAATTTTCTTCTCTGGCAGATCAGTTATTCGGAGTTGTGGATCACAGACACCTTCTGGCCGGAGTTCCGGCGGGAACATCTGCATGAAGCACTCCGGTCGTATGCCCGACGCGATCGCCGATTCGGCGGTCTCAGCGAGCCGTCTGCGAAACCGCCGCTGCCGGCTCTGAAACACGACTGACTCACTTTCATGCTGGCGTGGCGTCTTGGAATTTCGGCCGTTCTCATTCCCCTGCTGGTGGGTCTGTTCCGCATGGACGCCGCTCAGGGAAACCAGGCCGTTATTCTGCTGATCCTGTGCTGCCTGCTGAGTGTGCGGGCCTGCCGGGAAACCACCTGGCTGCTCAGCGTACGCCGCATGCGCCCGTCCTTCCCGGCCGCCGCACTGTGCAGTGTGCTGATCGTGACAGCCGGCTGGGGACACACATTGCTGAATCCGGCTGACGGACTGCCGCGTCTGCTCACATCGCTGGGCCTGATCGCCGGGGCGCTGGTCCTCAGTTTCCAGGGACTGTTCATTCGGGAAGTCGTTCGATTCGAACAGCCGGGAACGACCATGGAAACTCTGGGAGCCGATCTGCTGTCGGTGATGTACAGTGGTGTCCTGCTGGCGGTGACGAGCCAGCTGCGATGGTTTCCGTCGCCTGAGATCGGATATTTCGTTCTTGTGTCTCTGATTGTCGCCGTCAAGAGCGGTGACACGACGGCCTATGCCTTCGGACGACTCTGGGGCCACCGCAAAATGACGCCGATCCTCAGCCCGGGCAAGACCTGGATGGGAGCGATCGGGGCCGTCACCGGATCTGCCGCGGGCACGGGCCTGTGGCTGGCGTTCGGCGGGCATCTGTTCGAAGCCGCTCCTGCGGTCCGAAGCTGGCCGGCCGTTTTCGTGTATGGGGTCGGTCTGGGGATCGTCGGTCTGACTGGCGATCTGTGCGAATCTCTGATCAAACGCGATGTGGACCAGAAAGATTCCGCCTCGCTGATGCCCGGCTTCGGCGGCCTGCTGGACCTGCTGGACAGTGTTCTGTTTTCCGGCCCGTTCGCTCTGGCCTTCTGGATCTTCTGGCCTCCGGCAACAGCCGCGGGCTGAATTGTCCGGCGGCACTTTTCCGGACCGCTGTCCCGGAAGCGTCCGGGCCGCTGCCTGCAGTTCGCTGTGCGTGAATACGGACGACGGCGCTGAAGCTGGTCCGGCCTGTGTAATTTTTCCCATGGGCACAACGCGATCGTTTAACCGCGGGGCCGCAGGCCCGCGCTTCGAACCGCCGTGTCGCGCGAACGCCGCCGGATCACTTCTGCAGACAGATTCTCCCTCACAGCAGATGGGGCGAGCTCTCCGGCTGAGGACGATTCCCCGCGCACCGATCGGACAGCTCGCGCCGTTCCGCTGTCATGTTCTGTCCTGGCCACGGAGATCCGGACTGCCGGGCGCTGCATCACTGTGGCTCTGAGCCTCCGTGAGAGATCCCCCGTTCGCAATGGATCTTTCTCGATGCGCCGCGCTGACATGGGGCAAAGTTCCGGAGGCCGAAAAGAGGGAGCGCTGTTCGGACGACTGTTCATGTGATCACCTGCCAGCGCCTTCCGCACTGCCGGATCGTTATCGCTCCGCTCCTGCTTCCGGCTGGTTTGGTCGCTGCCTGGAGTTCGCCATGCGCGCACCAAGCGTCGTATGGTTCGACGGCCGGTTTGCGCACGAGCGGTTGATAAGAGATCGCACTTCGGACAATGGCTGCTTGTGCCGGCCCTCTGTGCTTCTCAGAATGCGACCTGTCTGTCAGAATTCCGCTCCGTTTCTGCGACCTGTTCATGACCATTTTTCGCCGAGAGTTTCTGAGTTCCTGTTCTGCCGTGTTCTGCTCGGGTGTCCCGCTGTCCCTCCTGGCCGCGGCGGACCATTCGCAGGCGGCGTTTTCTTCTGTAGAAGCCGGTTCCATGTCCCATCGCATCCGTTACTGTCTGAATACCAGCACCATTCGCGGCCAGCAGCTCAGTGTTCCCGAACAGATCGATCTGGCGGCCCGTGCGGGGTATTCGGGCATCGAGCCCTGGATTCGCGACCTGGTCGCGTATCGCGATGCCGGCGGCCGCCTGACGGATCTCAAAAAACGCCTCGACGATCACGGGCTGACGGTGGAAAGCGGAATCGGATTCGCTTCCTGGATCGTCGATGATCCGGAAGAGCGAAAACGCGGACTGGAAACGGCTCGGCACGACATGGAACTGCTGCGTGAAATCGGCGGCCGCCGCATCGCGGCGCCTCCGGCCGGAGCGCAGAAAGGACCTGTGATCGATCTTGCGGTCGTGGCGGAACGATACCGGGCTCTGCTGGAACTGGGCGATTCCTGTGACGTGGTGCCGCAGCTGGAAGTCTGGGGATTCAGTACGAATCTGTCACGGCTGGGACAGTCGGCGGCCGTGTGCATCGAAGCGGGCCACCCGAAATCCTGTCTGCTGCCGGACGTTTATCACCTGTTTCGCGGCGGATCCGGCTTTGCGGGTCTGGATCTGCTGGCCGATCAGGCGGTCCAGGTGTTTCACATGAACGATTTTCCCGGAAACGTTCCCCGCGAACAGCTCAACGACAGCGATCGCGTCTATCCGGGCGATGGTGCGGCGCCGTTGTCTCGCATCCTGCAGTCGATCGCCGGAAACGGCCACAGCGTGGTGCTGTCTCTGGAACTGTTCAACCCGGACTACTGGGCCCAGGACGCTCTGGAAGTCGCCGAAACCGGCCTGAAAAAAATGCAGGATGCCGTCGCGGCGGCCGGTCTGTAACGGAACACGGACTGTTCACGGCTGCGCCCCGCCCGAGGCAGCGGATCGCTGGCTGCACACCCGTACAGAACCGGAGTCGAACGGGGCACCGCCTGGTCAGCCGATGACCTGCGGGTCCGTTTCGGGGACGTCGTCACTGTCCACATCGAACCAGGACGGCCGAAACTCGATGCGTTTCCGGTGCTTCATGGCCAGGTTGGCAGTCAGTGCCATGATGGCATCGGCCATGGCCACGCGGCCGTCGCAGCGCAGTTCGTTCCGTCCGGTGCGAATGCAGTAACAGAAATGTTCCATTTCTTCGCGATACCCGCGGCTGATTTTCTGCCCCATGGCAGCGGCCGCCGCGCTGGCTGCCGCAGAAGGCGCTGACGTTTCGTACGAATCCAGCACCGTTCCGCCATCGGCGCTTTCGATGGCCCAGATGCGCTGTTCGATACCGCCGGGGCTGGCCTTGCTCGCTTCCTTGTACAGCAGAGCTTCTTTTTCCGTGCTCATGATGAGTGTGGCGCGGCTGCCGAACACGGCTTCTCCGTAGGGTTCCCAGCGGTTCGTGTTCATGGATGAATACGTCACCACACTGATATCGCGGCGGGCCTGTTCATCGTTCGGGTTGTACAGCCGTCCGGGAAATTCGAATGTGACGAAGATCTGGTCATCGATGTCGCGGTCATCGTCCCATGCGGATTCCGGTCCCAGTCCGGGAATGCCGAAAAAGTTTTTCCCGCCGTAGCCCTGGACGGCCAGCGGATGCACTTTTCCCAGAAAGATGCTGGCCGCATCCAGCTGATGGCTGCCCAGTTCGGCCATGAGACCGCCGCCGGTTTCGTTGTACAGACGCCAGTCAATCAGTTTGCGGGCCGAATCGTAGCCGAATTCCTTCAGCGATCCGTCCTGTTCCATTTTCGTGAGCACTTCGCGGTCCTGCGGATGGGCCTTGTCCCATTTCTGCCAGGCATCGCTGTTGGGAAAACTGTTGTTGCGGTGCCACTGAGCGCGAATGAACTTGATGTCTCCCAGCAGCCCCTGTTCCGTCAGATACGCGGCATTGGCATACAGCACGCTGTAATGCCGCTGGTGTCCCACGGCCAGCATGAGTCCCTTTTTGTCGGCCAGCCGGATCATGTCCTTGCACTGAGTCACGGTCTTGGCCATCAGCTTTTCGCACAGCACATGCAGACCGGCGTCCAGGCATTCCATGGCGATCGGTGCATGCTGATTCAGAGGCACCGCGATGACGACGGCTTCCAGACCCAGTTCGTCCTTCGCGGCCAGCAGATCCCGGTGACTGCTGAAGACCTTCACACTGTCGGCTTCCGGTCCCATGACGGCTTTCAGACCGCGCCGCGCCACCGGGTGGCTTCCGGTGAAGGTTCGTTTGCGGTTGGCCGGCCGCAGGTCCGCGATGGCCACGATCTGCATGTAGTCGGTCGGGTGCTCATTGATCAGCACATTGCCTTCGTCTCCGCAGCCGATGAATGCCGTGCGAACACGTTCGCCCCGCAGCCGTTCATAACCGAAATACAGCGCTCCCAGACCGGCGCCGGCACCGGCCGCTCCCCTGATGAAGTCGCGCCGCGTGAATCCGACCACTTCGTTGAAGTTGTCTTTGCCAATGGCTTTCTGTTCCGGTGTCAGCTGCATGAAAGATGTCCCGATATTTCCTCTGAGGAAAAGAAAATTGTGTGCCAGGGTGTGCCGGACGCAGGTTCCGCGTCGTCAGGCGGGAGACGGCGCCGTGCTCTGAGACCGGCGGCGGGACCGCCAGCCGGCGATCCAGGAATCGATTCCGAACCAGCGTCCGGTGGGCAGAGCGGCAATCGCCAGCAGAGCGATGACTTCGATCAGATTCTTGTTGACGATCAGGCTGTGTTCCGGGCCGGGCAGTTCAGGAACCCCCGGAAACGGAGGCATGGCCAGATAAAAGCTGAACAGCATGACGGCCGCCAGAACGGCTGCCAGACGTGTGAACAGTCCGGCGATCAGAAGCAGCCCCAGGACAGTCAGTCCCCACATCGTGGCGAAGTCCGACCAGGCCAGGACCGATGCCGGTTCAGAAACCGGGCCGCGCTGCATCTGTTCCACCGTCAGCAGCTTCATGGCCGCTTCGCGAAATTCCTGATCCAGCGCCTTGACCGGTCCGGTGATTTCCGCACGAAGCGTCTGGATTTTTTCCCAGTCGTCCTGCAGGTGATCCCACTGAAAAGCGGTGGCCGCCCTTTTTCGCTCCCGTTCATAGCGTGCCAGCCGCGTCTGGTACTCGCTTTTTCTGCCCACCCGCTGCCAGGCTTCGTTGCCCAGCAGATCGGGATTGCCTTTGAGGGCTCCGGCCAGTTTTTCCCGGAACCCGATGCCCCGTTTCTGACGGGCATCCACTTTTTCCACGGCCGCACGAAACGCGGCTTTCTGTTCTTCCGGAGCTCCCGCCGCCGGCGCGTCCTCATCCCGGACCAGATCCAGCAGCCGCTGCTTCTCCGCGGCACTCAGATGCCGCCGGCCGTCCACATAAAGCCGTTTCTTTTCCGGGTCGTACCAGACGATCTTTTCGGACACCCGGGCGGCCTGGTTCAGATCGTCAATGCCTTCCGGCAGGCGATCCAGTTCGTCGCTGGCGTACACCGGCCGGTCTCCCAGCCGCCCGTGGGCTCCATTGAGAAGCTGATCCAGCTTTTTCGCCTGCCGATCGCTCAGCCGGTAATGAGTCCGGAAATCCCGCGCCCAGCGATCCCAGCGAGCGGCCACCGTGTCGAAATCCAGCCAGTCCAGTTCATCGGGGTCTCCGGCCATGGACCGAAACAGATCGCGAAAGGGGCCCTGGGCGTTTTTCAGGTATCCGGCTGCCGTCCAGGGACGCACTGTGTCCTGCGTGTCGAGCTTCCAGATTCCCTCGTAAAAAAGCTGCCAGCCGATGGCCAGTCGCAGGGCGACGATGAACACCGCGGCCGTCAGGGAATTACGAACCATTTCGATTGTACCGGTTGTCGTGTCAGCGAAGAGTCACAGGTGTTTCATCCCAGAGAATCTGATCGTCCGGTATGCCGACGATCGTCGGCTGCACGCGCGAACCGCGTTCCGGGAACGGGATGAGAATCGCACCGATTCCTTTCATAGTATCACAGCAGGCTGCCGCCTTTTCGACCCCCAGTACGAAAAACGCGGTGGAAAGCGCATCGGCCACGGCTGCGGAATCGGCCACCACACTGACAGACAGCATCCCGTCTGTCGGCCAGCCCGTGCGCGGGTCGAGAATATGGCCGAATCGGCGGTCCCCCACGCGGAAGAACTGAATGTTGGATCCGCTGGTGGACAAAGCCTGATTTCTGAGAATCACGGTTCCCAGTCGACGCCGCGTCAGCAGCGGATTGCCGATTCCCACGGGCCAGCCGTCGGACTGTCCGTGTGTCCCCCGCGCCGTCACGCTGCTGCGGCCGCCGTGCAGCAGAAAATCGGCTTTCGGTTCCGCGTCCAGAAGGTTCCGGGCGGCTTCATCCAGAGCCCAGCCTTTCCCGATCGCACCCGGATCCAGCAGCAGGCCGTCTGTTTTTTTTCGCACTTCTGGAGGCTCCCTGTGGACACTCAGTCGCGCCATGCCGGATGCCGCCAGAGCCGCACGGATTTCTTCTTCTGTCGGCAGACGCTTTTCCTCGCGACAGCGCTTCCACAGAACGATCTGGGCTCCCGTTGCCAGATCGAAAGCCCCGTCCGTCTGTTCGTGCAGATCTTTGGCCAGACACAGCAGGTCCAGCAGCGCCGCCGAAGGTTCGAACGGTTCCTCAGCCGGCAGAGCATTCAGCCGCGACAGTTCGCTGTCCTCCCGCCACGGACTCAGCCACGACTCGATTTCGGGAACCACTTCCAGAGCCGTTCCGCACTGCAGCAGCAGTTCCGCGGCTCCGGCCCGCACGACGGCTCCGAAATCGCAGGCCATCGCGTGCATGGCCAGATGCAGGGTTCCTGCGGCGGCCCCCGGTCCGTGCGGCAGGGCGCCGGGCGGCTGAGGCGATCCAGATGGCTCCAGGGGATCCGGGGGCATGCGCAGAACCGAAAAGGGGATTCATCGGAAACATCCGGGGCGCTCTTCCGGGTTTCCCGGAGCCCCGGACGGGGAACAACAGACCGGATCAGGCATCGGTCGACGACAACTGGTTTTCGGCCACGCAGATGGCTTTGAGCAGGGCGCGGGCTTTGTTGAGTGTTTCCTGGTATTCCCGGGCCGGCACGCTGTCGGCCACAATGCCGGCTCCGGCCTGCACGTAAATGACATCGTTCTGCATCACCAGTGTTCTCAAAGCGATGCAGGTGTCCATGTTGCCGGTGAAATCGATGTACCCGACGGCTCCTGCATAGGGCCCCCGTTTGTGGGGTTCGATTTCATCGATGATTTCCATGGCCCGGATCTTGGGGGCCCCGGAAACGGTTCCGGCGGGCAGTCCGGCCCGCAGCGCTTCCACGGCCGACATTTTCGGCCGCAGCCGGCCGCTCACGCTGGACGTGATGTGCATGACATGGCTGTAGCGTTCGACGGTCATCACATCCTGCAGCGACACGGAACCGAACTCGCACACGCGGCCCACATCGTTGCGGGCCAGATCGATGAGCATCACATGTTCGGCCCGCTCCTTCGGATCCGCCAGCAGTTCGTCTGCCAGGGCCCGGTCTTCTTCTTCCGTATGACCGCGGCGGCGGGTTCCGGCCAGAGGCCGAATGGTGGCTTCCCCGTCTTCCACACGCACCATGATTTCCGGAGAACTGCCGACCAGATGGACATCGGGAGTCTGCAGCAGAAACATGAAGGGACTGGGATTGACCATGCGCAGGGCACGATACACATCGACAGGAGCGGCCGTGCTGCGATGCACGAGGCGCTGACCGATGACCACCTGAAAAATGTCGCCCGCCCGAATGTATTCCCGGCAGGTTTCCACGGCCGCTTCGAATTCTTCCTGCGTGTAGTTCGATTCGGTGGTGATGTCCGGTTCCGCCGTCAGATCGATGTCCTGAATGGGAACCGGACGGCTGTCGACCGACAGCCGATCGCACAGAACCTGCAGGCGGCGTTCGGCATCCGCCCGGGCATCCTGCGGCGCGGCCGTGCCGCAGTCGGCCAGAGCCACGGCCAGAACCGTCTTGCTGATGTGGTCGAACACGATCATGGTGTCGTACAGCGAAAAACAGAGATCCGGCAGGCCCCGGTCATCTTCCGGCACATGCGGCAGATGTTCGGTGTAGCGAACCACGTCGTACCCCGCGAACCCGACGGCTCCGCCGCAGAACCGCGGCAGTCCGGGAATCGGCACACACGAATACTCGCTGAGCAGGGTGTCCAGTTCCTGCAGCGGATCGTCCGCGTGCCATTCGCGCACCGTTCCGTCGGCCTCCTGTCGCCGCATGGCATGCCCGCGGGCAGAAAGGGTGAGGAACGGGCGGCTGCCGGCGAAGCTGTACCGTCCGATCTTTTCTCCACCGACCACGCTTTCGAAAAGAAACGACCAGTCGCCTTCCTGCAGTCGCTGCCAGGCCATGACGGGGGTCAGGGCATCGGATGTGAGCTGACGGAATACGGGGACGAACCGGGCCTGCTGAGCATACCTGGCGAAAGCATGGGGATCGGGATGGTGCGTGACAGACATGCGGCGATGACTTCAGACGGGCGACAACCGGCGGGCGGGACGGGCTGTGCGCCGATCGGCCCAATCGATCAGCGGACCATGGACGCCGGCAGAGCAGGGCAGATACGATGCACGTTGTAGCCACTCATTCCGTTCGATACCACCAGGAAGCCGACCCCATGATGCAGACTCTGATGCGCCCTGCTCTCGCAGCCGCTGCCGTCCTCATCATCAGTTCTCCGAACCGGGCTGATGACACTTTGTCGGTGGAACACGGATTCGTCGATTCGGACGGCGTGAAGATCCATTACGTGACGGCCGGTACCGGGCCGCTGGTCGTGATGATTCACGGATTTCCCGACTACTGGTACACGTGGCGGAAGCAGATTCCGGTTCTGGCAGAGCATTTTCGGGTCGTGGCGATCGACCAGCGCGGCTACAACCGCAGCGATCAGCCGGACGGTGCGGACAACTACACGATCGAGCGGCTGACGGGCGATCTGAAGGCCGTGGTCCGGCACTTCGGAGACGAACCGGCGGTCATCATCGGACAC
>WFTL01000042.1 GCA_015485495.1 Planctomycetaceae bacterium
GTGAGATTCGTCCGGAAGTGCCTCTGGACATCGCCGAATGCGTGTCCATGCTGCTGGCCCTTTCTGCGGACAACCGCCCCGCCGACGGCACGGCCGGTCAGCATCAGGTAGTAACAGACTCCCAGAGCGAACATGTCGGAAGCCTTTGATACCGGACCGCCCTCAAAGATCTCCGGAGCCATGTAATGGGGGGTTCCGGCCAGAGGCTGTGAGCGGGTGTCGGCGGCGTGGATGCGTTTGGCCAGACCGAAATCGCCGATTTTCGGATTCCCGGACGGCGTCAGAAGAACATTGTCCGGTTTGAGATCCCGGTGAATGATTCCCAGCCGATGCGCGGCCGCCAGTCCGTCCGCAATGCCGGCGGCAATTCGGGTGGCCCGCAGCGGCTCCATCGGTCCGCGCCGGTCGAGTTCTTTCTGCAGCGAGTGTCCGGCGACGTATTCCATTTCCAGGTAGTGACGGTCCTGAAACGTTCCGGCCGCATACGTCGTCACGATATGGGGATGAACCAGAGCCGCGGCAGCCCGCGCTTCCTGCTGAAACCGCCGAATGTAGTCGACATCGGCAGACAGCCTCCGTGGTGACAGCAGTTTCAAAGCACACTGACGATGCAGAGCCGTATTGCGGGCCAGATAGACGACGCCCATGCCACCCCGCCCCAGCAGCCGGTCGCAGTCGTAAATGTCCATGCGCTGCCCTTCCAGAAGCAGCTCGTCCGGATACACAGAAACCGAATGCGGCGGCGGCGGGGCGCCCGAGTTTCCCGGAAACACATCGGTCGGCTGATCTGTCTGCGGCGGAATCTGTCCTTTCATTCCGCAGCGCGGACACCGCGGCTGTTCCGCCGGAAATGTGTCGTTGCAGCCGGCACAGTACAGAAAAGACAGGGAATCGTTCACAGTTTCTCCGAGAGTCTGCTGCCGGGGGCAGGCCGTTCTATCTGCCGGCCAGTCGGTTCGGCAACCGGTCGCCGCGACCGCCGACTGAAACACACCCGGTTTCGGGGATGCCGAAACGTCGCCGGAAACCGACGCAGGCCGGTTTCCCCGTCTGCCGAATGGGCCCTGCTCTCTGCCGGGTGGTTCGCAGTCAGCCTCCCCAGATTTCTCCGTTTCGCTGTTCCACGGCAAAGGTCCGAATACTCTGCGTCGCCGGCATGCACAGGGCGCGTCCGGTCTGGAGGCAGAACCGGGCACCATGACGCGGGCAGCGGATGGATCCGTCGGCGATCGGTCCGTCTGTCAGGGGCTGTCCGTCGTGAGAGCAGACATCTTCGATCAGATACAGGCTGTCGTTTGTCCGGATCAAGAGAGCCGGCGTGTCGTCCACAATGACAGACAGGCGTCCCCCTGGTTCGATGTCGCTGATGTTCGCAATATGCTCCACAAACTGTCTCCTCAGAAGTCACGGTCCGGTCCAGGTGCCGTCCGGCACGCACGGGCAGGCGTTCAGACTAACGGATGTTTCCCGTCCGCAGCGGCATTCGTCAAACGGCCGGCCTGGAATTTGATGGATTTCTGCGGCCATGTTCCAGAAGCCGTTTTCGACTGATTCCGACAGAAAGAAAGTCCGACTGTCGGTTGCCCGAACGGAAACGGCATCCTTCGATGGCGAAGCTTCTCGTGATAGAATCGCATGAGGGAAGTCACGGGGCGGTGATTCCCCGGGCGGTGGAAATCGTCTCGGTTTCGAAACAGTGGTGGAACGGTTGCCACGGAACGAATCCACCCGCGGAGCGAATCATCAGGTTCAGAAGGATCCATCGATGACTGTGGATGAGTTCAGGGCGTCGGCGACGGCCGGAGACGCCATGCCGGAGGATCTGAGTCCGGAGCTGCAGGCTTTGTGGCACGCTCAGGCCGGACACTGGGACACGGCCCACAGCATCGCGCAGGAGATCCCCACGGCAACGGGATCCTGGATTCACGCTCTGCTGCACCTGATCGAAGGGGATCCCGGCAACGCCGGCTACTGGTTTCGACGGGCCGGGCGCCCCGTGCGTCCGGCTTCGCAGATCGAAGACCTGTGGGCAGAAATCGCCGGGGAACTGCTTTCGGGAACCTGATGGCGTTCAGCGGCGGCAGTTCCCGCAGGGCCGGCTGCGATCTGCGGCCGGTGCGGGGTCGCGGGGCGGTCATTCCGGCGTGACGATGACCGGCCAGGGGCAGCAGGCCGATACCACAGGAACTTCCGACGGGCGATCGACGAAGACACAGACAGCCGTCTGCGGCAGGGTGTCCAGCGACAGATTCCCGGGCATCCGCCACTCCCGTTCGTCTTCCCAGACGATCGTTTTGTCGCGACGGGCCCGACGGCGGCCGGCCCGCAGTTGAAACCAGATCCGCTCCGCAGGAGGCATCGCCTGGCCCTGCTCGGCTGTTCCATAGACGACCGGACGGGCGCCGCGGGCTGTCAGTTCTTCCCGCCGCACACCGATTCCCCAGGGTTCGAAGTCGTACTGACGTTTGTGCCGCCGGTAGACACGCCGACGGCGAAATTCCTTCAGCGGCACTTCGGTCAGGGACACGGCCGTCCGCCCGTCCCGGACAGGGGACCCCAGCAGACGCCGCTGGGAGACGATTCGCAGCAAAGTCGCCAGAGCCGACCGGTCTGTGCTGTCGCATCCCAGCAGGAGTTCATCGAGAAAATCGATCGCCGGCTGATCCGGCCAGGCTCCCTGCCGGGCCCGGGTCCAGTGACACAGCCAGTTCTCCGGACAGGTCAGTATGTCGTGAGACCGGCCGGCCCGGGTCGCGGTCTCCCTGGGGGCCTCCCGGTCCGATGAATCGTCTGCGTCCGTGGACAGTCCTTCAGTGGTGTCCGCAGAGCCGCACGGCCGGACGACCCAGGGAACGGCTCCCTGACCGGCAAGCTGTTCACGCAGCGGGCCGGCGATTTCGCCGGCCCGGTCGGCAAACGAAATCATCGGACGATCCGGTGCGGATATTGCCCATTCCCGGATCAGACGCGCCACGACGCCTCCGGACCGACCAGACAGAAGAAGACAGCGGGTGGCCGCATACAGGGCGATCCGGTCGCGCAGCGGAATGGATTCATCGTGTTTCGGGGCAGCGGCTGTGGCCAGACGGGGGGAGATTTCTGCTCGCCAGACCGGCGGTGCATCGGGGCGATCCGGCTGCGAACGGCTGCCGCGGGCACCCAGCCACCGGGCAAGTTCCTGTTCATCGGCCGAACCGTCGTCGATGGTCACGTCCAGACGGGGAACGCTGAACAGTTCCGCGGCCCGCCGCGCGGCTGCGTATGCGGCCGTGTCGCGTACGGTCAGCAGGCATTCGTCCGGAGGATGGATACGCAGCACAGCCGTTCGCAGCAGGTCGAACCAGCGTGGGAACCGGTCGGGGCGGCGTCCGAGATGAGACGAGAGGATGCTGATTGTTCGAGCCGGACACAGACCGGACGGCCACCAGATGAGGCGTCCGGTCAGAGCCTGCCGCAGCATGGTGGAACACGGTTCCGGCCAGCCCGCCGACAGCACCGCCGGACCGTCCGCATCGCCAGACGGAAACAGCCACACGGCCGATTCAGCGGCCGAACCGGCAGGCTGACGAAGACGATTCAGAACGGCCCGAATGCTGATGGCAGACGGACCGTGGAACTCAGTCGGTCGGGTCACGGTTCCATGCCGGAAATTCCACAAGAACCTTGATGGCGCCGTCCCGCCTGTCTCGGAACAGATCAAACGCGTCCTGAATGCGGGACAGCGGGAAACGGTGCGTCAGCAGCGGTGACAGATCGACGCGCCGTTCGGCCAGCCATCGCATGGCCAGCGGAAAGGTGCGGTCGAAATCCGGATGAATGCTGGTCAGAATCCGCAGGTTCTTCCACATGGCTGCCCGCAGGTTGATCTGCGGCACCGGAATCGGAGGCACACCGAAATACAGGATGTCTCCATGTTCCGCACACAGGCTGACGGCCTGGTCGAAGGCCTGGGCACGGTGGCCCACGGCTTCGACGACGACCTGAGGCAGCTTTCCGGAAAGAATCGATCGGATGTCCTGTTCGCAGTCGCGCCCGCAGGCGCAGAGGGTTTCCGTGGCGCCCATCGTTTTTCCCAGATGCGCCCGTTCGGGAATCGGGTCGATGCCGATGATGTGGCGGGCGCCCAGGTTCCGAAGTCCGGCCAGGAACATCTGACCGATGGGGCCCAGACCCAGCACGGCCACATCCCGATCGATCATATTGGGCAGTTTCTGCAGGGCCCACAGGACCGTTCCGAACGGCTGAGCCAGCAGAGCGATCTCATCGGACAGCCGATCGTCCAGAGCGACGGCCCGGTTTTCATCCAGCAGGAAACGTTCCATGAGTCCCTGCTGCTCGACGGGGACCGCCAGAACACGTGTGCCAGGAGTCCAGCGGCCACCATTCGTATCGACGACTGTTCCCACCATTTCGTGCAGCGACATTCCGATCGGCTGCGGATAGGTCACCGTGTGCCCTTCGAAATCGCCGTCGAAGAACGGCAGATCGGAACCGCACAGGCAGGTCAGTTCCGGCTGAAACAGAATCTGCCCCGGCTGATCATCAGCAGACGGGAGTTCCGGTTCGGGAAGGTCGCACAGTTCAATCGTGCGGCGCGATGTCAGACGGCCGGCCAGCATAAGACAGAAGTGTCCCGAAAACAGAAGGAACGAAAACGGCCGGCGGCCGCGGAGCGCCAGCGGAACGGTTCCGGGATCCTACAACAGGCGAATCGGGTTCGAAAGAATCCAGATTCGCGGTTCGTCCGGAAAGTTCAGCCACACTTCGACCCGGTACACCCCCGGCTGCTGAACCCGATGTTCCAGACGGTCGCCGCGCACGTGCACGATTTCGCGTCCGTTTCTGATGAGTTTGTACGTGGCGGCCGGCAGCGGGGCTTCGGCCAGAAGGGTGATCCCGTCCCCCGCCTGGACGGACTGGCCCATCGTCACACGTTTTCCACCCTGCACCGCCTGATAAACGAAACCGGTCGGATCGCAGATCCAGTCGAACGCCACATAGGCCCGGCCACGCGTCAGAGCGTCGCGAACGGATTCTTCCGTGACTTCCGGCAGCAGAAGATGCGTGCTCACATGCCGGAAACTGCGGGCGTACGGATCGAGCTGCAGTTCGAAAAGAACGTCGCCCGCCTTTCGTCCGGCCACCAGCGGACGCAGCAGCGGCAGACTGTCGACGTCCAGGACGGCCTGCGCTTCGCCCAGACCGTCCACGATGTCCAGACGTCCGTCGTTCCGCAGAATCACGCGAATGCCGATGTTCTGATGAGCGTCGTTGGCGGAAATGCCGGTCAGATGCTCTTCCTGACTCAGTTCATCCCACCTCCGCAGATAGGCGGCCGGATAATCCTGCAGCGCTGCGAACATTTCCTGAGGGTAGTTTCGGACGGCCGGAGCAATGACGCTGATCAGCATCAATGGACTGGCCACGGCCCGAATGAGTTCCGGTTCGTCCCTGAAGTCGGCATGCGTGTTGTAGATTTCGGTGCCGGTCAGGCCCGAAAGATGCCAGTCCATCCGTTCTTCCAGATGCGACAGGAACACCTGACCGCCCGTTTCCCGGACGGCATCGACGGTCTGCTGGGGCGTCACATCGGGGCCGCGCGGCACGCTGTGCCGAGGAAACGAAAGCAGTCCTTTTTCTTCTGCACCGGGAATGAACAGAACGCCATCGAACAGGCCGTGGTGACCGTCCCGGATGTAGTCGTAAGTGTCGTCCGGGTGATTCGTGAACAGGACCACCTGGGCACCGACTTCCCGGGCCGCCCGGGCGATTTCTTCCGGAGTGCCGTGGCTGTCATGAGACAGATGGGAATGGACGTGCAGCAAAGCCCGCACGTCCGTGTAGCCGGACGGGACGGACACGTCACGGCGGTCCAGGCGAAACTGTTCCACCGTGTTGTGCATGGCTTCCAGCCGCGGAAGCTGAATGCGTTCCAGTGCATCACCGGCAAAGCTTCCCGGTATCCCGCACATCAGCACAGCGAAGGACATCAGTCCGGGAAAACAGACGCGGCCGGAAGCAGAAATCAGAAAAGGCATGGGCTTCTTTCAAACAGGCGAACGGGCAGCCGTTCCGGTTACGCAGACGACAGCCGGACGGCCTCTGTCTGCGAAAATCGAACGACGAGTCCATTCATCGGCAGATTTGGCCGGTGGCCGCCCCGGGGAAGAGCGGCCGGGGCAGAGCGGCCGGGGCAGAGGGAGTCTAACAGCCGAACCGTGCCCGAATCCAGAAGCCTGATGCGTTCGGGTTCTTCGGGCGCACGTTTCCCGGTGCTGGCGGCGTTGTACGCATTCACACAGAACCGTCTGGTCGGTCGAGATCGGACGGACCGTTCCGTGCAACCCGAACGTCCGATCGGTTTCCTTCCGGGGCCGTCCGAATCGACTGAGGAATCCGCGTCGATTCGGACGAAGAAAAGAGTGGTCGATCGGACACCGGAAACTGGTGCTGAAGGAATTGATTTCGAATCTGCAAGCGGCTAACGTTCGTCCTCAGGGACCTATAGCTCAGTTGGCTAGAGCGCCACGTTGACATCGTGGAGGTCACTGGTTCGAGTCCAGTTAGGTCCACTGCTGGAGCCCCTTGCAGATCCGTCCTGCAGGGGGCTTTTTTCGTTTGAGATCCGCGGTGGTCCCCCGAAAGACGCATTCCCTGGATTCCTGGCCCGTTCTCCGGTTCCCGTGCTCCTCGACAGTCAGACAATCTGAACATCGGTTCAGATTTCGGCTGTGTGGTACGAACGACAGGTCAGGATGGCATGCGAACATTTTTGCACGGTGCGGGGTCGGACGGCGGAATCATCGATCTGACAGCGGGCGAAACCGATTCGGGGCGTCCCGATCACCCGTCGCGGTCGATTTCCGCGGGGGCCGGGCAGGCGGAAGAGGAATTCATCAATTTTCTCACCCACAGCGGGGGCCTGCTTCTGGCGATTGCCGGGGCCGTGGTGCTGTTCAGCAGCGTGTCCAGTCACGGCAGTGAGGCGATGCGGCTGAGCTGCCGGATTTACGCGGCCACGCTGATCGCTCTGTATGCGGCATCGGCGTTGTCTCATTCGTCCACCGGTCCGGACTGGCGTCGTTTCTTCCGCAGTCTCGATCAGGGCGTGATTTTCGTATTCATTGCGGCCAACTTCACGCCGTTCGCGGTCGCCCATGTTCCGGTGCCGGCGCGGTGGATCGTGCTGGCGGCGATGTGGACTCTGGCTCTGATCGGCTTCTGTTCCAAGGTGATCTGGAAACACCAGGTGGATGCGATTTCCATCCGCCATTATCTGGCTCTGGGGTGGCTGCCGGTGTTCGTCATCGTGCCGATCGTCCGGTCGCTGCCGGTGGAAGCGTCCGTGCTGTTCGCGGCCGGCGGTCTGTGCTACACGATCGGAACCATTTTTCTGGCGATGGACAGGCGGGTTCGGTATTTCCACGCCACGTGGCATCTGCTGGTGATTGCCGGCAGTGCCTGCCACTTCTTCGTCGTCGTGGCCTACGTCGTGCCGCTCACCGCCGCAGCCGGTGCGGTTGCATCCGGAGTCGCTGGTTCCTGATCGGCCCGGTAAGCAGTCGCTGCAGTGGGTTCCGGTTCGGATGTTCGGAAACGTTTCGGATCCGGGTGATCTACGTGGCGCGGATTCCGATGGCGGTGGCGGTGGCGTACCGGCGGGCATGGGAAATGGAAATCAGGATCGCTGCGATCTGCTGTTCCGCCGCCCGCTCAGCGGCAATCCCGCTCAGGCGGACTTCGGGCTGACCGGTGTGGAGCGGCAGGATTTCCACATCGTGGAACGTGATGCCTTTGATGAATCCCGTTCCCAGAACCTTGACAACCGCTTCCTTGCCGGCCCAGCGCCCCGCCAGGCGAACCGCCGGATCCCGAAAACGCCGGGCAAAGGACACTTCGTCGACTGTGAAGCAGCGCTGAAGAAAGGCGTCTCCGTGGCGTTCCATCATGCCGCGGATGCGGTCGATTTCGACAATGTCCGTGCCGATGCCGGTGATCATTTCAGGCGCCGTATTTTTCCAGACGGCCGGCGTGAGCGAGCGCCTGGAGCATCAGGAAGCGGGCTTCGAAATGGCCCAGTTCCCCGATCCGACAGACAGATTCTCCGAAAGACGCGGACCCGTCGAATCGGCACAGGTCGGATACGAGCAGCGTGGGAACCGGATGGCCGCTGTGGGATTTCATCTTCGCCGGCGTGCTGTGGTCTCCGGTAACGATCAGTACGTCCGGTTTCAGTTCCGTCATCCGGGGAATGGCTGCGTCGAGTTCTTCGATGCGCTGCACTTTGGCGTCGAAATTGCCGTCTTCGCCGGTGCTGTCCGTGTACTTGTAATGGACGAAAAAGAAATCGTAGTCCGCCCAGTGTCGCTGCAGACAGTCCATCTGATCGTCCAGCGTGCTGCCGGCATCGAGAACATCCATGCCCACCAGCCGGGCCAGTCCCCGATACATCGGATAAACGGCGATGGCGGCCGGACGTGTTCCGTAGACTTCTTCAAAGGACGGAATGGGAGGGCGACGGGCGATGCCGCGCAGGGTCAGCAGATTGGCCGGCGCATCATCCTTCAGGATTTCCCGGGCCCGATCGATGAACTGCCGGCAGATTTCAGCGGTTCTTCGGGACGCTTCATCCCGCGGTTTCGGGTCCAGCGGAGGCACTCCGGTGCGCTGCGGATCCGTGTCGTCGACCTGGCCTCCCAGTCCCGGTGCCCGAAACACGATCACCAGCCGATACTCGCGCACGTGCCGCACAAACACCTCGACGCCCGGTATGTCGATCCGGTCGAGTTTTTCGCACAGGGCCGCTCCGATCTCACTGGCAATGCGGCCGGCGCGGCGGTCCGTGATGCGGCCGGCGTCATCCACGGTGCAGAAGTTGCCGCGAATGGCCACATCGTCCGGGCCCAGATCGAAATCAATACCCAGCGCCTCCAGAACGCCACGGCCGATTTCGTATTCCAGAGGGTCATAGCCGAACAGACCCAGGTGTCCCGGTCCACTTCCGGGCGCGATGCCCGGAAGCACGGGAATGCTCAGCCCGGTCACCCCGCGCTGAGCCAGAGCGTCCAGGTTAGGGGTCCGGGCGGTTTCCAGTTCGGTGCGGCCGCCCGGTTCCAGGGGCAGGCCTCCCAGACCGTCGCTGACACACAGGATGATCTTCGAATCGGCGGGCCGCTGCAGGCGGCGCGTCAGAGTGTGGATGTCTGCCATGGATTCCGGGAAAACGGGAGGATCTGGAAAGAAACGGATTCGGAGAGTTCAGAACGCGAACCATAGCTGCCCCGCCGGGTGTCGTCATCTCCGGGACGATCCAGGATGGCCGGAGAGACCGGAATTCCCGGACCCGGGTCCGGCGGCCGCCGGCAGGGCGCGAAACCCTGACGACTGGGCAGACGGGCCAGGCTTCGGGGGCACCAGGGATTCCAGAGCGCCAACCGGAGGAATCCCGCCTTTTCCTCCAGGAAGTACTCGAAGTCCGCGGGAAAGACGGTAGATTCGGTGTCTGGAAAACGAACCGTTTTCCGGCTGTTGAAAAGTCGTTACGAAAAGTGAGGGGACTTTGTCGTCCAGGGACGTCGTTTCTGGAGCCGGGGCCAGGTCTGGCGGAATCCGGACTTCGGACGGACGATCGCCTGCCGACAGGGATCCTCCCGAATTTCACACGGAGTCAGAACCACATGATTAGGGCTGATGCGGAATTCTCCCGTCTGCTTCCATCGGTCAATCCTCCTCCCTACGCCTTTTATCCGGGATCCGGTCTGCCCCACCCGATTCGCGATCCGGCCGGTCACAGTTACGGACGAAAACATACTCTGGGGACCAGTCCCCGGGCCCTGTCGAACGAAAGCTGGCACGAAAACCGCAATTACCTGCTGGCCATCGACTACTTCAACCTGGGCTACTACTGGGAAGCTCATGAAGAATGGGAACGTCTGTGGCGTGTGTCCGGAGCCGACACGACAGTCGGCCGGTTTCTGAAGGGGCTCATCAAACTGTCTGCGGCCGGAGTGAAGGTGCGCGAACGCAGCATCCATGGAGTCCGCCGGCACGCGGCATCGGCCGGAGAAATGTTTGCCGATGTGGCCGCTGAAGCCGACCAGGACACCTACTGCGGGCTGGAGTTCACCCGGCTGCAGTTTGCTGCCGATCGGGCCGCCCAACTGGCCTACAAGAAGGAATACACGCCGGGAACGCCTGTCCGCGTGTTTCCCTTTCTCCTGCAGCCGCGCATGGATGATGTGGAAAGTACGGGAACTCCGGGCGCGGTGAGCCGACTGTAGAGGATCGTGGGCCGACTGAAGAGAATCGGCGCGTCCGGTCCCCGGCACCTCGAAATCCGAAACGACTCGCGGTAACCTGCCGCGAGTCGTTTTTTTGAATGCGCGGCGGTTCCGCCGGTGCGGTGGGTCAGTACGAGACAGGAACATCACATGAAGATCCTCGTCGTGGGCAATGGGGGACGTGAGCACGCTCTCGTCTGGAAACTCGCTCAGTCGCCCCAGGTGGAAACCGTCTACTGTGCTCCGGGCAACGCGGGAACGGCCATCGATGGGATCAATGTTCCCATACCGGCGTCCGAAATCGGTCCGCTGCGGACCTTTGCGACAGACAACCGCATCGATCTGACGGTGGTGGGACCGGAAGCGCCTCTGGTCAGCGGAATCGTCGATGAGTTTCACGATGCGGGACTGAGGATTTTCGGGCCGTCGCAGCAGGCGGCCCGACTGGAAGGCAGCAAGGCGTTCGCCAAGGACATCATGCGGCAGGCCGGTGTGCCCACGGCCGATTATCGTGTGTTCCGCCGTGCGGAAGACGCCGAGGCCTGGATCGATTCGCTGGACGAAGGCCCTCTGGTGGTGAAGGCAGACGGTCTGGCGGCCGGAAAGGGCGTGATCGTCTGCGACAGCCGGGCGGCGGCCCGGCAGGCCGCCGCCGACATGCTCCGCAGCGGCCGCTTCGGAGAAGCCGGACGGGAAATCGTTGTGGAAGAACGCCTGCAGGGACAGGAAGTCAGCATTCTGGCGATCGTCGATCGCGAAACCATCGTGCCCCTGGCCACGTCTCAGGATCACAAGCGGGCACATGACGGCGATCGCGGTCCCAATACGGGGGGCATGGGAGCCTACAGCCCGGCGCCGATTGTCACCGAGTCGCTGATGGATGAAATCGTTCGCCGGATTCTGGTGCCCACCGTTCACGAAATGCGGGTGCAGGGATGCCCGTTTTCCGGCGTGCTCTACGCCGGCCTCATGCTGACTCAGCAGGGACCGCAGGTGCTGGAATACAATGTGCGGTTCGGCGACCCGGAAGCCCAGCCGGTCCTCATGCGGCTGAAGTCCGATCTGGCCCAGGTGCTGTCTCTGGCAGCCGACGGCCGACTGGCCGAACTGGAAGGTCTGGACTGGGATCCGCGGCCGGCGGTCTGTGTGGTGATGGCATCAGAAGGATATCCCGGGGATTATTGCAAAGGCCACGTGATCGAAGGGCTTGACAAAGCCGCTTCCCGGCCGCTCACAAAGGTGTTCCATGCGGGGACCACGGAACGCGGGGCGGACATCGTGACGTCCGGCGGCCGTGTTCTGGGGGTCACCGCCATGGGCGATTCCATTCCGGATGCGAAAACAGCCGCTCTGCAGGCCGTCGGAGACATCACCTGGGACGGCTGCTGGAACCGCACCGACATTGCCGACCGGGCCACCGATCCGGTGTCTGCCGGCCGGCCGGCCTCTTCGGGCCGCGGATGACATCGTCGGAACCATGCGGCCGCGGGCGTCGATGTCCAGGACGGCCCCGTTCGAAATGCTCACGAACAGGACACGGCCCCGGCGCCTGCTGCGGACTGCGCGGTACCGAAGCGGACGCTGACGCATTCCGGCTGATGGCCACAGCGCTCCACGAACGGAAGACACTGTTCCCGAAGCCCTGACCACGTGGACTCAGCCCCCCGCTGCTCCGGGTTTCTCACGCACCAGCCGAACAGCGCACCGTCCGGCGGCGGCCAGGTTACCGTCGTTCTTCCAGGCGGCGGCGGATTTCAGCCGAAACCGATCGAGTGAACAGAAAATTCCGGAAAAGATAGACGAGTGGTCTCACCGGAAAGATCATAGAAGGCACAGCGGCGCACCGGTGAAGGCTCGTCCGGCTGTTGCGAAACAGTGGAGTGATGGATTTGTCTGGTA
>WFTL01000043.1 GCA_015485495.1 Planctomycetaceae bacterium
CGTCGACTTTCTGCACCGATATTTCGGCGTATCCGAATAACGGGGCCGGCTGCGAACCGGCCCGCGGCGGCCTGCTTCAGTCCGAAGTGACCAGGGATCCCCACCAGGTGGGGTTGGGACGGTAATCGGCTTCCAGCATTCGGGCGTGCTGTTTTTCGAGCCGCGGTTTCAGCACGTCCCGGATGTGCCGCTGCCGTTGTGCATGCTTTTTCGGATCGAAACGGGGATCCGGTTCGGGAACTGCAGCATCGACATCCTGCAGCCAGGCATCCAGTGCGGTGCCCAGAGTGGCTGTGAGCTGCGGGTGCGATGAAGCCACATCCGTCTGTTCAGACGGATCGGTTTCCAGATGGTACAGTTCCCGTCTTCCGTCTTCCCAGTAGTGAATGAGTTTCCAGGGGCCCCGCCGAATGATGGACGACGGTTCGCCTCCCTGATTTCCGTAGTGCGGGTAGTGCCAGAACAGATCTCTTTCCGGGAACACCCCGGCGCCGGTCAGCAGCGGAAGCAGACTGCGTCCGTCCAGATGCTGCTCAGGACGCAGCGGGAGGCCGCACAGTTCCAGCAGAGTCGGGTAGAAGTCGGTTCCTGTGACCGGTGTCCGGCACGTTCCGGAAGCGATTCCGGGGCCGGCGATGAAATACGGTTCCCGAATGCCGCCTTCCCACTGCCGCCCTTTGCCGCCGCGCAGCGGCAGGTTGCTCGTGGCATAGGCGTCTCCGGATGAAACGCCACCGTTGTCGGACGTGAATACGATGACTGTCCGGTCCGTCAGGTTCAGGTCGTCCAGCGTCTGCAGAACCAGTCCCACCGCATCATCCATGGCTTCGATCATACCCGCGTAGACGGGGCAGTCCTGGACCTGACGGACCGGAAGCGTGCGGTCGATCACGAACCGTTCTTTCGGGCGGGGACGGGAGACGGCCCTGTCACGGTATCGCTGCCAGCGGTCACGACCTGTCTGGATGGGAGCATGCACGGAGTAGAACGACAGAAATGCGAAGAACGGCCGGTCGTGATGGCCGCGGATGAAATCAGCGGTCTCCCGGGCCAGCCGCAGCGGCAGCGATTCACCGGGCGGTCCGTCTTCAAGCTGCGGGTTGCGGTACGGGGAAAAATAGCCTCCCACAGGTGACCCGGCCTGCCAGCCGCCGCGATTCATGTCGAAACCATGGTCCTGGGGCAGGCTGCCGTCGCCGCCCAGATGCCATTTGCCGGCGAAGAACGTGGCATACCCGGCCTGCTGAAAAGCTTCTGCGATGGTGACGTTTTCGTGCGGCAGATGATGTTCATAGTCCGGCGGCAGCAGCCGGTCGTTGCGGTTCCAGTCGTACCCGGTGGCCGCTCCGATCCAGTCGGTCAGATGCAGACGAGCCGGATACCGTCCCGTCATGATGGCGGCTCGTGAAGGACTGCATACCTGACAGGCCGCGTAGCCCTGAACGAACCGGACCCCGGATTTCCCGATTCGGTCGATATGCGGTGTTTCGTAGAATGAGCTGCCCGTGAGGCTCAGATCGCGCCATCCGAGATCGTCCGCCAGAATGAACAGGACGTGCGGAGGATCACTGTCGGCTGCGTGATCGGCAGCAGCCGGCAGCAGCCACATGCTCACCACGCCAATCAGCATGGGACCATACGAAGACCATCCCGTTGTTCGTTTCATCTGTCGCTTCACCCCCTGTTCGGCGGATGCCGGTCGCCTGCGATTCCTGGCCGTCCACCCCGATGGCAGGGTCGCTTCAGGCAGAATGTCTGTTTCCGGCACAGGTGTCGGCAGGATACCTGATCGATGCGGTCGCTGCTTCTCTGACCGCGAGGAGAATGGAATCCGGGACGCCAGAGGGAACGCGTTGTGGTCGCCGAGACGAACGGCGCCATTCACTGCTGAAGGACAACGGCGGCACCGGTCAGTCAGACCGAACGGTCGATGATCGGGCGTTCCCGGAGGAACGTGTCCCGGCCTTTCAGAATGCGCACAGCGAGCGGCGGCCGACAGGCCGGAACCAGGATCGGAGCGACTCCGGTCCGACGCGCGGGGCGCTGGCAGGTGATCACACGAAGAATCACGGGAACGGAACTGGTCTCTGCCAGCCTGCGGGACTGTGTGCCCTGGTGGCGTCGGTCTTTTCCGGCTGAAAGAACGAATCCATGCCAGAAAGGGGGGCTCACGGAGACGCAGAGCCACGGAGGCACAGCAGCGTACTGGCCGGACCAGGATCAGGGACGTGGGCGAGCGCTGGCAGCGGACGGGCGCCAGGCGTGCGGTTGGTGCATGGGTGAGTGTGCTCACCGGAAGGCGCGCCCTCCCGTTACCATTGCTTCCATTGCTGCTGACGCCGCTGATACGTGCAGGCCGGCACCAGGAGCGACGCTGCGATGCCGATCCGGCAGGACGAACTGAACTTCCCGATTCTTCCTGATTTTGCTAAACCAACAGGCTGTGGAATGTGCCCAGGCTGCGCGATGGTGGCGTGCCTGGATGGAGGCGGGGAGATCGACGGCACGATGGGTTTCGTGACGGGTTTCGTATTTCTGGTCTGCCTGACGCTGCTCGTCATGATCTTTGGCGAGAAATTCAGCGTGTTTGCCGTCCTGCGCGGTGACTGGGTTCGCCGGCTGCCGGATCTGCTGTTCGACGGGTTCGATGTTCTGTCGGACGGAATCTCCCAGGTTCGGGGCTTCGTTCTCCGTCATCTCTGGTGGGTTCTGGCTGTCGGTTCGGGAGCCGTCGGCGTTTTTCTGACGGGCTGGATGATGTTCGGAGCGGTGGTGGAACAGGCCGCAGCGGAACTGGCTGTCGTCAGCCGGCCGCTTCATGCCGGAGGCGTGCTGGACACGGGTCTTGTGATCGATTCGCAGGCTGCGGATCGACCGTTCGTTTCCCGGGCGAAGCGGGAAACGGTCTTCCACCGGATCGTGCAGGAGGGACCGTCGGGCCGGTTCATCGACATTCCGCGTCTGCCGGTGGTGACGGATCCGCTTCCTGATCGCAGCCGGGAGGATCCGGGTAATGGCCTTCCATGGGAACGGGACAGACCGCCGCTGCGGAACAGGGATTGGGACGGCGAGCGTTTTCTTTCCGATTCCGATGCGCTTCCGGACCGGCCTTCCGGGCGGAATCCGTTCGATGCCGGACCGCGTCTGCAGGCCGATCTGGATGTCGTCACCATCGCCATCGGCCGTCCGGTGGACTCTCTGGCGATGGAAGACCTCATCGATCGGGCTCTGGGGTCTTTGAGTCTGTCCGGAACACGGTGGCAGCGTCGGGAGTCCATTCCCATTCCGGACAGGGACGAATGGGATACGGATCCGGACGAATCGCTGGCTGTGCCGAATGCCGCTTCCTGGGAGATTCGGGAAATGGAGGATCGGGTTCGGATTCTTCCCGGCAGAGACGTTTCTCAGGCCGATCTGCGGATCGACAAGCGTGGACACCGCGATGCCCGTCCTGGTCAGTTCACGGTCGAAATCGACATCACCAACACGTCCGACGAACCGGTCAGCGGGCTTGTCGTTCGCGAGTATCTGGATCCTGAAGTGATTCCCGTTTTCGTCAGCGACGGAGGCGTTTTTCGGGACGGGGTGGTGACCTGGGTCATTCCCGATCTGGATGCTCATGCGGTGCAGTCACTGCGGGTGCGCCTGCATCCTTCCGTCGACGATGCCCGGGCGGCCGGTGAACTGGTCTGGGACAGTCGAACGGAAGTTTCTGCGGTGACGGCCGTCCGGACATCGACTCGGGTTCGTTCGCAGCGGGGAACCCGGCTGCCAATTGCGGGGACGCCGGATGTCCGCATGACGCTGCGGCCGCCGGATCGGACGGTGAAGGTGCGTGAGAACCTGGAGATTCCGATCGAACTGCACAATCGGGGAACCGGACCGTCCGGCCGGATGACAGTCCGTGTGCGTCTCCCGCACGAACTGGATCACATCACGCTGGAACCTTCCGATCGCAATCGGACTCTGGTGATGAACATCCGGCCGATCGCTGCCGGAGAATCCCGAACGGTCGTACTGAGAACGCGGGCCACAGACGCCGGGATTCACGAAGCGGATGTAGAACTGCTCGATCGGGGACGCATTCTGGACCGTGATCTTCTGATGGTGCGGGCCCGGGCCGTGGATTCGGAATCTCACGGAGGCGTGCGCAGCCGACCGCTCCCGGCGGGTTCCGATCTTCCCTGACGCAGTCTCGAACGGGCCGGAGCGGTCCGGCCGCCGGTTGCCGGGCCCGATCGGATGTTCAGCGATGCGGCGGATTTTTCGCACTTTTCCCGGTACCGGCGGCCTTCCGGCGGGTTCATACGGACACCGCCGTTCGATGTTCGCATCAGGGACGGTCCGGCGGCGGCCGCAGTCGACAGACGATCTGCGTGTCTGTCAGGGGTTTTCGGAGGAAAAACATCGTGAATGTTTCTGTGCGAACGGTGCTTCTGATTTTCGCCTGCGCGGCGGCGTTGGCGTCGGCAGCGGCAGCCGCTTCTCCAAAGGTCTCTGCCACGGCGGACCGTCTGGATGAACTCATTCTGGGTCGGGCGGCTGCAGATTCGCTGCCGATTGTCGACGATGCCATCTGGCTGCGCCGCGTCTGTCTGGATCTGATCGGTCGTCCGGCGACGCCTGCAGAAATCACGCGGTTCGGCCTGGATCCGTCACCGGACAAACGCCGGACGGCGGTTCAGCGGCTTCTGGCATCCGACGAGTACGGGCAGAACTGGTCTCGTTACTGGGCGGACACCATTCTGCTGCGGGCGACCAACATGCGGGCAGGAATTGTTCGTCCGACGTTCGAAGAATGGATGGCCGACAGTCTGAACCGAAATCGAAGCTGGGATGAGATCGTTACCGACATTCTGACGGCGACCGGGTCGGTTCTGGAAGAAGGAGCCACGGTTCTGTTTTTCGCTCATGAAGGGAAACCGGAAGAAGTGGCGGCCGAAGCGTCGCGGCTGTTCACGGGCATCCAGATTCAGTGTGCCAACTGCCACGATCATCCCTGGGATCGCTGGAAGCGGGAGGAATTTCACGAACTGGCCGCGTTTTTTCCGCGTGTGAGCGTTCGGCAGAACCGGGAATCCGATCGGCGTTTCGACTACGTCGTGTCATCGATGAACATCGATCGCCGTCGCCGGCGCGGTATCAGCGAATTTCTCCTGACGCGTCTGGATCGCGACCAGGACCGAATCATCTCACAGCAGGAAGCGCAGCGGTCTCCGCTGCGCTTCCTGTTCGCTCGTGAAGAAATCCGGGAACGGGTGGATAGCGACGGAGACGGCCGGCTGTCGTTCAAAGAAATCATGGAAGCCAGGCCGCGGGACAACAACCGGCCGGGACGGGGCAGCACCGAACACTACATGCCCGACCTGAACAACCCGTCGTCAGAAGGCACGCGCGTGGATCCCGTCTTTTTTCTCAGCGATCAGTCTATTCCGCCGGGTTCCGACGATCAGACGCGCCGACAGGCCGCAGCCCGTTTCATCACCGATCCCGGCAACATCTGGTTCGCCCGGGCCATCGTGAACCGGATGTGGGCGGAACTGACGGGAACAGCCTTCTATACGCCCGTGGATGACATCGGTCCGGATCGTCCGGCTGAGCATGAGCAGGCGCTGCAGTTTCTTGCGGACGCATTCGTTCAAAGCGGCTACGACCTGAAATGGCTGCTGGAGGTCATTGCATCCACGCGGATTTATCAGAGGGACCTCCAGCCGGATGCGGAAGGGTTCGCTGCCATGCAGCCGACACGGATGCGGGCAGATCAGTTGTATGCCGTCCTGTGTCAGTCTCTGGGCGTGGATGGTCTGGCGATGCGCAGCCTTGGAGCCCGCCGTCGCAACGGAATCCGGGATCCTGGCCGAGGCGCCGTGGCGGAGGCCTTTGGCTTCGATCCGTCGGTTCCGCGCAGCGAGGTGTCCGGCAGCATTCCGCAGGCTCTGCTCATGATGAATTCTCCGATCATCGAAGAGCTGATCGACGGACGGGACAGGACCAGTCCGCTCGGTCGCATTCAGGCGGCCGTCCGGACAGACGATGATGCCATCGCCGAACTTTACCTGCTGGTTCTCGGCCGCGAACCGACCCGTCAGGAACGGCAGATCTGCCGATCGTATCTTCAGGAATCTCCCGACCGCATCGAAGGCATGGAAGACATTTTCTGGGCGCTGCTGAATTCCACTGAATTCCTGGTGAAAAGGTAAACCGACATGGGAACACATCTGATTGACAGCGTGCGCGTGGAACGATCGGGATTCACCCGGCGCCGCGCTTTGCAGGCCGTTTCCGGATCCGCACTGGCGGCCGGCACACTGGGGTTTCGCGATCTGATGGCCGAACAGGCGGCCGCTTTGCGGCGGCAGGGCCGGGCCATGATTCTGCTGTGGATGCAGGGCGGTCCCAGCCAGTTCGAAACACTCGACCCGAAGCCGGGAACGGACAGCGGCGGCCCGACTGAAGCGATTCGCACGGCCGTTCCCGGCATTCACATCGCCGACAACCTTCCACGGCTGGCCGAAGTCATGAAAGACGTGGCCATCATTCGTTCCATGACCAGTCGGGAAGGCAGTCATCCGCGTGCCAGTTATCAGATGCACACCGGTTATATTCCGGCCGGCAGCGTGAAACATCCCAGTCTGGGATCCACCATCACGCAGCAACTGGGCGATCCGGACAGCGAACTGCCGTCGTTCGTGTCCATCGGCAGCACGCAGGGAGCCGGATTTCTGGGAACCGAATACGATCCGTTCTCCGTCGCCAACCCCGGTCAGCTCCCCTCCAACGTGGCTCTGACCACATCGCGTGAACGGTTCGGCCGCCGGCGCCGTCTGCTGGACCGTCTGGAAACGCGGTTCGCGGAAACGGGAGCAAAGCCGCTTGTGGAATCTCACCAGGCCATCTACGGCAAAAGCACCCGCCTGGTTCTCAGCCCGGAAGTGCGGGCCTTCGACATTTCCGATGAAAAACCGTCTTTGCGCAGCCGTTACGGAGACTCCCGGTTCGGCCGCGGCTGTCTGCTGGCCCGCCGGCTTGTCGAACACGGAGTCACCTTTGTGGAAGTCCGTTCCGGCAACTGGGACACTCATCAGGACAATTTCGAACGCACGGCCGAGCAGGCGGCCGAGGTCGATCCGGCCACCGCCACTCTCATTGCCGACCTGAAGGACCGCGGTCTGCTGGAACGAACACTGGTTGTGTGGATGGGAGAATTCGGCCGCACGCCGAAAATCAATCCCCGCAACGGCCGCGATCATCATCCTCGAGTCTTCAGTCTGGCGATGGCCGGCGGCGGCATTCGGGGCGGGCAGGTTTTTGGAGCATCCACGGCCACCGGGTCGAATGTCGAACATTCTCCCGTCACTGTGCAGGATCTGTTTCGCACGATCTGCACGGCACTGCATGTCGACCCGGACCACGAAAACATCAGTCCGCTGGGACGCCCTCTGAAGGTGGTCGACGGCGGCACCGTGCTGTCGGATCTGCTGTCGTAAACGGCGCAACAGCGGAGGATCCGGTCAGTTCTGTTCAGCGATGCGCCGGCTGTATTCGCTGATGATATCCAGATAACCGGCCGGAAATCGCTGCCGAATCAGTTCCCGAACCCGGGCTTCTTCACGGCGGTCCAGCATGCCCCAGCGGCCGGTTTCCTTCAGCTCCTTCCGGTCGGCTTCTCCGCGACCTTTGGGACCGAAGCCCGCCCGATCGGCCGGCCGGCGCCCGGATGACGGAGGCCCGGAAGATGGCTGACCGCTGCCGCCTTCCTGAGGCTGCCCCTGCTGTTCGGCCTGTTCCAGAAGCCGGTCGATGGCTGCAATGATGTTCTTCTGCTGCTGCCGCACCCGTGGACCGGACCGTCCCAGTTCCAGGCGGCGCTGCACATCGGTCATCAGCCGTGACACATGCCCCAGATCGTCGTCGCGTTCCTGGTTCAGTTCCTTCAGCAGCAGGTCGGCCACCATGCGGAACCGAACCGGAACATCCTGCGTGTGGTTCAAAAGAAGATTCAGACTGTCCATCGCTTCCGGGCGCTGCAGCAGATGCCGCTGACAGACCGCGCGATAAAAGAACAGTCCGGCAGGATCCACCACGGTTTCCGGAAGCAGGTCTTCGAAAATCTCCAGCGCTTCGTCGTAGAAGCGGTGCTGAGTCAGCCAGCGGGCGCGAAACAGCTTCAGGTGATTTCGGTAAAGCGGTTCCTGCCGGATTCCGTCGAAGACGATCTGCGGCAGCGGTCCACCGCTGCGGGCCGCTGCCAGCGTGTCGCGGGCCGCAGCGTCCACGGCGGCAAACGATTCAACGAGCCGGTCGAGAAGTTCTTCGCCGGACAGTCCGGAGGCGACGGCCTGGTCGGTCCATGCGGACAGAGCGTTCTTCCGGACGGCGGCATCCGGTTCGGCGGTCATCAGCCAGGAGCGAAGCTGTTCCCGGATCTCCGCCGCATCGGGAACCGTGAAGGTTCCCGATGATTCGGCGGCGTCCATTGGATCGGAGCGTCCGTCCGGAACATTCGGGAGGATCGACAGAATCGCCACCAGCAGAAGGTTCATGCGTGCAGTGTACCCGGAATTCCGATGAAGCGAAAAGGTCATGACGAAAGGGACGGCGGAAGAGGGCTGCTCAGGCCGCAGTGGATTTCCTTGACGCCTGAGACATGCCCAGGTAACCTGAAACTGTCCGTTTGACCGCCGTCGCCGGTGAATCCCGCGTTGTTTTCCTGCCAGCGGTACACCGCAATCGGCTGTTGGGGGCCGGATCCCGCCGTGCCCCCTTCCTGGAACCTCGCCCTCCGGAACTTCCCGCCTTTCCGATTTCCTGTGAGGACTGCGCCATGCTGACACTGTTCGGACGGTCTGCCCGCATGTGTGACGGCATCGATCGTCGATCGTTTCTGCAGATCGGCGGCCTTGTCGGGGGGCTGGGCCTGCCCGACATTCTGCGGGCACAGGCGGCCTCACCGGTCGATCTGTCGCACAAGGCGGTCATCAACATTTTTCTGGCCGGTGGTCCTCCGCACCAGGACATGTGGGACATCAAGACAGAAGCTCCGGCTGAGATTCGCGGTGAGTTTTCCCCGATTGCCACGTCCGTTCCCGGAATTCAGATCGGCGAATGTTTTCCGAAGCTGGCGGCCATCATGGACCGGCTGGTTGTGATTCGGTCGGTGGTCGGCTGCAGCGGAGCGCATGATGCATATCAGTGTCTGTCCGGATGGAAGCGGAACGACCTGCGGTCCATCGGCGGGCGGCCATCCATCGGGTCGGCTCTGGCGCGTCTGAAAGGCCCCGTGGACCCCGGTGTTCCCCCTTCGGTGGCTCTGGCAGCCCGGACAAGTCATGTGCCGTGGTCGGAACCCGGATCGCCCGGATTTCTCGGACCCGCCTGGCAGGCCTTCCGTCCGAGTCACGAAGGTGCCGACAACCTGCGGCTGAACGGTGTCACGCTGGACCGGCTGCATGATCGTCGGGCCCTGCTGACCAGCCTGGACCGGCTCAAACGGGCAGCCGACATCAGCGGCAGTCTGGAGGGGATGGATGCCTTCAATCAGGCGGCCTTTGGTGTGCTGACCTCCAGCCGTCTGGCGGACGCTCTGGATATCACTCAGGAACCGCAGGAAGTACGCGATCGTTACGGGGACGGGAAGCCGTACAAATATCAGTATGACGGAGCGCCCACGTGCAACGACCATCTTCTCATCGCCCGGCGCCTTGTGGAAGTCGGAGTTCGGTCGGTGACGCTGTCCTACGGACGCTGGGACAGTCACGGCGCCAATTTCGATCTCGTGCGACACCACGGCACCCGACTGGATCAGGCTGTCAGTGCTCTGGTGACCGATCTGGAAGAACGCGGCATGCTGGACGACGTCACGGTGCTCGTCTGGGGAGAATTCGGTCGCACGCCCCGCATCAACAAACAGGCCGGCCGCGATCACTGGCCGCGCGTCAGTTGTGCACTCATGGCCGGCGGCGGTATGAAAGCCGGCCAGGTGATCGGCAGCACCAATCGTCTGGGAGAATATGCCGTGGAACGCCCGGTCGATGTGCAGGAAGTGGTGGCGACGGTGTACCACAACCTGGGAATCGATCCGATGACCACGACACTCACCGATCCCACCGGGCGCCCGCAGTTCCTGGTCAATAAGCGGATTCCGGTGGCTGAGCTTGTCTGAACGTGTCGGTCCCGTGGCGTGCGGACATCAGACGACCGGCCGGATCACTGTGGCGGTCCTGGTGATCCTGGTCGGTGGTTCCGCAGGATTCGCGGATGCATCATCCGGCTGGTCGGCGGCCTGGAGAACACCTGCCGGTCCGGATGGGATCTGTGCCGTCAGCGGCCGCTGGCTGAAGCTGCCGCCATCGCATCAGGACGTCCTGCGCGCCTGGGCCGGCATCCGAACCCATGATCCGACAGACTCGGCCTGCTGTGTCATTCGGCAGCGGCACGACCGGCAGCGCGATCGCCAGATACGCCGGTGGCAGGCAGACATTCAGGACGGCTGTGGTCCGCAGGAACTGTCCCGGCGTCGGCAGCAGACGTCCTGCTTCACGGCGCGATACACGGATTTCGTGGTCATTCAGCAGCCCGGTACTGCGGTTCCGCTGCTGCTGGTCGATGAAAATGCCGATGGCGTGCTGGAAGTGCCGGGGGAAGTGCCGGAGTCCGGCCTGAATCCTGACGCGGCATCGGAGAACGACTGGACGACGTGGCTGATGATTCAGCCGAACGGGGACGGAACCATTCGCAGTGCCGGTCTGCCGGAACTGCCGGAGCCGCCGGAACCACCGGAGATCGAAGGCCCTGCGCCGCAGACGCTTCCTGAACGTCTCATGCATCGGCTGCGCCGTCTGGATCATCCGGTTCATCGGAAGCGCCATCTGCCGGAAATCGAAGCGACCGCCGACAGGCTGCTCGCATTCCTTTCGAAATCCGATTCCGCGAACCGGCCGCTTCTGGCGGAAGTTCTGTACCGCAAAGGGCGGGCCATCGCCTACCGGGATCTGCCGGATGTCCGGGCCGTGCATCCGGTGGATGATCCGGCTGCTTTGCAGAAACGGTTCGAAGCCTGTTACCGGCGTCTGGCGGAACTGGTGGATATGACTCAGCCGGCCTGGATTCTGCTGGCGGTTCGCCGTGAACGGCGTCGCGGCTGCCCGGGCCGTGCTCTGGAACTGCTGGAACAGTATCGGCGGACGCACCCGAATCCGGTGTGGTATCTGAAGAAGCGGACGGACCTGCTGAACGAGCTGGGTCTGTCGACCGCAGCTCATCAGACCGCCTGTGCCCGGTGGCTGTCCGGCGCTCCGCCGCGGCAGCCGGTGCCCGTGATACTGTCTGTGTACACAGCCGGTGAGGTTCCTTCGACATCAGGGAACTGGCGACCCGATGCTCCGTGGCGAACCCGGTCTCCGCGATTCTGTCGAGTAGCTTCCGATCGTCTGGAAGCGGTTGTCTGGCTGCTGCCGTTTCGCAGCTACGAATGGTCCGTGGGAACCCGTCGCACTGGCTGGACGCTGGATGCTTCCTTCGTCCGATCCGGCTGCCGCCGAACGGTGAGGCTTCATCCCTGACGCATCCGTCCGCCGCCGGCAGCGCGATGCCGACAGCGACGAACGGGTGTCCGGCCGAGAGCGGTTTCCCAGGAGCAGCCGAATCAGTCGGGCAGCACCATCACTTCCACTTTCCGGATTTCCACCCGGCTGCCGGGGTCATGATGCTGGAACGCGAAGTGACCTTCCCGGAACGTCTGTTCGAAATCCAGGTATTCGTAGAGTTCGTTTCCATCCACCGTGACACGGATGCGGGTGTTGGGCCGTCCGCGCCACACGTTGTCCTGAACGCGGATTTCGTAGGTGAACCAGGTATCCGGTTCGACCAGACGCTGATAAACGTGGCACATTCCGTACAGGGAACCGGTGCGGATGGGATCACGGTGCGTGCTGTCGATCTGAGCTTCGTAGCCGTCGGCAAATCCCGGCCGGCGCGTGGTCCGAAAATACAGTCCCGAATTTCCTCCGTCGCTGATGCGAATTTCCGCCCGGTAGCGAAAATTTCTGTACGGGCCGCTGGTGTGGACGAGCATCGACGGGGCTCCCGATCCGACCAGGGCGCCGTTTTCGACCTTCCAGACACTGCCTTCCCGTCCCACGACTTCCCAGCCGTTCATGGTTTTCCCGTCGAACAGAGACACCCAGGAACCTTCTTCGTCTGCCTGGCAGCAGGAGGCGGCAGCGACAATCAGAAAAGCGGAAACCGAACGAATCGACATTTTCAGCCATCCGGACATGGAGCATCCTTCATCATCAGGAAACGGGAAACAGACAGGACCCACTATGCAGTGCGTCTGGGGGCGTTGCAATGCACCTTTGGGGGCTTTCCGAGTTCGCGAACCCGAGTTCCCGTCGGGACGCAGTCGTCCCGGAGACCGGTTTTCAGGACGGTATGCCGCCGGGTGGATCGCTGCGTGCTGCAGACACGACGACGGATGTGATTTCTCCGTCGGCCAGCCGTGTGCAGATGGTTTCATCGGCGTTCACCTGGTCGGCCGATGTGATCAGAGTGCCGTCCGGGTGTGTGGTCAGCGAATACCCGCGGGAAAGAACGCGCAGCGGGCTGAGTGCATCCAGGGCGGCCGACAGAGCCGCCAGATGCAGCCGGCGGCGTTCCAGCATCTGGTCGACAGCCTGCCGGCCGCGTTCTGCCAGTTCGTCCAGGTGGCGGCGGCGGTCGTCTGTGAGCAGATGCGGGCGGGTCAGGACCGGTCGGGAACGCAGCGCGGACAGACGCAGCCGCATCTGTTCCAGCCGACCGGCCAGGCTGCGTTCCAGGCGGCGGGCAAGCTGCAGAAGCTGTCCTCGGAGTTCGCCGCGGGCGGGAACAACCAGTTCCGCGGCTTCACTGGGCGTCAGGGCCCGTCGGTCGGCCGCCAGATCGGCGATGGACACATCCGTTTCGTGCCCCACGGCGGCCACCACCGGCACGGGGCATTCCACGATGGCACGGGCCACGATTTCTTCATTGAATGCCCACAGGTCTTCCAGACTGCCGCCTCCCCGTCCGGTGATCACCACGTCGATTTCCGGCAGGTGGGTCACCGATCGCAGAGCTTCGGCGATGCGTCCGGCCGCTTCCTTCCCCTGAACGGGAACCGGAACAATCAGAATGCGGGCCGCGGGCCAGCGGCGCACGATCACCTGAATCATGTCCCGCACGGCGGCTCCGGTCGGACTGGTGACCAGAGCGATGCGGCGGGGGATCCGGGGCAGCGGCCGTTTGCGTTCCGGGTCGAACAGTCCTTCCGCTGCCAGTTTTTCCTTCATCTGGCGAAAGGCGAGTTCCAGTTCTCCCACACCCTGCGGCTGCAGATGGCGGATGATGAACTGGCAGGTGCCGCGGGCCACATAAACCTGCAGTCCGCCGGTTGCCAGAACACTCATTCCATCCTGCGGTTCGAAACGCAGTCCCGCAGCGGTGCTCCGCCAGATGACCGCACGGATTTCGGCCGTTTCGTCTTTCAGTGTGAGATACCAGTGTCCGGCCGGCGATCTGCGGCAGTTGGACAGTTCCCCTTCGACCGTGCACGGCGGCAGGGCCGTTTCCACGACCTCCCGCAGTGTTTCCACCAGTTCCGTCACGCTGATGATCGGCAGGTCACTCATGGTTGCCGTTCCTGCCTCTGCAGCCGGATGTTGATCATTTCCACAGCCAGGGAGAACGCCATGGCGAAGTAGATGTAGCCTTTGTTCACCTGAGTTCCCACAGCTTCGGCCACCAGCATGACACCGATGAGAATGAGAAAGCTGAGAGCCAGGATTTTGAGCGTCGGGTGGTGTTTCACGAAGCGGCTGACATGCTCCGCGAACAGCATCATCACGGCAACCGCCAGGACGACCGCCGCGATCATCACGGTCAGGTCATCCGCCATGCCGACCGCTGTGATAACCGAGTCCAGTGAAAACACGACGTCCAGCACGGCGATCTGCACGAGAACACCGACGAAACCCGGCGTCGGAGTGATCCGGTGCGGCCGGTCTTCCGGCTCGAAGCGGGCGTGGATTTCCAGAACGCTCTTGCCGATCAGGAACAGCCCGCCGCTGACAAGAATCATGTCCCGCCAGGACACGTGAAGAATCTCTTCCCAGTGTTCCGGACTGACCTGCTGCAGCCAGGTTTCGGAAACGCCCAGAGTCGACAGTCGGAACACCGTGTCTGTCAGGCCCAGTACCCATTTGATGGCGAACAGCAGGGCGATTCGGGATGCCATGGCCAGAACCAGACCGGCTCTCCGGGCCACCGCCTGCCGGTTCTCGGGAAGCCGATCGGTGAGAATCGTGATGAAGATGATGTTGTCGATGCCCAGCACGATCTCCATCAGAGTCAGTGCCAGCAGTGCGGCCATGGCATCCATCGACGGTCTTTCCTGAATGATCTGCCGCGGCAGCGGTCCGTCTGTCCGGTCTGCAGCGGATCTTCGGTCTGCACGGATTCTGAGTCAAGCTGGCCGAAAATCATCGGAAAGCCGGTTCGGGCAGGTGCTGTCCGCGGACCGGATGGCAGAAGACATCCTAGGGTTCCGTATCCCCTCTTCTGACAGCATGCCGACCGGATGTCGGTTCGACAGTCGGCGCCGTCCGGCCATTCCGGGCCGCCGGACAGGTCAAAGCCGGTGCGCCGCTGATCGGTGCTGCGCACCTGAAATCTTCTGAGGGGACTTACGATGGCGACAGCTTATTCCGGTTCGCTGCTGGTCGTTGACGACGACAAACACATTCGGTCAGCCATGGCCGACTACCTGCGCAGTCTGGGACACCGTACGGAAACGGCTCAGGACTGTTCCGAAGCCATGCAGCGGATGGACGAATATCCGTTCGAAGTGGTCATCTGCGATGTCAATCTGCCGGACCGCGACGGTTTCGAACTGTTGCAGTGGGCGCGGGAACACGTCCCGGGAACAGCCGTGATTCTGCTGACCGGATACGGAACCATCGAAAGTGCGGTGGAAGCCATTCGCATGGGGGCCTTCGACTATCTGACCAAACCGGTCATCGATGAAGAACTCAGTCTGTCCATCGAACGGGCCATCGGACAGCGACAGATTCTGCAGGAGAACGAGCAGCTCAGAGAACAACTGAACGAAAAGCACGGGCTGTCCAGCATCATCGGCAAAGACTACAAGATGCTGCGGATGTTCGAACTGATCGAAAGTGTGGCCGACACGCGCACCACCGTGCTCATTCTGGGTGAAAGCGGAACCGGCAAAACGATGACGGCCCGCAGCATTCATCAGCTGAGCAACCGGGCCGACAAGCCGTTCGTGGAAGTCGCCTGCGGGGCGCTTCCTGACAATCTGCTGGAAAGCGAACTGTTCGGGCACGTGGCCGGGGCCTTCACGGGAGCCAGTCACGACAAGGTCGGAAAGTTCCTGCAGGCCGACGGCGGCACGCTGTTTCTCGACGAAATCGCCACCGCGTCCCCGCAGCTCCAGGTGAAGCTGCTGCGGGTCCTGCAGGATCGGGAATTCGAACCGGTCGGCGGCAACGAAACGCACAAGGTGGACGTGCGGCTGATTCTGGCAACCAACGAAGATCTGGAACAGGCCGTCCGGCGGGGCGAATTCCGGGAAGATCTTTATTACCGCATCAATGTGATCACTCTGACCCAGCCGGCACTGCGCGAGCGCATCGGCGACATTCCGCTGCTGGCAGAACACTATCTGAAGCAGTTCGCCGAACAGACCGGCCGCCGTCTTCGCGGAATCGATGACCAGGCCATGAAGGCGCTGCAGCAGTATCACTGGCCCGGAAACGTCCGGGAACTGCTCAACGTCCTGGAACGGGCCGTCGTTCTCTGCCAGGGAGACGTGATCACCGTCAGCGATCTTCCTGAAAAAATCCTGGCACCTCAGGAACGCCCCGCCGATCTGTCGGCGCGGCTGGAAGGCGGATCGCTGAAATCGGCCCTCACACAGCCCGAACGTCAGCTCATCATCCAGGCCCTGGAAGCGAACGGATGGAACCGCCAGAACACGGCGAAAATGCTGGGCATCAACCGGACCACGCTGTACAAGAAAATGAAGCGCTACAACATCGATTTCGAATCGGTGTACAGACACGCCTGATCGGCCAGGGGATTTCGTGCGACAGAACGGGTGCGGCCCGGGCCGTCTCCGTTCCACCCGGTGTTCACTGGCAATCCGATCGTGCAGTCCGCACAATGCGTCCTGTCATGCGGAACGTCGGTTCGGCATGAATCATGTGCGACGGTGTCTGGTTCTGGTGTGCGACGTGTCCGACATTCGGTCCCTGCCGGGTCTCCGGCTGTGGTTTCTGCTGCCTGTGCTGCTGTTCACCGGGGAAACAGCCGCCCGGGATCCCAATGTCGTGTTCATTCTGGTCGACGACTGGGGCGTGACGGATGCAGCCGTTCTGGGCAGCGACTTTTTCGAAACCCCGGCAATCGATCGGCTGGCAGCCGACGGCCTGCGGTTCACTCAGGCTTATGCGGCTTCTCCGGTGTGTTCGCCCACGCGGGCCGCGATTCTCACCGGACGCTCTCCGGCGCGTCTGGACATGACCATCTGGCATGAAGGAGCCCGGGACGGCGGACCGAAAGACCGACCGCTGCTCAACGCCGTCAGCCGGCCGAACCTTCCCCGCGAAGAAGTCACTCTGGCCGAACTGTTCCGAGCCAAAGGCTACGCGACGATTCATATCGGCAAATGGCATCTGGGACGGGCCGCATGGTATCCGGAAACGCAGGGGTACGATCTGAACGTCGGCGGAACATGCTGGGGAGCGCCGGTGTCGTACTTTTATCCCTATCGAGGTGCCTGGTCGGCCAGCGATCCGGAACTGCGGTACGTGCCGATCGGGCCGGGAAAGGAAGGCGACTACCTGACGGACCGGCTGACCGATCATGCCATCGAAGCCGTCCGGCGCCACCGCGGTGAACCGTTCTTTCTGAGTCTGTGGTTTCACACGGTTCACACACCCATCATGGGAAAGCCGAAACTGGTCCGGCGGTTTCAGAACCGGTCTCCTGGAGCCGTGCATCGTCATGCGGAATACGCCGCCATGATCGCCTGTCTCGATGACAACATCGGCCGCCTCCTGAGTGTTCTCGAAGAACTCGATCTGGCAGACGATACGATCGTGGTTCTGACCAGCGACAACGGCGGTGTCGATTTCCCGTCCCGCCGGTCCGGGAACCGGCCGCCCACGTCCAATGCGCCGTATCGGTCGGGAAAAGGCACCTTATATGAAGGCGGCATTCGGGTTCCGCTCATCATCCGCTGGCCCGGACGCACGCAGCCGAACGGCATCTGCCGCATCCCGGTCACATCGCAGGATTTTCTGCCGACGTTCGCTGCCGGCTGCGGTCTGGCCGATGATCTTCCGGCGGAATCCGACGGAATCAGCCTGATGCCGCTGCTGGACAATCCGGAAGCGGACCTGGGCCGCGATACCCTGTACTGGCACTATCCGCACTACTATCCGCGGATGACTCCCGGCAGTGCCGTTCGCCAGGGCAACTGGAAACTGATTCACTACTACGAAGGTGATCGGACAGAACTGTATGATCTGGCCTCCGATGAAGGAGAAACGACCGATCTGGCCCGGCAGCATCCGGACCGCGTCCGCAGGATGCGGCAGCTTCTGGATACGTGGCGGACATCCGTCCAGGCGAAGGCTCCGCGTCCCAATCCCGACTACCGCGCCGGAACCCCCTGACGTCTTCCGATTCGCATTTCCGTTCTTCAGCTTTTCCTGACCGATCTTTTCATGACTCAGAATCTTCCTGTTTCCGAACACGGTCTGCAGCTTTCTTCCGGCCGCACCATGCCTCCTGTGGGGCTGGGGGTCTGGAAGATCGAACCCGGGCAGACGGCCCGCATCGTCCGAACGGCCATCGATGCGGGCTACCGGCATTTCGACTGCGCCTGCGATTACGGCAATGAAGCACAGGTCGGACAGGGACTGGCCGACGCGCTGTCTTCAGGGGCGGTGCGCCGCGAAGAACTCTGGATCACGTCCAAACTGTGGAACACTTTTCACCGTCCGGAACATGTCCGGCCGGCTCTGGAGCGGACTCTGCGCGATCTGCAGCTCGATTTCCTCGACCTGTACCTGATTCATTTTCCGATTGCCCAGAAATTCGTCCCGTTCGAAACCCGGTATCCTCCCGGGTGGTTTTTCGACCCGGACGCGGCGGAACCGCGTATGGAGTTCGACCGGGTTCCGATCAGTGCGACCTGGCAGGCCATGGAAGAACTGCAGACCGCCGGCCTGGTGCGGGAAATCGGCGTCTGCAATTTCGGAACGGCACTGCTGCGCGATCTGATCTGTCACGCGCAGGTGCCGCCGGCGGTGCTGCAGGTGGAACTCCACCCGTATCTCACTCAGGAACGGCTGCTGCGTTTCTGCCGGGAAGCCGGCATCGCCGTGACGGCGTTTTCCCCGCTGGGGGCTCTGTCGTATTTCTCCCTGCAGATGGCCCGGCCGGAGGAGTCTGTGCTTGCTCAGCCGGTCATTCAGGAAATCGCTGCCCGTCACAGCCGCACTCCGGCCCAGATCGTCCTGCGGTGGGGGGTGCAGCGGGGGACGGCGATCGTCCCCAAAACGACTCAGCCCGACCGTCTGGCAGAGAACCTGTCGCTGTTCGATTTCGAACTGACCGAAGACGAAATGACGGCCATCAGTCAGCTCAACCGCAACCGCCGCTTCAATGACCCGGGGGATTTCTGCGAAACGGCCTTCAATACGTTCTGTCCGATTTACGACTGAAGGCCGATCCCATCCGGGACTTGGGAGTGTCTGACCGATGTGCCGTGTTATCCGGCGGTCAGAGCGGCCCGCACGTATTCGCGGTTCAGTCGGGCGATGTGGCTGACGGAGATTTCCGCCGGGCAGGCGGCTTCGCATTCGGATGTGTTCGTGCAGGCTCCGAACCCTTCTTCATCCATCTGCGTCACCATACCGAGCACCCGGCGGGTGCGTTCGGCCTGCCCCTGCGGCAGCATGGCCAGCTGAGACACTTTGGCGGATACGAACAGCATGGCCGACGCGTTTTTGCAGGCGGCCACGCATGCACCGCAGCCGATACAGGCCGCGGCATCCATGGCGGTTTCCTGAACGGTTCCCGGGACAGGTATGGCGTTGCCATCCGGAGCGTTGCCGGTGTTGACGGACACGTAGCCGCCGGCCTGAATGATGCGGTCGAAAGCGGACCGGTCCACAACCAGGTCCCGCACCACCGGAAAGGCGCTGGCGCGCCAGGGTTCGATGGTGATCGTATCGCCGCTGCGGAACCGGCGCATATGAAGCTGGCAGGTCGTTGTGGCCCGGTCGGGACCGTGTGCCTGCCCGTTGATCATCAGGCTGCACATGCCGCAGATGCCTTCCCGGCAGTCGTGATCGAATTCCACCGGTTCGTCGCCCGATTCGATCAGCTGTTCGTTCAGGACATCCAGCATTTCCAGAAACGACATATGCGGATTGACGTTGTCAAGCTGATATGTTTCGAAGCGCCCGGGATCTTCGGGGCCGTCCTGCCGCCAGACCCGCAGAGTCAGACTGAGGTGTTCTCCACTCATTATTTGTAACTCCTGGTCGTCGGAGGCACGTACTGGAAGTTCAGAGGTTCTTTGTGCAGCGTGGGTTCTTCGCCCACGCCGTGAAATTCCCAGGCGGCCACGTGCATGAACTGTTCATCGTTGCGCCGGGCCTCACCGTCTTCTGTCTGGTGTTCTTCACGGAAATGCCCGCCGCACGATTCTTCGCGTTCCAGAGCGTCGATCGCCAGCAGTTCCGCGAATTCCAGAAAATCGGCCACCCGGCCGGCTTTCTCCAGACTCTGGTTGAGCGTGCCGGCGGATCCTGGAACCCGTACGTCCTTCCAGAACTGTTCCCGCAGATCCCGGATTTCGCTGATGGCGGTTTCCAGCCCGGACCGGTTGCGGGCCATGCCGCAGCGGTCCCACATGATCTGTCCCAGGGCCCGATGAAAACTGTCGACAGACCGCTTTCCGGACACAGACATCAGTCGGCTGAGCCGTTCTTCGGCTGCCTGGACGGCTTCCTGACAGGCCGGATGGTCTTCGGAGACCGGTGGCAGGGAGGCGGTCGCCAGATGATCGCCGATCGTGTAGGGGATGACGAAGTATCCGTCTGACAGTCCCTGCATCAGGGCGCTGGCTCCCAGACGGTTGGCTCCATGGTCGGAAAAGTTGGCTTCTCCCAGAACGAACAGCCCCGGCACGGTACTCATCAGGTTGTAATCCACCCACAGTCCGCCCATGGTGTAGTGCACGGCCGGATAGATGCGCATCGGCACTTCGTACGGGTTTTCTGCCGTGATTTTCTGGTACATGTGGAACAGATTGCCGTACTTCCGCCGAATGGTCTCCACGCCGTCGCGGGCGATGGCGTCCTGGAAATCCAGGTACACGGCCAGTCGGGTTTCTCCCACGCCATAGCCCGCATCGCAGCGTTCCTTGGCCGCCCGGGACGCCACATCGCGGGGGACCAGGTTGCCGAACGACGGATAACGGCGTTCCAGGTAGTAGTCGCGTTCGTCTTCCGGGATTTCAGAAGGCGGGCGTGTGTCGCCCGCTTTTTTCGGCACCCAGACGCGTCCGTCGTTCCGCAGGCTTTCGCTCATCAGCGTCAGTTTGGACTGGTAGTCTCCGCTGACCGGAATGCAGGTCGGATGAATCTGAGTGTAACACGGATTGGCGAAGTACGCTCCGCGACGACAGCAGCGCCAGGCCGCCGTGACGTTGCAGCCTTTGGCATTGGTCGACAGATAGAACACATTTCCGTATCCGCCGGTGCACAGCACCACGGCATCGGCCGTGTGGGTTTCCAGTTGTCCGGTTCTCATATTGCGGACGACAATGCCGCGCGCCAGACCGTCGACGACGATCAGTTCCAGCATTTCGCGGCGGGCGAAGACTTCCACGCGCCCCTGCTGCACCTGCCGCATCATGGCCTGATAGGCTCCCAGCAGAAGCTGCTGCCCGGTCTGACCGCGGCAGTAGAACGTGCGGGATACCTGTGCACCGCCGAACGATCGGTTGGCCAGCGTGCCGCCGTATTCCCGGGCGAAGGGGACTCCCTGAGCCACGCACTGGTCGATGATGTGGTTGCTGATCTGGGCCAGGCGGTACACGTTTGCTTCGCGGGCCCGGTAGTCGCCGCCCTTGACGGTGTCGTAAAACAGTCTCCAGATGCTGTCCCCGTCGTTGGGATAGTTCTTGGCCGCGTTGATTCCTCCCTGAGCGGCAATGCTGTGTGCCCGTCGCGGACTGTCCTGAAAGCAGAACGCCTGCACGTGGTACCCCAGTTCCCCCAGAGACGCGGCCGCCGCTCCTCCCGCCAGTCCCGTGCCGACGACAATGATGCGGAACTTCCGCTTGTTGGCCGGATTGACCAGCTTCATGTTGAAGCGATGCCGGTCCCACAACTGTTCGATCGGGCCGTCCGGCACCCGGGAGTTCAGAGGTTCACTTGCCACACGAGCCATCAGGTTGACCTTCGGCGAAAAAACAGGAATCGTTGAAAAGCCGTCCGGACCGGACAAACCACCGCAGAAACATCATGGGAGGCCGACTGTCAGGAAACGGATCGGAGCGCTGCCAGAACCACCAGACTCAGAAACCCCAGTGTAATCACCCAGGCGAAAAGCTGTCCGGCGATGTCCAGAAGACCGTTCCAGCGGGGATGACTGATTCCCAGCGTCTGAAACGCGCTGCGAACACCGTGACTCAGGTGAATTCCCAGAGCGATCAGTCCGACCACATAGCCCCACGAAGTGGCGTAGCTGGTCAGAACCAGATGAACGGCCCGAAATTCGCTCATCGTTCCGTCCTGGACGGCCGCTTCATAGTCGACGACGGGATTCATCTTCAGCCGCATGTCGGTGACATGCAGAATGAGGAAGAAGGCGATGAGGATTCCCGTGACCACCATCCAGGAAGACGCTCCTCCGGGAATCGCGGTCGGGTCCTGTTTGCTGTCTTTTTCCGCATAGCGGTGACGACGCGCCTGACGGTTCATGGCGGTTGTGGAAATCGCCAGACCGATGTGTGCCAGAAACAAAGCCAGCAGGCCGGCTTCCGCGGCGTTCAGAACCACGCCCCAGCTGTGCAGGGATTCGGCATAGTGATTGAAACGCTCTTCACCGGCGTACAGCAGCAGATTGCCGGCCAGATGCGTCACCAGAAATCCGCACAGCAGAAATCCGGTGACGGCCATGAGAATCTTCTGGCCCACCGACGTGGCCGCCGCCTGCACCACCGGCCCCAGTCCGGGCACCTGGGCCAGCAGCCTGGCCGGAAGACTGAGTATTCGACTGACGGAACCCAAAGCGACACTCCCTGAGACCGGAAACCTGAAGACCGGAAACCTGCGTGCGGTACGTGGCCCGTGCCGACATGCGGACACAGGACGAGAATCGATTATAGGTGGCACCAGGTGATCTGCAATCAGTCGCGACGTGCGCTGAGCGGGAATGCAGATTCAGAGAATCGCGCTGCCAAAAGCAGCAGAAAACCGGACCTCATTCAGGATGATGTGTCTGTGCCATCCGGCCGGAGGAATCGCCGGGGGCGTTCGTTCGGCGGGTGTGCGGCTGCCAGAAACGCGATTCCCGCGGCGGCCAGGCCTGCGCAGGCGAGCGTTGTCATCACCGGCAGGTGTGTCTGCTGCGCAAGACCGATGCCGTACTGTTCCAGTGTCTTCTGAAAGTCCACCAGACCGATCAGCAGGCCATTGTGCATGACATGCAGCAGCATCCCCGGCAGGACAGTGCCGGAGCGTTCCCGCATCCAGCCGAGAAGGATTCCCATGATCGTGCTGGGAATGAGGCGTTCCACGAACAGGCCGTCGCGCACGAAGATGTGAAACAGTCCGAACAGCAGGGCCGTGGCGACAACGGCGGCAGACGGTTTCAGGCGTTCCCGCAGCGATGTCTGCAGAAACCCTCGAAAAAACAGCTCCTCGCACACAGCCGGTGCGACCGCCAGAGCGGCCAGACGAATGGTCAGAGGCGTCTGCCGGAGGCCTTCTGTGAGGGTTTCCAGACTGCGCCGCAGGTTGTCGGCTTCGGCATCCAGCCCGATCACCACACTGATTTCGTACAGAATCGCCCACATCGACAGTCCCAGGCAGATCGCAGCGGCTGCGGCGGTCCGGGGAATGGGCCGGTTCAGACCCAGTCCGCCGGGCAGGCGCGTCCCGGTCGCCTTCAGCACGATCAGCGGCACTCCCGCAAACACCAGCAGAAACACGCCGATGTTCAGCAGCAGGACACCCGACAGACTGTCGGTCAGTCGGGTCGGCACGGAACCGATCACGAGAAACAGAGGAAACACGAGTGCCAGGGTCAGCAGAGCGGATTCCGGCGGTGCTGCCGTCCGCGGCGGGCCGTGTCGGTGCCGGAGCGAGGACCAGGATGACGAACTGCCGTACAGGACCGCATCGGAACCGAACACACGTGCTGCCAGAGCGAGAGCCGAAACGCTGTACACGGCTGTGCTGATGAGCACCACCGTGAAACGCAGCAGATCGAAATGTCCCTGCAGCAGATCCCGGCCGGACAGGACGATATTCACCAGGGGAGTCACCGTCAGCACGGGGCCCATTTCCAGGCCGGGCATCAGGCTGAAGACCCCGGGAGTCAGCGACAGAAGCATCAGAGGAATCAGCCAGGCCTGGGCTTCTTTGAAGCTGCGGGCCACGCTCGTGATACTCAGCAGAACCGCTGAAAAGAATGCGGCGAAGACCACCATCAGCAGCAGAATCAGAGGGATGGTTCGCAGGCCGCTGCTGCCCAGAACCGTCCGGTCCAGCCCCAGCGTGAACAGGGTGGCGAACATGGACACCATGTTCACGGTGGCCGTCAGCAGGGCCACCGTCAGCACTGCCACGAACTTGCCGGCCAGCAGGGTTCTCCGCGGGACGGGGGCGGCCATGAGAATTTCCATGGTGCCCCGTTCGCGTTCGCCGGCTGTCAGGTCGATGGCCGGATAGACGGCTCCTGTCATGGTCATCAGTACCAGAACCAGCGGAATGAAGGTCACCAGCGGTGAGGCCGGCTGTTCACTGGAAACGAGGGAACGTTCGGTGATCCGGACGGGCAGGACGAGATCGATGCCGTGGGCTTCCAGAGTCCTGCGCAGCCATTGTTCGTTCAGAGCCCGCAGGCATTCGATGACGTGGTTTCTGGCCTGGACGCTGGCAGCAGCATCCGCCCGATGCAGGATGAACCAGTCGCAGACCGGCGGACTGCCGTCCAGGATGTCGATGCGGATGGCCAGGTCGGCGTATCCTTTGAGCAGTTCTGATTCCGGGGTCGCACCGGGGGCAGGCGGATACACCTCGAATTCCGGTCGACTTCGTCGCGGCGATTTCATCAGCGTCTGCAGGGGACTGCCGGGCGTGTTCTGCGGGGGAGGAGACGGCAGCAGAGCCGATCCGGATTCGAGCTGCTGCCGCAGAATGGCGGCCTCTTCATCGGATTCCATCACGATCCGGAAGACCGCTGTTCCGGCTGTTTCCATTCCCGTCAGCAGCACCCGCCGCACGATGACACCCAGCATCGGATAGATGAACAGCGGCATGAGAACCAGCGTGACGATCGTGCGGCGGTCCCGCAGAATTTCGCGCAGTTCCTTCACGGCCAGACGCACGGTGCGCAATGTTGTCGGAGACAAAATGGCGGACTTCACGATCCGGTCTCCTGCGGAGACCGGATCAGGTCGATGAAAATGTCGGTCAGTCCCTTTTTCCCGGTCTGTTGCTGAAGTTCAGCCAGCGTGCCGGTCAGACGCATGGCGCCCTGGTGCATCAGTCCAAAGCGGTCTCCAAATCGTTCGGCTTCATCCAGGCGGTGTGTGCAGATGACCACCGCCCGGCCTTCGGATTTCAGAAGCTGCAGGTATTCGAAGATCACCTGACTGCCGACGATGTCCAGTCCCCGCGTCGGTTCATCCAGCAGCATGACAGGCGGATCGTGTATCAGAGCCCGGGCCAGACTGACGCGCTGTTTCTGTCCGGTGCTGAGAACTCCGCAGCGCCGATGCAGAAACGAGGAAAAGTCGAGCAGCCGGGAAAGATGGTCGATGCGTTCGCGGCACGTTTCGGGCGGCACGTTGTAAAGGTCGCCCACGAACAGCAGCATTTCTTCGGTGGTCAGCCACTGGTAGACGCCCACGCTCGTGGATACGAACCCGACCAGTCGCTTCACCTGATCCGGATCAGCGGACACGGAACAGCCATTGATCCGGGCGTCGCCGGATGAAGGGCGCAGCAGTCCCAGCATCATCCGCAGTGTCGTCGTCTTGCCGGCTCCGTTGGGCCCCAGCAGGCCGAAGACTTCGCCGGACTGAACCTCGAACGACACCGAATCCACCGCGACAACGTCGCGATTCTCGCTCGTCGAAAAACGTTTCGTCAGATGGTCAGCACGAATGACGGTCACGGATCCGCCCGCTGCAGCCTGTCCGATGGCACCGCAGAAGACCCGTTGCCCACAAAGAACAGGAAACGGTCTCGCACACAAATCTGCGGCGCAGACAGCCACAGTATGGCTTCTGCATGCTCGAAATTCCGGTCTTCGGGGACTCAGAATCCGGCACTGCCGCCGTTTTGTCGCCCCTCCCCCCCGTCCATTCTCTCCCTGGCGGCAGACCGCTGCGGATGTCCGGGCGGATGATCCGGAATGGAACGCACTGTGTGCAAAAGCGAAGACGGTGCGGTACAGTGAGTCGGTGCGGCTGTGAGAGCCGGCCTGCGTGAGCGGGCCGGTGTGTTCGTTGTTCCGGCCGCAGCAGCCGGCCAGCCGGCCGCTGTCCGTTTCTGCCGTCTGTCCGGATGGAATCAGGATTTCGTCTGCCATGCCTGCGCCTTCGGATCATCCGCATCGCGGCGGCATCGTCCACACCTACCAGAAGTACGATCCGGCCCGATTTCCGTCGGCATCCGGTCCGCCGCCGGATGTGGTGGGTCCGGCTTTCGATCACCTTCTGCAGTGGGGATCGATGCGGGAACTGACCGAAGAAGAACTGGCTTCCGCCATTCGACTCGATCCGGAACAGTTTGCCGGACTTGGTCCCGGCCTGGATGCGCTCATCGCCATGCTTCAGGAACGGCGGCGAAAAATTCTGGAGAAATACGAAACGGATTCCGTTCGGCGGCGGGCCCGTGAGCGGTTTGAAAAGACGGCCGCTCAGACGCGTCCGCCGTCGGAATTTCGCCGCGCCTGGAATCGGGCGGTGCGGACCGAGCAGATCTATCAGCTCGAACATCTGTGGTACCGGGCCGAACGAACCAGCCCGCGGTTCGCATCCGGTGTGCTGGCCGTGATGGAATCTCTGGCCGATCTGTACCAGGTCGATGCTCTGGCTTCCGGCCGCGATTTCACCGGCAGAACGCCGTTGACGATTCCTCAGGCGCTGGAGGTGCTGGAAGAGCTGCAGCGGATCGAGGAACTTCTGGAACAGCTCGAACAGGCCCGGGAAACGGCTCAACTGGCTATCATCGATCTGGACGAACTGTCGGAATTCACGGATCCGGAAACCGTTCAGCAGATGGCCGACTTTCAAAGGCAGGTCCAGGACTACCTGAACACGCTTCTGGAAGAGCAGGGCGTGATCCGTTCCGACGGCCAGGTGCATCTGTCGCCCCGGGCGTACCGCATCTTTCAGGGCCGTCTGCTGGAACGCATTTTCAGCGATCTGAATGCGTCCGGTACGGGACGTCATCGGGAGCCGATCGAAGGCGACGGAGCGGTCGAACTGCAGCAGACCCGTCCGTATGAATTCGGTGATTCGGTCACTCAGATGGACATTCCGCAGACGATGATCAACGCTCTGCTGCGACAGAAGGGGGAGCGTCCTGTCCGGCTGCATCCGGATGACATCGAAATCCATCGCAGCCGCAACAATCCCCGCTGCGCGACGGCAGTGGTGATGGATATGAGCGGTTCCATGCGGTACGACGGACAGTACATCAACGTCAAGCGCATGGCCCTGGCGCTCAACGGACTGATTCTTTCCGAATACCCGGGCGATTTTCTTCGGTTCATTGATGTGGCCAGTTTCGCCCGTCCGGTGCCGCCTGGAGACATCGTGTCGCTGATGCCCCGGATTCCCACCGTCACCGATCCGGTCGTGCGGCTGCGGGTGGACATGAGCCGGGATGATGTCAGCGAACTCCACATCCCGCCTCATTTCACGAATCTGCAGCACGGGCTGCAGATGGCGCGGCGTTTCCTGACCGGACAGGACACTCCGAATCGACAGATCATTCTGATCACCGACGGACTGCCGACGGCTCACTTCGAAGACAGCCATCTGTTCCTGCTGTATCCGCCGGATCCGCGTACCGAACAGGCCACCCTGCGCGAAGGCCATCTGTGCCGCCAGGACGACATCACCATCAACATCTTTCTGCTGCCGGGGTGGGCTCAGTCGCACGAAGACATCCGTTTCGCGCACCGCCTGGCCGAAGGGACCGGAGGCCGCGTGTTCTTCACGGCAGGAAAGGATCTGGACCGTTTCGTCGTCTGGGATTATGTGAACCGCCGACGGGAGATCATCGGTTAGGGAGCAGCCTGCGGCGGTCCGTCTTCCTGGGCTGCCGCTTCGAACAGGGGGGCCGGTTCGAAATCGGTCGGCAGAACCCAGCCGGCGCGGACGGGCTGTCCGGCCCGGTATCGTTCGTAGAAATCCTTCAGATCCGGGCGCGACCAGGGGTACTGGTCGAACACCTCTCCCCGGCCGGCCATCCGCGGATCTTTCTGATCGCGCAGTTCGGTTTCCATCTGCTGTCGGAGCTGCCTCAGACGTTCCTGGTGGTCGGTGCTGCCGGCCAGATTGATGACGCAGTCCGGGTCGGACGCCAGGTGGTACAGTTCTTCGGCCGGCCGGCGTCCGAAGCACAGATCCCAGTGCGGAGCGGATTCCGGATGGGCCCGGCGAAGGCTGAGAATCCGGGATTTGGTCGGACCGCCGTCGCAGTTGAGATATCCGGTTTCCGGATTGCCGGCCGGCCACCGATCGGGATGCCAGTTTCTCAGATACAGCCAGTCGCTGCTGAGGATGCCGCGAATCGGGTATCCGCCGTTGTGCGGCCGGCCGGCGTCGTGCCGTTCCTTGCCCAGCAGCACATGGTCCCTCCAGGAAACGATGCGGCCGGACCGGCTGCTGATGAACATCTCCTGCAGGCTGTGTCCGGCGGCGGGGGCCATCCCGGTCGCCTGCCATTCCAGACCGGCCGCCTCGATCAGAGTCGGGGCGATGTCTGTGAAGGACACATAATCATCCACCTGGCGGCCGCGGCCCCGAATGCCGTCCGGCCACATCATGGCCAGAGGCACGTGGCAGGATGCGTCGTACGCCTGTCCCTTGCACCGGGGAAACGGCATGCCGTGGTCCGACGTGACGATCACCAGGGTGCTGTCGGTCAGACCGGCCCGTTCGATGACATCCAGAATGCGGCCCAGATGAGCGTCGAAGTATTCGACTTCCGCGGCATAGTCGAGCATATCCGATCGGACGATGTGGTCATCCGGCCAGAAAGCCGGCACACGATCGATATCGGCGACCGTCTTTCCCGATCGCCGGCCGGATCCGGCTTCATAGGGGCGATGCGGTTCGAACGCCCCGTACCAGAAACACCAGGGCTGTCCTTCCGGAACGGATTCCAGAAACGCTTCGAACCCCGCCGTGTAGTCGATGGGGGACACGCCCGACAAAGGACGTTCTGTCCGACGCGGACTGAATCGTGTGCCCGTCATCTGCCGCGGATGTCCGCGGGAATCGACGGCGATTCCTGGTCCCCAGCCTTTTCCGGTGAACCCGGTGGCGTATCCGTGCTCGTTCAGAACTTCCATCCATGTTCGAAACTGCGGCGGAAACAGGCACAGATGATTGGCCGCCTGTTCGAGCTGCCAGGAATGCCGTCCGGTCAGCAGAATGGCGCGCGAAGGAGCGCATTTGGCATTGGGCGTATATGCCTGGTGAAAAAGAATCCCGCTGCGGGCGACACGGTCGAACGCCGGAGTCTCCACCCAGGGACACCCGTATGCTCCGGCGTGGCCGAACGACCAGTCATCGGCAATGGCCAGAAGGATGTTGGGCCGTGGAGGGGCGGCCGGTGCCGGCAGGCCGGACAGCACGGACGCCGTCAGAACGACCAGGGGCGAAACGATTCGTATCATGGCAGCCGACAGTGTTGTTGCAGGAGCGAAGTTGGTCGGGACGGTTCCGAAGAAGGGCCGCCTTCCGAAACACGGCCGTCCGCCCGTTCCGCCCATGCGGCGGCACCGTTTCAGACGGCGAAGAATGTTTCTGATCCGGATTTTGGTCTGTCTCCGGCGGAACGCCTGGGGAACAGTCGAGGACCGCGGGGGATTCCGGTAGAATACCGCATGTTCCCTGGCGGGCTCCAGGCAGTCATCCGTCTGTTTTCTCCGGCGACACCCATGAAAAAGCACGGCTTCAGAAACTGGGTTTATCAGCGTATTGAAACGCAGCGCAAACTGACGTTCATGGCAGCAGTGGGAATGGCGGTGACAGGAACCGTGTTTTTCATTCTGCAGGCCGGGTTTCTGTTATTCGCGTTCCTCATGGCCGGATACAGTCTGATGACGGCCGTTCTGGTCATCGCCGGTCTGTACAGTGTCATGGGCCTGTACACGTGGTCCAGGGCCCGCACGGAACTTCAGGATGCCCGACATCGGGCTGTTTCCCACAGCACAACCGTGGAGCTGAGTATCGCGCCGCCGACGTCTCACATCTGGGCGTGGGCGTTCGGCAGCATCGACAGCGACCAGTCTCTGCTGGAATGGCTGACGAGCATCGTGATGATCGTGCCGCGTCTGTTCTGTGCGGCCTGGTATACCTGGCAGCGTCTGGACGATGTTCACTGCATCGATGAAGAATCGACTCTGGAAGTGATGAAGGTTCTGTTTCGCAGCGAACATGCCGTGCGGCCGGTCGACATTCAGGACGCCATTCAGGATGATGATCTGGTCAAAGCCATTCGCGATGTGTCGCTGCTGGACGGGGTCGTGTTTCTGACCAAGGACGAAGTCACCATTTCCATCGCGCCGCGACTCAGCGAAGACCTCGAAGCCTGGCGGAAACGCGACGTGGTGGAGGATACTCTGGACAGCGTGTCCGGCTGAATGGTCTGACGGGACATCCATTGCTGCGGCAGATCGTTCCGCCTTCGCCGTGCACGGCCGCGTCAACCGGAAGGACGGTATGGATCCTTCGTCCGACACAATGCATGCTGAACTGCCTGCGGAACTGCAGCAGCTGATGGAATCGGTCAGCCGGCGTCTGAAGCGCTATGTGCTGCTGTCAGGACTGCTGGGGCTGATCATTGCTGCTGTGACGGTTTTCTGGATCACCACCGGACTCGACCTGGGCTGGTTTGCATTGAGGCATCTGGAACTGCCCGTGGGGCTGCGGATATCGGTGCTGGTGCTGATGATCGTCGGCGCACTGTGGCTGCTGCTGCAAAGTGTGGTGCTGCCTTCCCTGCGGCGCATCCACGATCGTGATACGGCTGTGCTGCTGGAACGGCGATTTCCGCAGTTCGGCGACCGTCTGATCACAGCGGTCGAAGGCACTTCCGGACTGAAGGCCGACGGGCCGCTGTCCCGCGGCATGCTGAACCGAACGGTTCGGGAAGCCCGCATGCTGGCCGCGTCGGCGACTGCCGAAGCCGTGTTCGACCTGCGTCCTTTGAAGCGGCGTGTGTTCACGGCCGGTCTGCTGCTGCTGTCGCTGGGCGGTGTCACGGTGGCATCGCCGCAGACGATTCCCCGCTGGTGGAACGCCTTTGTTCGCTGCCAGGACGTGTATCATGAACGGACAACCGATCTGCGAATCACGGCCATTCAGCAGCCGGGCCGCCGCCGCCTGGAAATCGGCCCGTCTGTCGACCGGTGGCTGTATCGGCATCCCCGCGGGACGGATCTGGAGCTGGAACTGACCGTTCCGGACGCTCCCCGTCCGGACGGTCGGCCGTGGGTCGTGCCTCCCCGCATTCGCATCGACGTGCGGCGTGTCGACGGCACGGTCAGCCGCACCTGGCTGTCTGCGGCTGCCCCGCGCATCTTTCGGTTCGTGATGACGCGTCTTCAGGAAGATGTGGACATCGATCTTTTGGCGGGAGATCTGCGGCTGCCCCGGCCTCTGCACATCCGTGCGGTGGAACCGCCGGGATTCGACCACATCGTGGCGCACTGCGACTATCCGGCATACACCGGCTGGAACCGCCTGCGTTCGACATCGCGGACGGTCACCGGCAGCGAGCTGGCTTTGCCGGTGGGCACCGCCTTTGAGCTGGAAGCGGTTTCCACGAAACCTCTGCAGGCGCTGCGCGTCGCCACGGACACGTTCGAACTGACCGGCAATCAGCACTCCGCACAGAGAACCGAAGGCGGCCGCCTGTCGGAGACTGTGTTGCCGCCGGTGCTGGATGCCGATGCCGCAACAATCCGCATTCGGTTTCGGCTGGTTCCGGACCGGCCGGCCGGTTCCGGGGACATGACAGAGTCCGATTTGGACGATTCGTCTGAGCCGGACGGGAAGGTGTCGGAGTGGGAGTCGACAGGCGGAGAGCTGGCCGTGACTCCGGGAACGATGCTGCGATTTTCTCTGCACGACCAGGACGATGTCGTTTCCACCCGTCCGGTGGTGCTGCGGATCGCCGGCATTCCCGACCGACCGCCTGTTCTGGAAGTCCGGCCGGAAGGGATCGACCGGGCCGTCACGCGGCGGGCCGTGATCCCGTTTTCCGGCCGCATTCGCGATGATTACGGGCTGAAGTCGGCCGGCTTCGAATTTCTGGTGGACGACCAGACGCAGTGGCGGCCGCGGCCGTTTTCACAGCCGGTCCCCTCGGATGCCCGGGAATTTCGTCTGGATCGTTCGGAATCCGGTGCGGGCCCGGCGGCGGAACGGTTTCAGGTGGAACCTCTGGATCTGACCGAAGGCCAGACGCTGTCTCTGGCGGTCAGCGCTGTCGACAACTGCGGAATCAATGGTCCTCAGACCGCCCGCAGCGAACCGGTCGTGTTCCGGGTTGTCAGCAGCGAAGAACTGCTCTCCATGCTGTACACCCGGGAGATCAGTCTGAGACGGCGGTTCGAACAGGTCATTCAGGAGCTCATCCAGGTGCAGAAGGATCTGGACCTGCAGGAACAGGTGGCGCGGCGGCTGGAAACGTCGGAAACGGAATCCCGGCGGGACGATCGCATCGGACTGACGACGTCCGCCACGCGGAGTGCTGATGTTCTGAGGCGGCAGGCGAATGAACTGAAGTCCATTCTGCAGGGGTTCGACGGCATCATTCAGCAGCTCATCAACAACGCGATCCCGCCGGCCCGGCTGGCGGACACCATGCGGCAGAACATCCTGGAGCCTCTGAACAGGGTCATCGAAAGCGATCTGCCGAGGGCGGATCTGGCGATGAGTGTCTTTCGAGTGGCGGCGGCCGATCAGCGGCCGACGCGGGATCTGATCCGGACTGCCGATCAGCAGATCAGCCGCGTCATCGTTCGGCTCCGCAGCATCCTCGAAAACGTCCGCGACATGGCGGAATTCCATGAGGTTCTCAGTGATCTGCGGGCCATGCGGGAAGAGCAGAAACGGATTCTCGAAGAAACCAGACGCATCAAACGCCGGCAGCTCATCGATGAACTGTGAATCCGGTTCGTCGAGGATTCGTATTGCCGGGATGCAAAACGGGGAGATGCCGGTGTGATCGGTGGTCGTTTCACGGCCATTCGATCAGCCAGACCGAGCAACCGTTGTGTCAGCGGTTGACTGTGCTCGTCGCCTGGTCGCTCAGGATTCCCCTTCTGCGTCATCGTGGAACAGGTGGATGTAGCTCTGGTACATAAAGCGGCGGTTGCGCGCCTGGCCGGTGATTTCGGTCAGAATCCTCGCTGCCGCGAAACGCGACACCAGATCATTGGCCGACTGATACGTCGTGCCGATCAGTTGCTGCACGTCGTTGACCGAGACAATTGGATGCTCGTACAGATGCTCCAGCACGCGGTAACCGTTGGCCGCCGCGCGGCCGAGCTGGTCGGTGATGGCCTGGCGATGTGTTTCTCGCAAAGCGAGAATACGGCGTGCGGTTTCCGTCGCCTGCCCGCTGACTTCGATCACGCCGCGCAGGAAAAACGCCAGCCACTCTTCCCACGTTCCATCGTCACGCACCGACTGCAGGCGGTCGTAATACTCCTGGCGGTATCGTTTGAAGAAGTAAGACAGGTACAGCACGGGCTTTTGGAGCACGTCCTGCTGGCACAACAGGAACGTGATCAGCAGCCGGCCCACGCGGCCGTTGCCGTCGAGAAACGGGTGAATCGTCTCGAACTGAACATGAGCCAGCCCGACTTTGATCAGTAGCGGCAATTGTGAGTCGGAATTGAGGAAGCGTTCCAGGTCGGACAGAGCGGGCGCAACTTCAGAAGGTGGTGGCGGGACGAACGTGGCTTCGTTGAGTGTGCAGCCGGACGGACCGATCCAGTTCTGGCTGGTCCGCAGATCACCCGGTGCCAGGTGCGCACCACGAACACCCTTCAGCAGCCGGGCGTGAATCTCGCGAATGAGCCGCACGGAGACGGGAAGCTCCGCGAGCCGCTGGAGCCCGTAGTTCATCGCGCGAACATAATTGACCACCTCGTCCACGTCGCGTGGCCGGTCCGGGGCGAGAATCTGAGCCTCGGCGGCCAGCACGTCCTGCAGAGAACTCTGTGTCCCTTCGATCTGGCTGGACAGAACCGCTTCTTTGCGGACGTACATGTAGACGAATAAATCGGGATGGGGGAGCGTCTGAATGGAGCCGTCCAGCCGTCCCAACGCCCGGTCAGCCTGCGACAACAGAACCTGGAGCGTTCGGTCGATCCTGACTGGCGGGTCGGGCGGCAGCGGCGCTGGGACAAATGCCCGGGGGCCCGCAGGCTGGCGGACGTATCTACCTGCCCGATAGGTAGTTGGCGCCTGTGAGGGCTCGCTTTCGTTCATGAAGATCTGCTCCCCCGCCACCGCGGAAAGACGTCGCATTGATCAAGGCAGCCTTGAATAAGGGGCGGCAATATTGCCGTTATTCAGGATTCACCTGAATATGCGTGGGTTCGTCGTGCCTGCTGCGTGGTGCGCTGAATTGAGTCACGCGCCTACATCCTCCGACGATCTGATCAGGCAGCCCCTTCGACTCTTTCACGCAGCACCAGAATGTCCGCACTGATTTCGACCAGTGAGCACAACGGCTGCGGTTTATCGAAGTGGCGGGTGAAGGAAATCTGGTTGGTCGAAGATTCATGCCGCCGGGTTGCCAAATGGGGAGATCCTGGTGTGATCGGTGGTCGTTTCACGGGCATTCGATCATCCACACGGGCCTGTCTACGAGCATATTCTACCGGGCACCCGGGATCCATGCCCACGAACTCCGGTCGATTCGTCAGCAGGATGGCGGAATTCCATGAGGTTCTCAGTGATCTGCGGGCCATGCGGGAAGAGCAGAAACGGATTCTCGAAGAAACCAGACGCATCAAACGCCGGCAGCTCATCGATGAACTGTAATCGGTTTCGTATGGACGAATGGTCCCTGTTCCACACGCCGTGAGCGGGTGATCACTGTCGGCCGTGTTCTGTGGACAGTTGTTGCAGCCGCGACACCCGCACATGCACACCAGGCGACCAGACGACATGATCGGGAGGATCGGCGGCCGCCACGTCGATCCCGTTCGCCGCCAGCAGGGTCTGTCTGACGGACTGCAGCCGAACCGGTCGGTACGTGTACGGGGCATGGTGAACGCGGCCCGTATGGAAGGTTCCGTCGGAGAATCGCGAAAACAGCAGATAGCGTTCCAGCAGGAAATGCTCGAGTGATCCCGGAGACGCGGTGATCGGAGAATCGGCACCGCTCAGATCGACCGACAGACGGAAGGCAACATCCGGATCGTCCGGGCGGAATCCCGCATAATCGATCTGCTCAGGGCACCGGCCGGACACGCTCAGGTCGGCGTGGATGTAGTTGAGGTGCCAGAAGCGGCGGGCCACAGCGACCGCCAGCCGCTGGCTGCAGTCGAGGCTGAAGAACCAGACTCCCGATGTTCCCGATTCATGCCGCACGTACGTGCGGACGTTGGTTTCCAGAAACCACGAGATTCCGGGAATCGGCGGACTCCACCAGGGCCTCACCGCCTTCATACGAAACGGCACCAGACCGATCCAGGCATCCCCGTTTCGCACTTCGACCGTCAGTCCGCACGGCAGGAGACGCTGCACGGCTGCCGGGTCGGCCTTCCAGTGCAGGAACAGCAGATCGGTCCACGTCTGATAGCCTGCCGTGCGGCCGGCATTCGGTTTCGCCATGACGTCTTCCAGAGTTCCCGGATCAGGACACGGGTGCCCGAATCGGCTGCCCGAATGCTGCGATCGCCGGATTCCCGTTCCGGGGCCGTTCTGCCGGGCAGATTGCTTCATCCATTCTGGCGACCGTCTGTCGGAAGAGACAGACATCAGGGCGCGTCTTCCGGAAACAGAGAACGACAGGATCGATGAGCGAGGAAATCGGGGAGGCGGCGGCGCTGATGCTGGTCGGGATACGGGCCAGCCCGTGGGGACGGATGTTCGTGTTTGCTTCCGCGGGATCCGAACCATCGATTCGGATTCCGGAAATCGGTCGATGGTTGTGTGGGCTCGGAAAAACATCATGATGGGTCTGTGTCCGACACCTTCCTGTCAGAAAGCCGTCGATTCCATGTCTTCTGCCTCCTCCGAACTCAGTGCCGTTCCGGACGAACGGGGACGCTTTGGCGAATTCGGGCGTCGCTACGTCCCCGAAACGCTCATGTATGCGCTCGATCAGCTGACGGAAGCGTGGCAGGAAGCCCGCAGCGATCCGCAGTTTCATGAACAGTACCGGACCCTGCTGCGCGACTATGTGGGCCGTCCGAATCCTCTGTATTTTGCGGAACGCCTGACGAAAACCTGCGGCGGCGCTCAGATCTGGTTCAAGCGCGAAGATCTCAATCTGACCGGGGCTCATAAGATCAACAACACGATCGGTCAGATCCTTCTGACACTTCGAATGGGCAAAACGCGTGTCATTGCCGAAACCGGCGCCGGTCAGCATGGCGTGGCCACGGCCACCGCCTGTGCCCGCTTCGGTCTGCCGTGTGTCGTCTACATGGGCGAGGAAGATGTGCGGCGTCAGAAACTGAATGTGTTCAACATGGAAACGATGGGAGCCGAAGTGCGGCCGGTGACCACCGGTTCCCGAACTCTGCGCGATGCCATCAATGAAGCAATGCGGGAATGGATGGCATCGGTGCGCGACACGCACTACATCATCGGCAGTGTGGTGGGACCGCATCCGTTTCCGGCCATGGTGAGGGATTTTCAGTCGGTCATCGGTACGGAAACCCGGGAACAGTGTCTGGACCGGATCGGCCGTCTGCCGGACGAAATCGTGGCCTGTGTGGGCGGCGGATCGAATTCCGCCGGGATGTTCTACCCGTTCATCGATGATTCCTCAGTCGCCCTGACCGGTGTGGAAGCCGGCGGCCGCGGTTCGGCAGCGGGCGATCACGCCAGCACGCTCACCTGGGGCCGTCCTGGCGTGCTGCACGGCAGTTACAGCTACGTCCTGCAGGATGACGACGGACAGACTCAGGACGTGCATTCGATTTCCGCCGGCCTGGATTATCCGGGAGTCGGTCCCGAACACAGCTTCTGGAAGGAATCCGGTCGGGTTACGTATACGAGTATTTCGGATGACGAAGCGCTGCAGGCGTTTCACACGATGGCCCGCACCGAAGGCATCCTGCCGGCCATCGAATCGTCTCATGCGATCGCCTGGGCCCTGAAATCGGCCGCTGAGCGCCGTCCTGAAGATGTCGTCGTCGTCTGTCTGTCCGGCCGGGGAGACAAGGATGTCCACGAAGTGGCCAGGCTGACCGGTCGGGATCTGTCATGAACGAAACGGACCAGCGGCTGGAAAAACTCGAAACCGTCCTCATGCTGCTGCAGCGCGACGTGGAACAGATCCATCAGTCGCTCACGTATCACTTCGAACAGCTGCAGGCCATGGATGCGCGCTTTCGCCGCATCGAACGCGAACTGGAACTGCTGCAGGAACCGCCCGAACAGCGCGATCCGGAACACGAACAGCCGCCTCACTACTGACAGCATGTCCATGCCGTGGCCGATTCTTTCGAACGGCGGCCGGATCGGCTGCGTCCGGCCCGCCGCCGATGGGCGATTCCGCACACGCTGCGTGCAGGAATCTTCACAGCCGGGATCGGTCTGAAAGAACCGGGCCACCGCCGCGGACGTCGGCACAGACAGTCCGGTCGCTTTCGAGAATTTTGGCCGGATTCGTCCGGGTTCGCTGCCCGGGGAGCGGGAATTCAGGCGGAGCGGCAGTACGATAACAGGGGGATGCCGGAATGCGGAAATCGCGATGACCGCGTTCCATTGCCGGATCGCGCTGTGCTGTCGCCCCCGCTGGTCGTGCCGGCGACAGACGATTTTTCCGAACACGAAAACCAAGGATCAGCCATGTCTCTGCGAATGTCTTTGTTGCTGTTCAGTCTGACGGGTCTGTTCATGGCGGGCGGCTGTGTGGATTCGGTGTCCGACAGAACGTCGTCCGACGCATCTTCTTCTTCTTCTTCTTCTTCAGCGGACCCGTCGGCCGCCGAAGCTGCAGACGCTTCGGAAGCGTCTGCCGGGACGGCCGCGGAAGACACGTCAGCATCTGTTTCAGATGACGGAGCCGATGAAGCGGCTGCCGTTTCCGAAGACAGCGCATCCGAAGGAGAGGTCGTGGCGGCTGACAACATGCCGGCAGACACTGCGGAAGCAGATGTGCCGGAACCGGCTGCGGACGACCGGGCACCGGATTCCTCCGGCACGCCGGCCGACCGGCCGGACACGTCCGAATCGGCTGCTGATGCTACGGACGCGGCCGACAGCAAAGACAGCAGCGACAGGACAGACGCCGACGACAACGTCGTGACATTCACTCCAGGGCCGGAGACTCAGAAAAAGGTTCTGGAAGAACTCATTCTGGCCGAACCGGGCACGGTCTTTCAGTTCGAAGAAGGCACGTACGAATTCACCGATGGTCTGTCGCTGGATGTCGACAACGTGATCATTCGCGGCCGCGGGATGGACCGGACGATTCTGAGTTTCCGCAATCAGGAAGCCGGGGCCGAAGGACTGCTCATCACCGGCAACAACGTGACGGTGGAAGATCTGGCAATCGAAGACACCAAAGGCAATGCCGTCAAATCGCAGAAGGCCGACAACATCGTGTACCGGCGTGTGCGCACCGAATGGACCGGCGGACCGAAGGAAACCAACGGGGCGTACGGCCTGTATCCGGTCGGTTCCAGAAATGTGCTGGTGGAGGGATGCGTGGCGATCGGTGCTTCGGATGCCGGCATCTATGTGGGGCAGTCGATCAATGTGATCGTTCGCAACTGCCGGGCCGAATTCAATGTGGCCGGGATCGAGATCGAAAACTGCTACGACGCGGAAGTGCACCACTGCGTGGCGACCAACAACACGGGCGGAATTCTGGTTTTCGATCTTCCGGACCTACCGCAGCAGCGCGGGCACAATGTGCGTGTGTACAGCAATCAGGTGTACGGCAACAACACGCCGAATTTCGCTCCCAAAGGCAACATCGTGGCCACCGTGCCGGCCGGCAGCGGGATCGAGATCATGGCCAACAGCAATGTGGAAATCTTCGACAACGACATCCGTGATCACGGCACGAACAACATGCTGATCATCAGCTACATCACCACCGGCAAGGACATCAAGGATCCGAACTACTACCCGTATCCGGAAACGATTCATGTTCATCACAATCGTTTTGGTGCCGGAGGCGACAAACCGAACAACGCCGGCGGACTGCTCATGGCCGCCATTCTGGGGATGCCCCTTCCTGACATCGTGTGGGATGGAGTCGTCAACGAAGACCATCTGGTCGACGGGCAGCTTTCCAAAGAATACGGCATCGCCATTCACGACAATGTGAAGGACGGCGGAGAAGTCACGTTCGCCAGTCTGGGCGGCCTGACGGCTCTGCAGGATCCCGGCAATGCTCAGCCATCGCGCGACCTGGAACCGCACAACTTTACGCTGCCGCCCGTTCCCGCGGTGACCATTCCCGGAATCGACTGATGCGGCGGGATGGATTTTTCCTGAACCCCGGCTGCTGCCGGCCGCCGCGGTGGTTTCACGCGCCGTCCGGTCTGCTCCGGTCGGTACCCGCTGTCGTTCTGAAGGCGGCAGCGGCGGCGCTGGTGCTGGGGGCTGCGGGGCTGCTGTCGCCCGCTGTGCGGGCGGAGTCTGTGTGGATTGACGTGGAGGCACCGCCGGCAGCGCGGCTGTCACATTATGGTCTGTTTCGCGATGCGAAACGACAGATTCCGAACGACGGTGTTCTCCCCTACGAACTCAACACGCCGCACTTTGCCGACTATGCCGCTCTGCATCGGTTTTTGTGGCTGCCGGAAGGGACCCGCTGCCGTTACGGGCCGCATGGAGAAATCGAATTTCCTGTGGGCGCGGTCCTGATCATCACGATGGGATATGTCCACGATATGCGGCATCCGGAACAGGGGGAGCAGATCGTGGAAACCCGGCTGTGGATGCACCGGGCTTCCGGCTGGATCGGTGCTCAGTATGTGTGGAACGATGAAACGACTGAAGCGCGGCTGGCGCTGGCCGGAGACCAGGTGCCCGTCCACTGGGTGCACTCGGACGGAACACTGCGCCGGCACACGTTTCGTGTTCCGAATCGCAATCAGTGTCTGCAGTGCCATGGACGCAACGGAATCCTGCTGCCTCTGGGGCCGGTCCACGCCCGTTATCTGAATCGTCCTGCTGCGTATTCCGACGGAACCGGCAGCCAGCTTCAGCACTGGGCTGCGGTCGGCATCCTGGAGGGGCTGCCGCAGGATCCGGCGCAGGTGCCGCGGGTTCCCGTGTGGGATGATCCGTCGACCGGCGACCTGGATTCCCGCGCCCGCGCCTATCTGGACATGAACTGTTCGAGCTGTCATCGGGAGGGCGGCATTGGTTTCACATCAGGACTGGATCTGCGGTACGATCAGCGGGAGCCGGTGAAATTCGGAATCTACAAGGCTCCGGTGGCCGCCGGTCGCGGAGCGGGCAATGGTCGGTTCGTGATCGAACCGGGGTATCCGGACCGTTCGATTCTGGTTTACCGGCTGGAATCGGTTGATCCCGGTGTGCGGATGCCGGTCACGGGCCGCGGCCTGCGGCATGACGAGGGAGTTGCTTTGATTCGTCAGTGGATCGCCGAAATGGACTACCCGGAACTGACGGCCCGCCAGCAGCAGCTCGATCGCCGGGCCAGTCTGCTGAATTTTGTTCCGTCCGACGAATCAGCCGGTACCGTGCCGTCTGATGGCCGTCCCTGACTGCGGACTTCCGCTGATGTGTCCGGTCTGTTTTCGATTTCTCTGCTGCATCTGCCGACTGATGAAGGCATCTGTCGTCGTCGGCCTTCTGGTGATGAGCGGATGTGGTTCTCCTGCGGATTCCCCGACACCGTCTGTCGACGGCCGGGCGGAACCTGCTTCCGGTGCGGCTGCGGATCCGGCTGTCGAACCGGGCTTCTCTGCGGCAGGCGCCAATCCGGGATCGGCTGCCGACGGCGCGAACAGGGCACGGTCGCCTGCCGGAGGGGATGAGAGGCCACTGGATGCTTCGGCCGTGTCTTCTTCGCCGAATGCGGTTTCTGATTCTGCCGAATCAGAGGCCGATCGGCCGGCTGTGCCGGTGACGGTCGATGTTCGGGCCCGGCGGCCGGCCATGAAACTGTCGGACTATGGTCTGTTCACCGACCTGCAGACACTCACACCGAATGATCGCGTGTTCGCCTACCGCATGAATTCGCTCAGCTATCTGGACGGGGCGCGGCAGGAAAACTTCGTCTATGTTCCGGCCGGGCAGACGGCCGTGTTTGCCGACGACGGTCCTTTCGAGTTTCCGGTCGGTTCCGTGCTGATTCAGAACGTCCGTTTCCCTTCGGACGATCCGAAACATGCGGCGACCGGACGTCTGCATGAAACCCGGCTGCTGATTCATCAGACGAGGGGCTGGAGAGCGGTTCCCTATATCTGGAACGCCGAAGGCACCGATGCGGACCGTTCTGTGATCGGGGAGAAAACGGATATCCGCTGGACGGATGCGGATGGAAGCGTTCACCGTTTTCGGTTCATCACCCCCAATATGAACGAATGCCGTCGCTGCCATGTCAACGAAGACGTCATGTATCCGATCGGTGTGACGGCTGCCAATCTGAACACGGACATCGAAATCGACGGGACCACCGTGAGTCAGCTCGACTACTGGCAGGAACAGGGGCTTTTGAGCGGTGTGCCGGCCGATCGTGACGCAATCCCCCGGCTTCCCGACTGGACGGATGCCACATCGGCCACGGTCGAACAGCGGGCCCGTGCGTGGCTCGATGTGAACTGTTCTCACTGCCACAATCCGCGGGGAGCAGCCAGCACGACGGGGCTCGATCTGACCTGGGAACAGAAGGAACCTGTGCGGTATGGAGTCTACAAGCCGCCTGTGGCCGCCGGTCGGGGATCTCAGGGCCTGAAATTCAGCATACTGCCGCAAAAGCCCGACGAATCCTTTCTCGTACGCCGAATCGAATCCACGGAAATCGGCGTCATGATGCCTCCCCAGGGCCGATCGACCGTCGACCGCGCCGGCGTGGAACTCATTCGCCGCTGGATCGCGCAGATGCCGATCGACGAAGCGCTGGCGGAGGCCGCTTTGAATCCCATGAAAGCCTACCGCGATGCGATGCACGGTGGAGATCCGAAGATCGGCGAACGAATTTTCCACCAGGGGCAAAAGTGCATGACGTGCCATCGTGTGGGAGATCGGGGAGGAACGGTCGGGCCGAATCTGAGCGATGTGGGCCGCCGCACCACGCGGGAGTATCTGCTGGAATCCATCGTGGTTCCCAGTGCGAAGATCGTCAAAGGCTACGAAACTCAGGTGGTGATTCTGCAGGACGGCCGTGTTGTCACCGGGACCGTTCAGCTCGAAGACGAGTACGAACTGGTGATCGCGGATTCTCAGAAAGAAACCCGCATTCAGAAGAACGAAATCGAGGAGCGGGAGGTGTCGGACGTGTCCACGATGCCGGTGCTGGCCAGCGTACTTTCTGTGGATGACGTTCGGCATCTGATCGCCTATCTGCAGACTCTGCGATCCGACCCGGCAAAGTGAATCACCGGACGCCTGATGGACGCCTGCTGCGGGGGATCCGCGGAGCGGCCTGGTGGCAGCATCTGCCGAACAAAGCCGGTGGCGGGACGAACGGAAAAGCGGGACTCTGGCCGGTGGAACGGCCGCTGCGGCAGGATCGGCCGGTTCCGATCGCCGGATGCGATTTCGGTGGCCGCAGAACGAGGAATACCGCGAATTCCGATCGTGGTTGCGGTTGACGGTTTCGGCCGCATTTCCGGAAACTCCCGCAGCCTTTTCACGCGGCCGATTCGAATCCGGTCTTCTCAGCCGGATCCGGCGGCGTTTCAAAGAACTCTCCTTCCCGCATCTCCCTCTCGTTTTCAGTCAGGTGTTCCTGTGAAATTGCTTCACCTGTGGCTTCCGGCCGCCCTGCTGATCACCGGACTGTCATCACACAGCCGCGCTGCGGATGTGTGGTCCGGCAGCCTGATTCCGTTTCGACCATCCGCCTGCTGTGACGTGTCTTCTGCTGCGGCAGACGTTCAGAACGTGCCGGCGGAACGATCAGGCTGGTTTCGTCTGACAGCCAGTCCGTCTGTCATCTTTCGGGCGCAGTCGGACGACGCCGTCCCCACGCCACCGGATGCCGCGGCACCGGCCGGCAGCGGCCCGGCTGCGGGCGATGCCGTTCCGCCGGTGGAACTTCCGGAGCCTTCGACCTGGAATGCCTTTTCGCCGCCTCTGACGCCCGATCCGTTTCTGGACGGAAGCATGGGGCAGCCGGGAATCCCGGGAGCCGTCCCGCCGGGAACGGTGGGTCCTCCCGGTGCACCGATCGTGACACCGGGAGCCAATGGCGGACGCCCTTACCGTTTCGGTCTGGAACAGCGGATTGACGGATGGGTGCTTCCCAATGCCAGTGCCAGTGGCGGAGGAGCGACCGGGCGGCTGGACGAAGTGGGAACGAATTACGACCTGGTGCATACGGCTCCCTATCTGCCCGGCTGGATCGTGCGGAAGACGTTTCAGTTCCGCTACCGCGGCTGGAACGGTCCTCTGGGCGGCGGCGGGCTTCCGGGCAGTGCGTTCCGCTTTGGCGATGATTTCGAAATACAGACTCCGGCCGGCGGCCCGTACAGCATGAGTTTCGGGATCACGCCGTCCATCAACACCGATATGAACCGCAGCATGACATGGAAAGCCTTCCAGCTCGACGGCCGCGGCATCATCTGGACGCAGCTCGATCCTTACTGGTCTCTGGGACTGGGAGCGATGTACTGGGACCGCGTCGACAATCGGGTTCTGCCGTACGGGGGGCTGGTGTATCGCGATGATTACTGGGAATGGCGGCTGACGTTTCCGGAAGCAGAAGTGCGTCTGTTTCTGGGAAACGAATATCTGTGGTCCAAGTGGATCTACTTCCGCGGCCGCTACAACATCGAAGCGTATGAAGGCGTTGGAGCCGGCGGGGTTCAGGGAGAATTCGAAATCGAAGACTGGCAGCTCACACTGGGCCTCCAGATGGACGCCGGGTACTACCGCTGGTTCATCGAAAACGGGATCGTTCTGGACCGGACCATCGATTTCCAGGCGGCTCCCGACATTCGCATTGCCACGTCCTACATCGCCCGCATCGGATTTCGGTACTGATCGGGCATCCGCGTCGATCGTCCGAAGTGCCGTTTCGTCTTCGGTCTGTCGCCCCCGGCCGCATCACACAGCCGGGGCTTTTTTCGTTTGTGACCGCCTGTCAGCGTTGTCCTTCAGGAGATGTTCCATGTCGGGTTCGGTTCCTGCCGCCGTCATTCTGGCTGCCGGAAAAAGCACACGGATGAAATCGAACACGCCCAAGGTTCTGCACACGCTGTGCGGCCGGCCGATGATCGAATACGTGATGGATGCGGCGCGGGCTGCCGGAGTCGAAAAGCTGATCGTCGTGGTGGGGCATCAGGCGCGAACCGTTCAGGATGCTCTGTCGAATCATTCCGATGTGGTTTTCGCCGAACAGACCGAACAGCTCGGAACAGGCCATGCGGTCATGATGTGCGAATCGGAGCTGCAGGATCATTCCGGACCGGTTCTCATTCTGGCAGGCGACACTCCTCTGCTGGAAAGCCGGTCTCTGCGGCGGCTGCTGGATGAACAGCACCGCACGTCAGCCGCCTGTGTGATCGGTTCGGCCGACACGGCGGACAATGAAGGACTCGGCCGAATCGTGCGGGATGACAGCGGGCAGTTCCACTGCATCCGTGAACACAAAGACGCGTCCGAAGACGAACGGCAGATTACGGAAATCAACACCGGGTGCTATGCCTTTGACACACCGCTGCTTCTGGAATCGCTGCGGGAACTGAAGCCCGACAACGCGCAGTCGGAATACTATCTCACGGACTGTCCGCGGATTCTGATGGAAGCCGGCCATCGCGTGACGGCTCTGTGCTGCCTGACGGTGCGGGAGGCTGTCGGAGTCAACAATCGTGTTCAGCTGGCGGAAGTGCGGCGTCACATACAGCAGAACATTCTGAACGGCCTGATGCTCAGCGGAGTGACCATCGAAGATCCGCTTCAGACGACCATCGATCAGGATGTTTCCGTCGGACAGGATACGGTCATTCGTCCGGGGACGGTCATCGATCGCGGCGCCCGAATCGGCAGCGGCTGCCGCATCGGACCCAACGTGCATCTGACGGCCGCCTGCTGTATCCCCGACGGAACCACCGTGGCATCCTCTTCCGACCTGGATGACTAACGGCCGCGGGCGGCGTGGCCGGTGTGCAGCTCAGCCAGATTGTACTGCGGGACGGTCGGCCGGCTGCTGATGACGGCGCTGACCCATGGCAGCAGGTCGGTCTGTCCTTCGGGAACGGCGAAGTACCGGTAGCTCAGCTGTCTTCGGCGCCCTTCCCAGCGTTCGTCGGGTTTCCGGGTGACGTCGACCAGACGCGATGCCAGACAGGCGGCAGATCCCACGTAGATGCATTCGTCGTCACGATACACCAGGTAGATGCCGGGCCGATCGGGCAGGTCCCGCGGGCGGCAGCGGGAGAACCGGTCTCCCAGCCAGAACCGGCGGGGTACATTCAGGTCTGTTCCGCGGGAACGCGCTTTTTTTAGAGTTTTGCGCAGACGCAGGGCTCCCCAGCGGTAGTCCAGACTGCGAAATCCGGGAGCGAACTGCCGGGCCGTGGCATCGAACTGACGCGCCAGATCGGGATCGGCGAGAATGTCTTCGATGGTGCGGTCCGGATGGCCGTTTCTCAGGCGGACCCAGGCGATTTCCGATGCCGACAGATACGGCTCGCATTCTTCAGCCGTGACGGAATAACGCCGGGTACCCTTCAGAGCACCACCCACTTTTCGCAGTTTCAGCAGGCGCAGGCAGGCGTCCCGGGGTGACAGCGGCAGTCCCAGCCGGGCACATTCCTCGCAGAAGGCCGCCTGCAGATCGGGGTCGGCCAGAACCCGATCGACTGCCCAGCCTTCGTGGATTTTCTGCCAGGCGGTCACGATCGTTTCGTTCAGAATCTCCTTCAGCCGTCTGGCCACAGGGCGGCGGCGATCGCGAGCGGTCTTCTTTCGGCGGGACGGCTGTGTTTCCGGAACGACTGCATCTTTGTCGGCCGCGGCGGACTGCAAAGATGTTTCTGCTTCCGGCGGGCTGCCGATGGCCGTTTTTCCGGCCGCGGGACCTGCTGCCGGGACGGCGCCGGCATCGGGATCGTTCGGCCGGTTCTCTGCTGCTGCGGCCGGCTGATCGGAGGGGCGGTGCGGCTGACGAGGCGTCTTTTTCGCCGCCATCGATGGTTCGGGGGCGCCGTTGAGCGGATCGCCGGGGCGGACCGCGTCCAGCCGCTGCTGACCGGCTTCCGTGTATTCCGGCGACAGTTCGAACCCGATCGTTCGGCGGTGAAGTTTGCGGGCTGTGATCAGCGTGGATGCACTGCCGGCGAACGGATCCAGAACGATGTCGTTTTCATGGGAACAGCAGCGGATGATGCGCCCCAGAAGCTGTTCGGGCATCTGGCAGCCGTGAAATCCGGCTCGTTCACGAAAGGTGCCGGCCACACGAGCAAAGTACCAGGTGTCTTCGTGTTCCTGGAACTGTTCTTCCAGGTCCTGGGGCCTCAGGGTGAATGTCTGGTCCACTGCGGGCGGAATGATCCAGGTGTCGTCCGGCAGGCGTCCGCGGCTGTTGGCGCGGCGGTCGTTGTAGACGAGCTGACGGGCGGAAGGCACGCGGTTTTCGGGATCATCGGCGCGGAAGGTGAATCGTTTCGGGTCCTTCACGAAATACAGAAGATGCGTGTGGGACCGTGTGAACTTGTTTTTGCAGTTCACTCCGAAGGTGTAGTACCAGATGACCCAGCTGCGCATGTGAAACCCGGCTTCTCGGGCCATGATTTTCAGTTCGGCCGCGTATTCGTCTCCGATGGCCAGCCAGAATGTGCCGTCCTCCGTCAGGACCCGATGCACGGCCTGCATCCAGTCACGGGACCACTTCAGGTACTCATCGTCATCGACGCGGTCATCGTACACATCGTAGCTGTAGCCGATGTTGAAGGGCGGATCGGCAAATGCCAGATGCACGCTGTGTTTCGGCAGAGCATTCATTCCATCGATGCAGTCGCCGCAGTGAATCCGTTCCAGCAGTTCAGTGAGAGGTTCGGTGGTGGGCGTCATCAGTGTGTCTCCCGTGTCTGAATGAACAGCGCCTTTTTTTCTCCGGGCAGAGTGAAATCGAACCCGCAGGACCGAAAGAATTCGTCGGATGATGTCACGGCCATGACTTCCAGGATATTTCGCCGGCGGGCCAGAGCCACGCATTCGTCGACCAGGCGGCGGCCGATGCCGTGGCCCTGCATGTCTTCGGTCACTGCCAGACTCCGCACTTCCGCCAGCTTCGGGGAGTAGATTTCCAGAGCGGCGAATCCCACGATACGCTCCGCGTGGACGGCGACGAAGCCGGTCGGCAGCAGATCTTCCAGTTCCACCACGGTTCGTGGCAGCAGGCGGCCGCGGCGCACGAAATGGTGCACGACTTCTGTCAGTTCCGGCAGATCATCCGGGCCGGCCGGCCGAATCACAGTGTGGTCAGGATCGTTCATCCGTCGTTCGCAGTGAGGGGTCCTGCGGATGTCCCGCCGCTGCCGTGCTGCAGCAGATGCAGGCGAATCCGATTCAGCGCCATACGGGCCGCTCGTTCGTGAAAAATTCCGGTGTTGCCGGCAAAGTCCGCATCGATCACCTGCTGCAGTCCGGGGCCGGTGACCGCCACCTGGCCCCGCCACACAGCGGCAGCCCGGTTCTGTCCGTCTTTGCTGTCGGCCGAATCGGTGACGTGCGATGAAACAATGGCGAAGTCCGCGTGCTGCCGCATCGTGTCGCACCGTTCCAGCAGACCGCCTGGACTGTCTTTCGGGGGAATCAGTTCGGCTTTGCGAATGACGGACGGACCGGCCGCGGATTCTTCCGCGAGCAGCCATCGGCTGAGAAGTCCTGCGGTGGCGGTGCCTTCCGTCACGGCCACGGTCAGGCCGGCGGCCGCCAGCAGACGGTGGACCACCGTCTGCAGCTGATCGTCGTCCTGTCCGTAGACGGCCTGTCCCAGCCGGTCGCGGATATGGTCAACGACCGGCTGAATCATTTCCTGACACTGTTCTTCAGAATCGGCCCGGGCGGTGACCGACAGGGAAATGACGGCTCCGCTGGCCGTGATTCCCACTTCGGGGTTCCGGCCGCGCGCTGTCAGGTCTCCCAGTTTTTCTTCCACGTGCGATTCTCCGTAGCCGAATGTTCGAAGGACCACGCGGCGCACGACCGTGTCCGGCCGGGGCAGGCCGGAGACGAGCTGTTCGTGAAACATGTGCTTCATTTCACGCGGCACGCCCGGCAGAGCCGCCAGGGTGCAGTCCGGGTCGGACCGTTCCAGAAGAATTCCGGGAGCTGTTCCGTGATTGTTGCGCAAAGGCCGGGCATCGCGCGGCCGCAGCGCCTGAACCGTGTTGCGTTCGGGCATGCGGCGTCGGAAACGGGCGAACAGGCTGCGAATATGGTCCAGTTCGCCGGCGTCTTCCACCAGCGGCTGGTCGAAGGCGACGGCCAGAGCGTCCCGGGTGATGTCGTCTCGCGTGGGACCCAGCCCGCCGGTGATCAGGACGACCCGGCTGCGACGGGCCGCCGCCTGCAGCACATCGACCATGATGTCCAGACTGTCGCCGACTGTCGTATGCCGGGTGACCGTATAACCGCGCGATTCGAGCTGCTGACTGAGCCACTGACTGTTCGTGTCCAGGGCGGCTCCACAGGTGAGTTCTGAACCGATGGCAATGAGTTCCGCTTTCATGATGTTTCCTGTTCCGGATGTCCGGAGGTCCCGGAAACAGACACGGGGGCCGGATCGCCGCCGAGCAGTTCGGAATAGACCCCGTGCATTTCCTGCACCATGCGGGACAGTCCGAACTGACGGGCCACCAGATCCCGCCCGGCGTTCGCCATCTGCCGTGTTTTTTCCGGGCTGGCCAGCAGGCTCGTGACCGCATCGGCCAGACGGCGGCTGTCGGAGGCCGGCACGGTGATGCCCACCTGAGTGTCATTCAGGACGGACACGATCCCGCCGACACCGGAGGCCACCACCGGCCGTCCCAGAGCCATGGCTTCCAGCAGCAGCACACCGATGCCCTGCTGCAGCGACGGAAGACAGAACACGTCCATCGCCGAAAGAAACGTCTGCATATCGGTACTGTCGTCCACAAACGTCACACGGTCGGCAAGCTGCAGTGAGTTGGCCAGTTTGCGCAGGTTGCGTTCTTCCGGTCCGGACCCGGCGATCACAATCCGAATGTCACGGCCACCGCTGACAATCCGGTGGCAGGCTCTCAGGAAGAAAGAACCGCCCTTGAGCACTTCCAGAGGTCCGGCCATGCCGATGACCGGGTCGCGTCCTTCGCTGAGAATCGGCTGCGATTCATCCGGCGGGCACACCGGCACACCCGGAAGAATGACCCGCTGTTCCACATGATTCAGGTGGTCGCTGCCGGGAAGAGCCGCCTGGACGCTGTCGCTGACTGCCACGATGGTCCGACAGCAGGCTGCCCAGGGCGGGATGGAAAGCTGTGCCGCTTCTGCATGGTCGTGCACACTCAGCACGACCGGGCATCCCACCTGGTTTCCCAGCCACGCGGCCTGGGGCAGCAGGGCAGCGGATGCCAGATGGATGACATCCGGAGGACGTTCCTGAAGGTTTTTCAGGACGGACCGCCGGACGATCCGTCCCCAGACCGGGCGGGCCAGACCGGGCAGCACATGCAGTGTCAGGCCGCTGCGCAGCCGTTCATCGATGTGTCCGATGCCGGTGCACAGCAGCACGACTTCTGTACCGTGTTCCTGCAGACCGCGGGCCAGACGCAGCGTCAGGATCGATGACCCGCGAAAGGTCAGCGTCCCGGCAATGATCAGCACACGTTCGGGAACCTCGGCCATGATTCCAGGTCATCTGAACAGAGTGAAAGAAACGGCCGTTCAGGCCGACAGGCACTCCAGAGCCGTCTCAGGAGAGATGCCGCCCACGAGTTCCACATGTCCCAGGCGATCCGGAAGAATGAACCGCAGTCGTCCGTCGACGGTTTTCTTGTCAAGCAGCATGCGCCGGACGATCTGTTCCGGCTGACTGCGAAGATCGTCGGGAACATCAACCGGAAGACCGGCTGCGGTCAGCAGGCGGATCTGCCGTTCCGTGATGTCCGGGGACACACGTCCCGTTTTTTCTGCCAGGCGGCTGGCACAGACCATGCCGATGGCCACGGCTTCTCCGTGCAGAAGCCGGCCGTAGCCGGACAGGGCTTCGAACGCATGAGCGAACGTGTGGCCGTAGTTGAGGATGGCGCGCAGTCCGGTGGTTTCGAATTCGTCGTCCCGGACGACGGCGGCTTTGAGCTGACAGCTTCGGGCCACGACATGCCCCAGTGCTTCGGCGTCGCGACCAAGCACCCGCTCGATATGCGTTTCCAGCCATTCGAAAAAATCAGCGTCCAGAATGACTCCATATTTGATGACTTCCGCCAGTCCGGCGCGGAATTCGCGATCCGGCAGAGTATCAAGCGTGCTCGTGTCGGCTGTGACGGCACATGGCTGGTGGAATGATCCGATGAGATTCTTTCCCTGAGGATGATTGATG
>WFTL01000044.1 GCA_015485495.1 Planctomycetaceae bacterium
CGTACTGTGTCACCGTGTGCAAGCCGGAAGAACGGACCTGCACGGTGAAGGTGGCTCGTCAGGTGACAGAAGAGGTTCCGTACACGTACTGTGTCACCGTGTGCAAGCCGGAAGAACGGACCTGCACGGTGAAGGTGGCCCGTCAGGTGACGGAAGAAGTTCCGTACACGTACTGTGTCACCGTGTGCAAGCCGGAAGAACGGGAAGTTCAGGTTCAGGTCTGCCGGATGGTCGAAAAAACCGTCACTCAGCAGGTTTATCGGCCCGCCTGTGCGGCGCCTGCCTGTGACAGCTGCGGCAGCAGCAGTTGTGGGGGCTGCCACTGATCCGGCATCCCGCGGCCGACCGCTTCCTGGCCGGTCGCTGTGACATGTGAAGATCGCACCCCGGCGGCATGGAGTCGTCGGGGTGTTTTCATGTGGGACCGCGCGGTGCCTGCAGGTCGGATCCAGGAACGGAGCGACGGTGATCCGGCAGTCCGGAAGGCGTTGGTGTGTGATCACACGAACAATCGCCCGAACAGCGCTGCCTGTTTTCGGCCTCCGGGACTTTGTCCCATGTCAGCGCCGGCTTCACCAGGCATCGAGAATGATTCGATGCGATGACAGGATCTCTCACGGAGCCTCAAAGCCACGCAGGTCCGGCGTTCGGCAGGCCGGATCTCTGTGGCCAGGACAGCGTACGGAAGTGGAACGGTGCGAGCCGTCCGGGCAGTGCACGGGTGACTGCTGTCATCGGAGCGCGCCATTTCAGGGCCGGGCGGCGTCTCCGACCAGACCGTCTCAGATCGATTCTTCAGACAGATCGGGAAGTTCCGGAACGTCCGGCGCTTCCCGGCTGTCGTCCCCCGACGGCGGTTCGGTGCTGTCGTTCGCGGATGGCGACGGCATCCGGTTCTGGTCGGGAACCGGGGGAACGGCCGGGAACGGTGTGGCCGGCACGCGGCGTTCAATGGTGCCGGTCGGGCCGGGTGAACTGAAGGCCGGGGGTTCTGTATGCAGGTGCGGGTTCGGAATCGCGTGCATGCGTTCGGCCGCCCGGATGCGGGCATCTTCATGGGCTTCATGAGTCCAGGGACCTTCGGCCAGGTAGACGCCGTTGTATTCCAGCAGAGACCCCGTGGCCAGGTTCAGGTTGACCAGGGCTTTGTTGTACGCGACGACCTGCTGGTAGTACGCGCTTTCCGCGGCAGCGACGCTGGCCTGAGCCCGCAGCACCAGGTCCAGTGTGACGGCTCCCAGTTCCTGCTTGTAGTTCAGCTTTTCCACGCGTTCTTCGGCAGCTTTGAACCGTTTGTGGTGGGACTGAGCGGTTGCGAAGGCAGACGTGACTTCCTGGATCGCCAGGGCGATTTCGTGAGCGATGTTTCGTTCCTGAGCGGCCAGGACGGCTGTTTCCTTGCGCAACTGCAGTTCCAGATTGCGCACCTGGCTGCGCTGGCTGCGGAATCCAACAGGCACTGTCACTTCGACCCCGGCAGACCACGTTTCCAGACCGGCATCGACCAGTGATCCGGTGGCGGAGATGATCGGCCGCCCCGTGACCGGATCGATGGCGTTGGTACCGGCCAGGCGATCTCCAAAGGCGTTGACGGCATAGCTCCCCACGGCATTTACAGTGGGGCGTACCAGACTCTTTGCGGCCCAGAGCTGCAGTTGGAGACTTTTGATCCGCAGTTTCTGAGCCCGCAGTTCGGCTCGCTGAGACAGCGCCTGACGCAGAGACGATTCCCAGTCCGGAACGAATTCTGTGACCGAAGGCTCATCCGCCGGCCGCAGCACGCACCCATCATTGACGGGAAGTCCGATCAGACGACGCAGCTCTGATTCGGCCCGGAAAATGGCGCTCAAAGCCTGTTCGACGTCGGCTTTGGTTTCGTAAAGCCGGTCCTGGGCCTGCAGTTCTTCGGACGGATCCAGAACTCCGATTTCCTTCTTGTCGCGCGATTCCCGCCAGGTACGTCGGGCACTGCGGTGTGCCACCACGGCCGTGTCGAAATTCCGATAGGCCAGATACAGGTCCCAGTAAGCGTTTTCCACATCCCGAACGGACTGACGGACAGCCAGTTCGAACGTGGAGATCGAAATGTCATTGTTGATCCGGGAAATCACCACACCCTGGCCGACCCCCGTGATGGCACCGAAGGCAGGATTGGTCGGTCCGGCAATCCGCGTGAATTCCACGCCGCCGCCGGCCATCAGCGGCTGCTGCAGAGAAATGCCCACACTGCCGGTGTAGGCTGACGGGAACGGGACGGCGGTGCCGGTTCCCAGGTAGTTCCAGTTGTTGAACAACTGAATGGTTCCGCCGCTGGCGAACTGTTTGCTGAGCGCGGAGGTGAAGGCTCCGGTTTCCATGGGGGTCAGCGTTGCCGAACTGCGTCCCCACACAGCCGATGTGGTGAACTGCGTGTCGAAGCGGGACAAAGCCGCTTCAATCCCCAGACCGGCTCCGAACAGAACACCGGTTTCCTGAATCGCCGGATCATAGACGGATGACACCGTCCGCGGGCTGGTCAGAACCCGGGCGGTTCCCACCCCGCCGGCAGCGCTGGTTTCCACGATTTCATTGTTGGACAGAGCCAGGCGGATCGCTTCGTGCAGGGTGATTTCGCAGATTTCGTCTTCGTTCTTCCGCAGCACATTGCGGGGTTCCAGAGTCACCTGGACGGATGGAGCGGTTTCGTTATCGATGGCCGCATGAGATATCCGGCCGCCATATCCGCGGTAATTTTCGAGATGGTCATCATCGATGCCGTCGTGCCAGTGGAGATCTTCCAGCCGTCTGGGAGTCGACGAGCAGCCGGAAAGAACGGGTGCGATCGTCACGGCGATCGCAGAAAGCAGGGTGCTCAAAAGCCGCGGCGCCGAACAGTCAGAGGCCGCATGAGACCGGTTTCGGACCGGTGTGGCCCGCCCGGACCGGCGGTTTTCGGTGCAGCGTGCCGGTCGCTGAAGACTATTCGTCAGAATGAAAGCCATGAGACATCCCTGTCGCGGCCGGTGCCGTCCGCTGCAGAAGCTGCAGCGCGGCGGGGGGCCATGACGGTGCGCGCTTCCATGCAGCCGTCATGATCGGTACAGCCGACACATCCGGTACAGATTCCCGGCAGACAGAATGCTTCTGTCAGTCGGCACTGCACCTATCGGCGGACGTCTCCCCGGGACTTGAAGGGGCTCGCCCGGGAGCATACTCGGTATAAGGCATGCCGAGTTTCTTCTTCAGAAAAACGATTTCACCGGCATCATTTCCCTCAACCGCATGACCGGCAAACTGCAGCAGGTAGCCTCCCGCGAAACAGCCGAGCGGGTAATACCAGTCGGCCCCGGCCAGCAGTGTCCAGGGCGTGCCCACGAAGGTCAGCGGCACGCCGATCAGATGCAGAATCTGATTGACGCGGTTTGTGTGCCGCGGCAGATAGTTCTTCAGAAACCGGCGGATCATCCGGCCAGCCTCCTGAAATCAGGTCAGAATGCACCGGGAAGCAGGAATCTGCTATTCGGATTCCTCGGGGTCGGAAAGAGACTCCATCGACTGCTCTTCGATGACCGCAGGAGCCGGCCGCCGAAAAATGGCCACGACGTCATCCACCGGAACCACGTACAGCAGATTGTCCGGTTCGAAATCCACCGGGATGGCGTTTCGCGGGTGGAACAGCACTTTGTCGTACTTGCGGATGGGAAAGTCTTCATCCCGCTCGATCTGCACACTGATTTCCACGACCCGACCGGTGATCGTGGGTATTTCCGAAGTATCCGGAAGAACGATTCCTCCACGGGTTTCCTGACGTGCTTCGTCTTTCCGAATCAGAATGCGGTGGCCCAGGGGTTCAACGTATTCACTGACCATGACAATCCTCTGCGAGCTGCTGAAGTGTAGGGCGGGCGGCCGCGGAACGCACCGGTTCCTCAGGGGAAATTCCGGTTGTGGCACGGGAATCCTTCAAATCCGGAATTCGACGACTGGCGATGTGGCGGCAGGGCAGGGCCGCCGCAGCGGTCTTTTCGTATTCCGAAAACATTCTTCGTGGCAACGTCCGCGTCGGCTCCGTAAGGTGTTTCCGCGGCGGCAGACACCTGGTTCCGTCTGAGTCGGCGACAGAACCGTCTGCCGGAATCACACAGAATGTCGGCGAATCTCCCGGAGACAACAGCGTGGTGCGACTGACTCGTTCTTTTCTGCTGTATTCGACCGTTGTGGCAGCCGTGTGTTCTTCGGCGGCCGCGGAACCCGTTTTCCGGACAGCCGACATCTTTCCTCCTGGCGGAAAACACGTCCATTCCAGCAGTCTTGTCGAATGTCCGGGCGGCAGCCTGCTGGCCTGCTGGTTTCATGGCAGCGGCGAACGCCGGGCGAATGATGTGGTCATTCAGGGGGCTCGTCTGCCGGCAGGACACCGTCAGTGGACGGCTCCATTCCTCATGGCCGACACGCCCGGTCTCCCCGACTGCAATCCCGTTCTGTTCGTGGACCGCCATGAGCGACTGTGGATGTTCTGGATCGTGGTCGTCGCGAATCGCTGGGAATGCAGCCAGTTGAAGTATCGCCGGGCCGATTCGGCGGCGGGTCCCGCCGCTCCGTCCTGGTCCTGGCAGGATGTCATTGTCCTGCGGCCTGGAGACCGATTTCGTCAGGTGATGAAACAGCGGTTCGAAGAACTCGAAGTGGACGACGGGATGTGGGCGGAATACGCACCGCCTTACCACCGCATGCTGCTGGACGCGGCGGCCGATCCGTATCGCCGTCAGACCGGCTGGATGACGCGCATTCACCCGCTGACACTCCCCGGCGGCCGCATTCTGCTGCCGCTGTATTCGGACGGCTTCAATGCGTCGCTGATGGCCGTTTCCGATGATGACGGGGTCACCTGGACGGCCAGCGATCCGATCATCGGACTGGGACCCATCCAGCCGACAGTGGTCCGACGAAACGACGGCACCCTGGTGGCATTCTGCCGTGATTCGGGCGACCGGCCGGCGCGGGTCCTGACGGCACAGTCGGCGGACGACGGATTTTCCTGGTCAGCCGCCGTGGACACGGACATCCCGAACCCCGGTTCCAGTCTGGAAGTGATCCGTCTGGCCGACGGCAGATGGCTCATGGTGGCCAACGACACCGAAGATCGCCGCAATCGTCTGACGGTCCTGCTGTCCGATGATGGCGGGGCCACCTGGCCGGTCCGCCGGCAGGTGGAACCGGCGGATGCCGGAGGAAGGTCCTTTTCCTATCCGTCCGTCATTCAGACGCGAGATGGTCTTGTTCATCTGACGTACTCGCGCACAGACGACACGGGCCGCTGCATTCGGCACTGCGTTCTGAACACCGAATGGATCGAAAACGGACAGCGCTGAAAGCCGCCTTGCCGACTGTGGAATTACCCCCGGCGAGATTCGAACTCACGACCTTCGGATTAGGAATCCGACGCTCTATCCAGCTGAGCTACGAGGGCGAAGCAGAGAAAACACTGGTTTTTTTGACCGACTGTGACATATTGTCACAGTCCGAAATCGGGTACGACACCCGTTACGACACCTCCGCGGGTGTCGTCATCCAGTTCGAAGGGGGGCATCGTGAAGAGAAAACGACCGAACAGGCCATATCCAGGGTTCCCTCTGTTCCCGCACGCCAACGGACAGTGGGCCGCGAAGATCGGCGGAAAACTGGTGTACTTCGGTCCATGGGAATTTCCTCAGGAAGCCCTGAGAGAGTTTCGCGAATACCAGGACAGAATCTACCTGGGCAGCCCGGAAAAACGCAATTCCGAACCGAACGTCCGGTACCTGTGCAACGACTTTCTCACGGCCAAAGAGGCCGCTGTGGAGCGTGGGGAGCTGTCCCACCGGACGTACCGGGACGACGTTGAGACCGAGAGACGACTCGTCCGGTTCTTCGGGCCGTCGACACGAGTGGACGCCCTGACGCCCGCCGAATTCAGCCGGCTCCGGGAATTCGTGGCCCGTAGATGGTGGCGGAAAGTCCACCGGCACGTTCTTCTGGTGAACCAGTCTGCCGGGCTGATCAGGTCCTTCCTGAAGAACTGGCACTCCGTCGTTCGGGGCGTGCGTGAAGGCGTCAACGGTGCGGTACGGCCGCAGAAATCCCGTGCCTGTGTTTTCGGGACTCTGCACGCAGCTATTCCGGATCACGCTTCTGTCTGGTACATCGGGGTGTCTGACGCAGGGGAATGACATCGGACGTGAGTTCGTGTGAGCGAACTGAGCAGGATTCCGGCAGCATCAGACGACGGAGTGGTTCAGGCGGAGAACCCGCAGCAAAGCATGTTCTGTACGCGATGGTCTGTGTTGTCGGTCGTGTGTCGCGTTTCGTATCGGTGGCAGCTTCATCGTATGTCCGTGATCAGATATCGCCCGGAAATAGACGGACTGAGGGCCGTTGCCGTTATCGCCGTGATTCTGTTTCATTTCGGGGTCGACCGGATGAAAGGAGGTTTCGTCGGTGTCGATGTGTTTTTCGTCATTTCAGGATTTCTCATTACTTCCATCCTGAAACGGGAATTCGATCGGAATGAGTTTTCCTTCCGGAAGTTCTGGGAGCGAAGGGTCCGGCGCATTGTGCCGGCTCTGGTTCTTGTGCTGTTCGTGACGCAGCTCGTTTTCGCGGTATACGGATTTCGTCCGGAACGGCGAACAGTCGGAATGCAGGGAGCGGCTGCCCTGTTTTCTTTGGCCAATGTCTGGCTCTGGAAGACGGCCGGCAGTTACTGGGGCCCCCAGGCAGATCAGGCTCTGTTTCTTCACACCTGGTCGCTTTCCGTGGAGGAGCAGTTTTATCTGCTGTTTCCGATTGTCCTCTGGTGTGTGTATCGACTGAACGCCGGCTGGCTGCCCCCTGTCCTTCTGGGGGTGTCCCTGGTGAGCCTGGTGCTGTTTCTTTACGGTTCTGTGTTCCATCCGTCGGCAGCGTTTTATCTGCTGCCCACCCGCGCGTGGGAACTTGCGGTCGGTGGTCTGCTGGCCGTCGTTCATTCGCCGGAAAAGAACTCAGTTGTGGAAATGGCACTGGCTCCCTGGGCGGCCTGTGCCGGTCTTGGGCTGATCGCCATGGCCTGTGTGATCACTTCGGAGTCAGGGATGTTGGTGATGGCCGCCGTGGCGGGATCGGCCCTTGTCATCCGCTGCGGGCAGGTCGGCATCTGTCACCGTGTGCTGGCCAGTGGCCTCCTGACGGCCGTCGGACGCCTGTCTTATTCTCTCTATCTGTGGCACTGGCCTGTCCTGCTGATGTCCGACATGGTCGATCCGGATGCACCTTCGGCCGGTTTTCCCGCTGTCGTCTGCCTGCTGGTGCTGTCGCTGATTTCCTACCACTGTGTGGAACAGCCATTTCGGCGTCCCGGTCGGCCGTTTCTTCTGATCGGCGGCGGCTGGATCGCAGCACTGACCGCGTCCATTGCCCTCATTGTGCTGCCGGATTCTTACGACACATCCCTCTACCGGCAGTCGCCGTACAGCCGCTATGAATGTCATCCGCACATGGGCAGTCGGGCAGACGCAGATCGCGCGGCTGCCTGGCGACGCGGCGGGTATCAGATCGACGGTCGTACGGAAGTTCCCCGCATGGTGGTGTTCGGTGATTCCCACGGGGTGATGTGGGCCGATACGATCGCGTCCATTGCGAAGAAGAATCGCATCACCACGTCCATCTTCTGTGTGTCCGTCGTGAATCCCGGAATCCGTCTGCCGCTGCGTCGCCGGTCGGTGCCGGCGGGATGGGATTTTTCGAGTGAGGAGAAATTCGAGTACGATCGCAGACGGCTCGAGATGGTCAGGAAATGGAAGCCGGATCTGGTGATTCTGGGAGTTCGCTGGGCCGCATGGAAGGCAAATGAGTTTCTGGATCTGCTGGACTGGCTGCAGCAGCAGCATGTGAGAGTTCTGCTGCTGGAACAGCCTCCCGAACTGGGGTTCGGAAATCGCAGTGCGGTGCAGTATCTGTGCTTTCGAGGGATCCTGCCGGAACCCGGCAGACGAACGTACCTGAAGATCTCCGATCCTGCCCCGTACCTTCGGGCCGGCTGCACGGTCCGGTATCTGGCAGATCAGTTCGACAACTGCCGCATCATTCCCTCAGGGAGACTGTATCTGAATGGAGACAGAACAGGGGCGCTGGTTCTGAACGGTCGTGACGTTGTCTATCGCGATGATGATCATCTGCTCACAGGCGGAACAAAGATTGCCGAAGCTCAGATCGCCCGATCGATTCTGCGGGAACTGAACCGAGAACGGGTGGATCCGTAATACCTGAGACCAGGCCGTCGGATGTCCATATGTGAACGGCACCTTTTCCAGGGGGGGCGACGGAAGCAGCCACGATTCGGACATCGCGGAATTCATCCGCCGGTGTCAGTCAGGTTCAGGATTTCGTCGGCCACGGCAGCCAGGTCGCTGCGCGGAAGGTGTCGGAATTCGGCAGCCGGCGGGCTGTCCGTGATGACCGCGTGGATGTCGGTTCGATCGGCCGCATACGGCGGAGCAGCCGTGTCCGGGTGCCACACTTCCAGTTTCCAGGCATCGGTTTCCAGGTCGCCTTCCACCAGCAGCAGATCGCAGTGTTCGAACAGCAGTTCCATCCGGCGGTATCCGGCCCCGTCATCGGCAGCGCGTTCTGAAGGAACGAAGGCCGCCAGCATGTGGGGCGACAGGATTCCGACGCCGGCCGCTCCGGCCTGGCGGTGCTTCCAGGAATCCTTTCCCGGCGTGTCCAGTTCATGACGATGATGAGTGTGTTTGACGGTGGCCACCTTCAGGCCGCGGTCGGACAGCTCCTTCACAAGATCACAGACAAGTGTGGTTTTTCCGGAATTGCGCCGTCCCACGATGTGAACCCGCGGCAAAGAACGCTTTCGATTCATGACGGTTCCGTTCCGGAAAAAGGATCAGCTCGCCGTCTCCAGCCCCGACTGCAGAGCCTGAAGGTGTCGTTCGAAATGTTCGGCCAGGACACGTGTGTACGTGTCCGGATGAGCTTCCAGAACGGCTCGGAGGGCCGGTCCGAGTTCGCCGTCCGTCAGCACGGAACCGAACGTGCAGTGCAGAATCTGGCGTCCGGGACGAGAAAAGCCCCGGCCCCGGGGAACATCGTCCCAGCATTCCAGATACTGTTCGGTCAGCACACGAAGCGCCGTGTCCTCCGGCTCCGGAGCGTCCTCCAGGGAGGCGGATACGTGGTAGGTGGCTCGATCGACTTCATACCGTCCGCGGGCAAAGTCGATCACCCGGCGAAAGAGGTGTTCTTCGTGATGAGCCACCACGCGGAGCGCTTCCAGATAGCTGGTCCCGGCCGTCTTGACGTGGAACCGGCCGCTGGTGGTGCGTGCCAGAATGGCGTACATCGACAGCTTGTCCGATCCGGAATGCAGGCTGAGCTTATAGCCGCCCAGCAGATCGGCCACCGCCGCGTGGTTTTCCAGAGAAGTTTCCAGAGCCGCCAGGTCGCCCCGAAAATCGACGCCCTTTTCGAAATCGCCGATCAGCCGCGGAGCCAGACTGACCGGTTCCAGACCGTTTTCCCGACATTCCCGGGCAATGATGTAATGTTCGGCCAGCGTCGTCGGCTGCTCGGTTTCGTCGACAGACAGTTCGATTTCGAATTCCTGACCGGCTGCCCGGCAGACATTCTGAATGTGTTTTCCCAGAGACACAGTCCGTGTGATCGCCCGGCCGTATTTCACGGCCGCCCGCATGCAGGCTTCTTCGCTCAGTTCCACGGTGGTGTCGTTCGGCAGGCGGATTCGCTGGCCGACATAACGGGAGTACCAGGGGGCTTCATCCCGGATTTCAGAGAACCGGCGCCGCAGTTCGGCTTCGCCGTAGTCGTCGGCCGACGGATCGACATCATCGGAAGGATCGATCGTGTAGAACGTGAATCCGGCGGCGCAGGTGATATCCACGTCGTCGGGAGTCTTCAGATGATCCGCGTCCGCTCCGGTGACTCCCGTCCATCCGGCCGCGGCCGCACCGTTCAGAGCGTCCGCCATCACCTGCTGCGGTGTCCGCCCGGTGCGCTGCATTTCGCGAATCGACTGCTGCGGAAAAACGGGAGCGATTCCGGCACCGGCTTCCTGCATGGCGGCCACATGTCCGGGGGTTGCCAGGCCGATGCGATCGCCGAATCCGAAAGAGGGCCTGTGTCCCAGCGTTGCTGTTTTCATGCTGCGATTTCCAGGGAGATGCCGATGATGTTCATGCGGGCGTGCACCCGGACACATCGATCATTGCCTTGACGACCCCTGAATCCGGCTGCGTGAGCGATTCGAAATCCGTCGTCACCGAATCGAACGGGATCCGGTGCGTGATCCAGGGAGCGGTATCGATGGTTCCGTCTTCGATCAGCCCGATGATCCGTCGAAAATCATCGGGCAGGGCATTGCGGGACGCCCGCAGCGTCAGTTCGGGGCGATGCAGCACCGGATGAGGAAACTGAATGGTGCCGGTTGTGATTCCCACGTAAACCACCGTGCCGGAATGCGCCGCGAAAGACAGTGCTGAAGACATGGAATCCGCATTCCCGGTCGCGTCTGTGACAACGGCGAACCCGGCCCCGTCGGTGATCTCACGCACCCGCTGTTCGGTCGCATGCTGGTCGGACACCTGAATCGTATGATCCACATCATGATGCCGTCGGCAGAAGTCCAGACGCTGCGGACTGATGTCCATGACTGTGATGCGGGCATTTTTCAGACGGGTGAATTCCAGAGTCGCCAGTCCGATCGGGCCGGCACCGATGATGAGCACCTGCTGCCCGGGCAGCGCTCCGCCTCGTTCCGCCGCATGGCAGCCGATCGCCAGCGTTTCCACGAGGGCGAGCTGTTCCATCGAAAGTTGTTCGGACGGATGCAGCCTGTCCGATCGAATCAGAAACCGATCGCACAGACCGCCGTCCACCATGACACCAATGACGTTCAGAGATTCGCAGCAGTTGGGATGCCCACTGCGGCAGGCATAACAGCCACCGCAGTTCAGATACGGTTCTACGCTGCAGCGATCGCCCGGACGAACCGTGTTCACATCGGGACCGACCGCCAGGACTTCCACGCCCAGTTCGTGTCCCGGAATGCGCGGATAACGAAAAAACGGCATGCGGCCGAGAAATCCGCTCACGTCCGTGCCGCAGATGCCCATGCTGTGAGTCCGGACCAGAACCTCACCGGGGCCCGGTTCCGACGGTTCGGGACGGTCCACGAGTTTCAGTCGGTGCGGTTCCGACAGTTCAATGGCTTTCATGATCGTTTCGCCGTGAGGCCGCTGCAGGACAGGTGCGGAAAGAACACCTGCCGGTCGGGAAACCGGACCTGTTCCTATCGGACGGCAATAAAAGCCGCAAGCCGGGGGGCGGGGCGTCCAGAAAAAGTTTCGTTCATGACTGTTCGGATTCCCGAACGATCCGTGCCGCCAGTTCTTCAGGCGATTCCGATCCGTCGATCGGCAGGCAAAGGCATTCGTCCAGACTGCGGAACCACGTGAACTGACGCTTTGCAAACTGTTTCGTTCGCAGCCGAATCGTGTCCACGGCTTTGTCCAGGGACACCCGGGACTCCAGATGGGCGATGAGTTCGCGGTATCCGAGAGCCTGGCGGGCCGTTTTTCCTGGTGGTCGGTCCGATGCCAGAATCCGACGCGTCTCTTCCAGCAGTCCGGCCCGCATCATGGCCGTGACCCGAAGATCGATGCGGTTCCGGAGCCAGGAACGCGGCGGGCAGAGCCAGACAACGGATCGCGGACGTTCATGGACCGGTCGCGGGCCCTGATGCTGCTGTTCAGACAGAGGCCGTCCGGTGCATTCGAACACTTCCACCGCACGAATGATTCGGCGATGGTCGTTCACGTGAACCCGTGCCGCAGTCACCGGATCGATTTCCATCAGCCGCCGGTGCAGCGATTCCGCCCCGGACCGGTCGATCTGTTCCTGCAGCCGACGGCGAAGATCCGGACAGGCCGGAGGACCGTCGAACAGTCCTCGCAGCAGAGTCCGCAGATACAGCCCCGTACCGCCCACGAACAAAGGAATCCGGCCCCGTTCCAAAACGGCTCTGGCGGCCGCATCGGCGGCCTGAGCATACTCAGCCAGACTGTATTCCTGGTGCGGATCCACCAGGTCGATCAGATGGTGCGGGATGTCCGCCCGTTCCTCGGCAGACGGTTTGGCTGTTCCGATGTCCATGCGGCGGTACACAGCCATAGAATCCATCGACAGGATTTCTGCACCCAGACGACGTGCCAGAGCCAGAGCTGCAGCAGACTTTCCCGATGCAGTCGGTCCGGACAGGAACCAGCACTGTTTGAGGACTTCCACGGGAATCTTCATCACGAGTCGTCGACCCTGCCTGAATTCCAGGGTTATGCTGGCATGTGGCGGACCCCCGGCCATTTCAGCAGCGGCCGGCCGATCCAGGTTGTATCCCATCGGCTGATGTGTTCGCTACGGTGTTTTTTCGAGAGTTTCCTCAGACACCGTGTTCTGCGAGACGCCCTTCTTTTCGGGTCACCGTTTTTTCCGAACCCTCATCTTTGTCGACAGGTCCCGATCATCCTTTCTCTGATCACGGCGGAATACAACATGGGACATTTTGTTCTCAGCACCGAATTCAGAACCGATCCGGATCCGCTGAAACGACTGCTCTGGTCACCCGGATTGTTCGAAACCGTGACGGATCCGGCCATGGAATTCGAACTCATTGCCGCTCCGCCCACGGTTTCAGCCGGTGAAGAAATTTCCTTTTCGGTTCTGGCGGGCGGTTTTCGCCAGATTCTCCGGCATCGCTGGACGACGGTGACGGACGATCGTATCGTGGCCGAACAGGTATCCGGCCCCATGCAGTCCTGGGTGCACATTCAGTCTCTTGCGCCCGTCGATTCCGGGTGCCGCCTGACGGACGAAATCCGTTTCGATCCGCCGTCCGGTGTGCTCGGCATGATGGTGACCGAAGAAGCGATTCGCGACTCCCTGCAGCAGACGATGTCCACACGACACCGACTCATCGCCGAATACCTGGCGGCTCAGCAGCCGGCGTGACAGCGTCACGATCCGCCCGATTCCAGTTCCATCGTCCGGGTTCGTCGATCAGACGATCGATCAGCAGTTGTGCGAACGGCATGTGATCGGACCGCTGTTGCCCCGGACTGTTCCCCCCTCGTCCCGGGATGATGATGCTGCAGCGATACCTTCTGATCTGGCTCATACTGAGTTCTGCCGCAGCGTTCTGCTGGCCGGCATTCGGCTTTTCGGTCGACCCGTTCCTGCTGACCGGCGGAAACGGCATTCAGCATCTTCTGTCTGTGATCATGCTGAGCATTGGTCTGCTGCTGCCCGTGCAGGAAGTGGACGCCCTGGTCCGCCGCTGGCCTCTGGTGCTGGGCGGAACTGCGGTTCAGTACACGTGCATGCCGTTTCTGGCGTGGATGGCGGTCATGGTATTTCGTCCGGATGCGGAAACCGCAGCCGGAATTCTGATTGTCGGCTGCGTCCCCGGAGCGATGGCATCGAACGTGCTGACTCTGACAGCCCGCGGCAATGTGAGCTATTCGGTCAGTCTGACCACTCTGGCCACCCTGCTGTCTCCGCTGGTCGTGCCCGCTGTGCTGGGGCTGACCATGTCGTCTGCCGTCTCTTACGACGGCCGTGCGGCCGTGCGCATGCTGGTGTTTCGAGTCGTTGTGCCGGTCGTGGTCGGACATCTGGTGCGGCGATCGGGACGAGTGGAATGGATCGTTCCTGCCGCACGGACGGTCGCTTCTCTGGCCATTTTGATCGTCATCGCCGTTGCGGTGGCTCTGCGCCGCGAACAGCTGCGCGATCCGGATTTCCTGCTGGTCACGGAACTCGTTCTGGTCAACGGCGCCGGATTTCTGTCGGGCTGGTTCGGCGGCCGGCTGCTGCGTCTTCCTCCGCCGATGCAGCGGGCGCTCACTCTGGAAGTCGGCATGCAGAATGCAGGAGCCGGCACGGCTCTGGCCGTGGAACTGTTCGGGGCGGATTCCGCGGCGATCACCCCCTGCATTCTGTACACGTTCGGCTGCATGCTGTCCGGAACGCTGCTGGCCACGTTCTGGAACGCCCGGCCGCTGCCGGAATGATCCCAGATTCGCAGCGGTCGTCAATCGGCTCGTCCCGATCACCTGGCGACCGAACGAGCCATGGCCCGACCGACAAAGGTCCACACGATGGCCATCAGAGCGACTCCGGTGAGGAGAGCCGTCCAGACGGTCTGCCGCGCCTGGCGCGTCATGTCGTCCACCGGTTTTTGAAGCACTCCGCGCTTTTCCTGAACCACCACCACCCACGGGGCCACATCGGGGTTCATCGGGGCCAGCGCCGCAATCCAGTCACTGCGATAGGCCCCGGCCGTTTCGTTATCCAGAATCCCCACCGGATCCTCGTAATGTTCCAGCAGGATTTCCGAAGGCCGGCCGCGGCGGGAACCGGCGGCCCGCTGCGATTCGGCATCTGTCAAAGCGGTCAGGACGTCCTGAGGAAGAATCAGCCGGGAAAACACGGCATTCAGTCTGTCCGCCGGCTGCTGACTGATCCAGGGGTGGTCGAGCAGTTGCCCGGTGCGGCCGTCTGCCAGAGCGATTTCCCGGTGAGATGTCGTGCCGCCATCTGTCTGCCAGGCGGACGTGTTTCCGATGTAGTCCGCGATCTGCCGGCGCAGACCGGCCAGATGCGCCGTGCGCCCCAGCACGCCGACAACCGTTCCGTCCGGTCCCCGAATCGGCACACTCAGACACACCATGTACTGTCCGGTGGACCGGCTGGTGAACGGCAGCGATACGTGAGGGGCCTGAATGGGAGTCAGGTCGTCCGGAAGATCGTCCGGAGCGAATTCCCGATTGCGTCCGTGAAAGTAGTCTCGAAACGCCCAGTACTGTCCCACTGTCCGTTCATCGTACGGGTGCCGCCACAACTGACGTCCCTCCCGGTCCTGCAGAAACCAGCTCGTATCGATTTCGTGATTTCGCTGCCGGTTGTCGTCATCGGCAGCGGTGCGTGCCCGCTGCAGCGCCGCCAGCCACTCCGGCATTTCAGACAGCGGTCGGTTGTGGCAGTCGCGGGTTTCCTGAACGGCCGCATCCCGGGTTTCGGCCGTTCCCTGAAGAAAATCCAGAGCTCCGGCCAGCTCATGACTGGCCAGCACGTCCTGCAGATCGTGCAGGCGTTCCTGCAGCTCGACTTCCAGAGCTCCGGCCAGAGCCCGTGCGGACAAAGCATCCCTTTCCAGAGCCCCGGCCGTTATCTGCCGCTTCATCTGATCGACGTTGTTCTGCAGGGCGCGGGAAAAAAGGGGCACCATGGCGGCGATGAGCAGCAGCGGGCCAAGCACTCCCAGCAGCAGCAGCGGACGACGGGCTCGCAGCCGGTCGCGCGTTTCCAGTTCGTTGAGAACCGCCTGCGCGTTCGGAAGACGTTCGTCGGGATCCACAGCCAGACAGGCGTCGATGATGCGCGCCAGACGTCGGTCGACTCCCCGCACACGGTAGTGTCCGTCGGGCCGGGGTGCCGTCAGGATGCCCTGGCGGTACGTTGTCAGGCGTTCCTGAAGCGACGTGACGTTCTCCAGCCGCCGCTGGAATTCGGGGGTTCGGAACGGCGGTTCGCCGGTCAGCATGTGATACAGGACGGCTCCCACCGCATACACGTCCCATCGGGCATCGGCGGCGGCATCCAGATCGGCCTGTTCCGGCGCCATGTAGAACAGAGTGCCCAGAGCCGGGCTGCGTTCGTGGGACATGCGGGCCTGTCCGAAATCACAAAGCCGGACACGGTTGTGCGTGTCCAGAAGAATGTTGTCGGGTTTCAGGTCGCAGTGGAGAACACCGGCCCCGTGAGCTTCCGTGAGAGCCTGACAGACTTCCCTCGTGATCCGGACCGCTTCCGCCGGAGGCTGAACACCACGGGTCATCAGAGCACTCAGAGAACCGTTTTCCACGTATTCCATAACGTAGTACGGCGGGTCGGCATTCCAGTCGCTTTCCAGCAGCCGCACGATTCCCCGGGACCGGTACAGCGTTTCCAGCTTTTCCACTTCCCGGTGCAGCAGAGATCGATCGATGGCCCGGCGGTCGGAATAGAACTTGATGGCCACCGGCTGCCGACCGGCGTCCCGACGGGCAAGCCACACCGAACCGTAGGCTCCGGTGCCCAGATGCCGAAGGAACGTATATCCTTCGATGTCAGCCGGCGGCCGATTGCTGTCGCGGCTCAGCCGACGCGACTGTTCCCGGTCGTCGTCTCCCTGAACCTGTGTGTTGCCGAATTCCGTCACCGTCGACCTGCTCACTCGGGCTGACTGCCGCTGCTGCCCAGGCAGCGTTCCCACCATTCAGGAACCGCACCGTTTTCGGCAGGTTCAGAACACCATCGGCGGCCACCGGCAGCGGGACCACCTGATCTGCTGACAGACATCCCGTCCGGATCCGCACCACACGGACATACGATACCAGTCCGCATAGAACTGGCAACTCCGCTCGGACCGCCCGGAAATGCGTCTGCAGTCCCGCCCCCCTCCCGCATCCGCTGCAGCCGTGAAACTCGAAACATCCATGTTGCCTCCGGCAGTCAATCCCGCCACACTTGTTGGGACCGGCCGACCGGCCGGTCCCGCGTGTGTCCGATGGTCGTTCCGCCGCCGGAAGCGGCCGTGAAACGGTGACTGCTGCAGAGGATTCTTTCGATGCGGAAATTCGTCTATCCCGCTCTGGCCGGCTTTCTGTTCACAGCCGGATTCATGGCCGGATCCTTCTTTTCGACCGGTCCGGTTCTGCTCCAGGCAGCCCAGCCGGCCGGCGAACGTCTGTCGGACGACACGCTGGCCAGTTACCGCCAGGCCGATCAGGGATTCAGCGAACTGGCCGATATGCTGGAATCCGAAGACCGCTATCGACCGGCAACGCAGGGAAAAAACTATTTCGCCATCGCGGCCGGCGGGATTGATGCGGTGCGCGATCTGGAAGAAGGACGCGGTGTCGATCCGGAAACCTTTGCCGGCCTGTACGCCGGCCGCGCTCTGCCGGACATCGCGGAGTTTCTGGAATTCGACCGGGATGGCCGACTGCGTTACAAAGGGGCCGTGGTGCGGATGTATTCCCGGGAACGGCTCAAACGCCTGTTTCTTCACCGCGACAACCTGAAGAATCTGGCCGGCAGCCGCTGACGTCTCCGGCAGTGCTGTACCGGACGAGAACGACAGACCGCCAAAGCCGGACAGCGCAGCAGTGAAGGGGCCAGAAAACGCACCGCCGAACGGCATCGGCTGCGTCCGGCATGCACCGGCATCAGATCCGTACGAACAGTCGACGCCGGGCCATCCACACGCACAACAGCCAGAACACGCCGGCAGTCGCGCATGGAAAAATGATCCGTCCAAAGTGATCATCCTGAAGCGCATCCGCCCCGAACAGGGTTTCCAGAATGCCCGTCAGGTGGATGCGGACCACCTTGTCTGCTGTCCAGGAATGCAGGAGTTCTCCCATGAGATACACGGCCAGGGAATTGATTCCCACGACCTGAAGCGGACGGCTGAACCATTTCAGGGGCAGCACATCGAACAGCAGGTAGAACAGTCCCAGCATCCAGATCACACAGCCACCGCTGTACAGTGCCCATGACGGCGTCCAGATGCGTTTGATGGCCGGACACACCGTCAGGTGCGTCGCAATGCCCAGCCCCAGACACAGCGCTCCGCCGACAAAAAGAGTGAACAGAATGTAGAGAGCGCGTTCCCGGGAAAGCAGAAGCTGTCCGCACAGCACGCCCAGAAGCATGGTGGCCATGGATGGGATGAAATTCAGCGTCGTGTAGCCGCCGCGGTTGTATGTCCATGGTTCCGGATTGCTGAAAAACCAGCGACGCAGCCAGGACATCGACCGCTGCTGAGGGATCGCAGCGCGGAGGCCGGTTTCTGAGTCTGCTCCGGACCGATCGCTGCTGTCGGTCGCCGGGGCCCGGTCGGCCTGCTGCGGCGTCCGCAGCAGAGGCAGGAACCACTGGTCGAATCGAAAGGCGGCGTTCGCGTTCTTCGACCAGGGCGCCTGCCAGCCGGTCAGAACTTCGCCTCGGTCAGCACGGGCTCCCACAGCTTCGTAGTCGTAGTTTTCCGGCGGCGGCTGAAAATAGAAGAAGGCCCAGTACCCCGTCAGAATTGCGGCGATTGCAGCGATCTGAACGTTGCGGCCGCGGGAATGCAGCAGGTAGACGAAAAAGTAGCCCAGTCCAATCTGAGCCAGCACGTTGGGAAAGATCCAGTTTGTTCGCCTGTGCGACAGCGAATACAGAAACACGCCCAGCAGCACGAGCACAACGGCGCGGACGGCCGCGTGCCGCATCCGGGCCCCTGCGGTTTCGCCGAACGCAGCGCGCCGACGGTAGGAAAACGGCATGGCCACACCGACCATGAACATGAAGGCCGGCTGAATGAGATCCCAGAAGGCGACACGAAACCGATCGTCGACGGTGATCCAGACCGCATGCCGAAACTGCTGTCCGATCGCCTGCCAGACTTCGTAATCGGCCACGTTCCACGCCGGAGCCTCCCGGGGCAGATTCGAAAATGACGCGAAGCCGAACCCGTGGGCCGCCAGGACGATCATGATGAATCCGCGAAACGCGTCCAGAGACACCAGACGACCGGCCGGATGTTCTTCAGAAAACGACTGCCGCAGGTCCGGTGTCGGCGGTTCAGTTCGCTGGAGCCTGTAGGTGCCTGTCATTGCCCCCCCCTGCTGGATCAAACGCATCCCACAGCCACCGCCCTGCCCGTTTCTCCGGTCGTGACTGCTGACGGACTGCCTGCATCGCCGGAAGATCAGGACACGCCGCCGGCATTCGCCCACTGCAGGATTCCCGGAACGGTCACTGGTGACAGGCATCATTGACCAGTCCGGCTGGAAAAACAACGGTTTCGTCGAACTCAACGCGGGCAACCGTTTCGTGTGAGTTGCTTCAATGGGGCCGCCGCTGGTTAGCGGCGGAAGGGGGCGGGCTGCAATGATGGTCATTTCGTACCATCCGGCTTCAATGGGGCCGCCGCTGGTTAGCGGCGGAAGGCGGCAGATCCTGGTTCGCGGAGACAGACTCATGACCAGCTTCAATGGGGCCGCCGCTGGTTAGCGGCGGAAGGCAATTCGACAACACAATCGATTCTACCGTCCGGTAGAGCTTCAATGGGGCCGCCGCAGGTTAGCGGCGGAAGGAGCGGCCGGGGGCCGCGTCGTCC
>WFTL01000045.1 GCA_015485495.1 Planctomycetaceae bacterium
GCAACGTGCAGTCCCACCAGACGGGCCACCAGCACGACCAGATACAACTGCCCCATGACGGCCTCCGTCGCCGTGATCATGCGGGCCGTGTCGGAAACGGGTGTGAGATCCCCGTAACCCAGCGTCGTCAGTGTGACGAAACTGAAGTACAGCACAGCCGACGTTCGCTGATCGCCGAAGTGAAGGGCGGCCGGCGTGGTTCCGTCCTGACGGGAATCCACGACGGCCTGCGGATCGACAGCCAGCAGGAAGGAATACAGGATGGCGAAAATGATGCCCAGCAGCAGATAACCGCACAGGGATGCGGCGATAACGTCCCAGGACACCTGCCGCACGCGAAACAGCGCGCGGATCACCAGGCACAGCACGTAGGTGAGAAACGCGGTCAGGACGGCCGCTTCCATCTGTTCCAGCCAGCCCCGCTGCATCAGCCGCGCCGGCAGCATCATGACCAGACACAGGCCGGCCAGCAGAACGGCCACGCGGGTTTCCCGCGGCGTGCTGCTGACAGCCACGGCTGCGGAAATCAGAACGAAAGTGAGAACCGCTCCCATCATCCAGGAAGCCAGTCCGCGGCTGAACCGGCTGTCGATCTGAGCGGCCGCGGGAGCCGTGATCAGAAGCAGGGCGAGCATGATCAGAAGCTGAGTGAACCGGACGTTCTGCACCCGCAGCCGAAACGGCCGCGTTTTTCCGGACACAGCGGCGTTCTTCTCGGAAGAAATCATGCCGACGGGCCACTGTCGCTCGACGGGGCAGACTCAGCCGGATCCGTCCGCATTCCCGCCAGGGCGATGATGGTGTTGTAGAACACGGGGGTGAGAAACAGCCCGAATGCGGTCACTCCGACCAGGCCGGCCACCACGCAGACCCCCAGAGCCACACGCATTTCCGCTCCGGCTCCTGTCGCCAGCACCAGCGGCAGAAACCCGAGCACGGAAGAAAACGCCGTCATCAGAATCGGCCGCAGCCGCTGCCGGCAGGCATCCACCACGGCATCGAATCGACTCATGCCGCCGTTCTGTTTTTCGCGGGCGAATTCCACAATGAGAATGGCGTTCTTGGCCGACAGTCCCACGAGCAGAACCTGACCGATCTGAGTGAAGATGTTGCTGTCCTGCCCGGCCATCATGACTCCCGCGATCGAACACAGAAGACACATGGGCACAATGAGAATCACGGCCAGCGGCAGAGACCAGCTTTCGTACTGAGCGGCCAGAACGAGAAACACGAAAACGACCGCCAGGGGAAAGACGAGTTTCGTGATGAGGTCTTCCGAAGCGAGGATCTGCTGCAGCGTCAGTTCGGTCCATTCGTATCCCATGCCCGGGGGCAGTTCCTGCCGGGCCAGTTCTTCCATCAGTTCGATGGCTTCTCCGGAACTGATTCCCGGCGCGGTGCCTCCACTGATGTCCGCGGATGGATACAGGTTATAACGATTGACGATCGCCGGGCCGGTCACATCGCGGATGTCGATGAGCGATGCCAGGGGCACCATCTGACCGGCCGCATTGCGCACTTTCAGCCGGCCGACGTCTTCCGGGTCGTCGCGGAACGGCGATTCGGCCTGGACATTGACCTGCCAGTTGCGCCCGAAGCGGGTGAAGTCGTTGGCATACCCGGAGCCCAGGTACACCTGCAGGGTCGTGAACAGATCGTTCAGAGCGATGCCCTGCGACTTGGCCTTTTCGCGGTCGATTTCCAGATAGAGCTGAGGCTGATTGACGCTGAAGCTGGAAAACAGCCTGGTCAGCTGCGGCTGGGCCATGCCCTGACGGATCATGCGGTCGACCGCTCCCTGCAGGGATTCCAGTCCGGCGTTGGTCCGGTCCTGAACCTGCAGTTTGAACCCGCCGGTGGTTCCCAGACCGTCCACCGGCGGCGCCCCGAAGGCCACGATCTGAGCGTCCAGAATGCGGCGGAATTCCCGCTGCAGGCGCGCGGCAATCGCATCGGCATACAGATTCGGATCATGTTTCCGTTCTTCGAACGGCGTGAGTGTGACGAACATGCCGCCGGTATTCGAAATGTTGGTGCTGGTCAGCACCGAATATCCGGGCAGGCCGATCGTGTGCGCCACGCCGGGAACATCGCGGGCGATTTCCGTCATGCGGTTCACGACCGCTTCGGCCCGCTGCAGACTGGCTCCATCCGGAAGCTGAGCGTTCACGATGAGGTAGCCTTTGTCCTGCTGCGGAATGAATCCCTGGGGAACCGTGGCGAATCCGTACCACGTCAGCCCCAGCAGGCCGCCGTAAATCAGCAGCGCCACGGCGCTCAGCCGCACCACCGACTTCACGCACCACACATAGCCGCTGCGCGTTCCGTCCATGGCCTGGTTGAACAGCCGGAAGAACCATCCCAGAGTCACGCTCATGAGCCATTCCAGGGGATCCTTTTTGGCATCCCGGGGGCGCAGCATGACCGCGCACAGGGCGGGGCTGAGCGTCAGTGCGTTGAATGCGGAAATCGCCACCGATGCGGCGATTGTCAGAGCGAACTGGCGATAGAACTGTCCGCTGATTCCCGCCATGAAGGCCGTCGGAACGAACACGGCCAGCAGCACCAGCGATGTGGCGATCACCGGACCGGTCAGTTCCGTCATGGCCCTTCTGGCTGCCTCCTTTCGGGACATGCCTTCCGCCAGATAGCTTTCGACCGCCTCCACGATCACGATCGCATCGTCCACGACGACACCGATTGCCAGGACCAGACCGAACAGAGACAGATTGTTGAGCGAGAATCCCAGCAGTCCCATGGCGGCGAATGTTCCCACCAGCGAGACCGGCACGGCCACCATGGGAATGATGGTCGCCCGCCAGCTCTGCAGAAACACGAGCACCACGATGAACACCAGAACGAGTGCTTCGAACAGTGTTTTGATGACGTCCTGAATCGATTCGTCCACGAACACGGTCGTGTCGTATACGATGCGGTATTCCATTCCTTTCGGAAACGATTCGGCCAGACGGTCCATGGTGTCGTACACGCGCTGTGCGGTTTCCAGAGCGTTTGCACCGGGAAGCTGAAACACGCCCAGAGTGATCGACGGCAGCCCGTCCAGCAGACTGCTGACATCGTAGTTTCTGGCACCCAGTTCGATGCGGGCGATGTCGCGCAGCCGTGTCATCCGCCCGCCTTCTCCCACACGGACGACGATGCGGCCGAATTCTTCGGCGGTCAGCAGACGACCCTGAGTGTTCAGTGTGAGCTGAAAGTCGAGGTCTTCGGAAGTCGGCGGCTGTCCCAGACGTCCGGCGGCGACCTGAACGTTCTGTTCTTTCAGAGCCGCCATGACGTCTCCGGCCGTCATCCCCAGAGACGCCAGGACATCCGGATCCAGCCAGACCCGCATGCTGTAGTCGCGGGCTCCCAGAAACGACACATCCCCCACGCCGTCCAGTCGGGACAGAGCGTCTTTGATCTGAATCGTGGCGTAATTGCTCAGATAAAGCTGGTCGAACGTCCCGTCCGGTGAAATCAGATTCACACACAGCAGAATGCTGGGGGACTTTTTCTTCGTCACCACGCCCTGCCGGGTCACTTCTTCCGGCAGTTTCGACAGAGCGATGGCCACGCGGTTCTGCACGAACACCTGAGCCATGTCCAGGTCCGTGCCCAGAGCGAATGTCACGTCCAGAGTGAGCTGGCCGTCGTTCGTGCAGCGGGACGACATGTACAGCATGTTTTCCACGCCGTTGATTTCCTGCTCGATGGGCGCGGCCACGGTATCGGCCACCACCTGAGCGCTGGCTCCCGGATAACTGGCCGTCACCTGAACGACCGGCGGCGTGACATCGGGATACTGGGCGACCGGCAGCGTGATCAGAGCAACGGCTCCCACGATCACGATGACAATCGACAGCACCGTGGCGAAAATCGGGCGGTCTATGAAAAAGTGAGAAAACATGCGATCCGCCTGTCAGGATTCCGGTTCGCCGTCGCCGGACGGTGACGAGGCGTCGACCGGCTGCACCGGAGCCGGAGGCCGCACACGCTGGACGCCTTCTGTGATCACACGGTCCGTCGGCTTCAGCCCTTCATCGATGATCCGCAGTCCGTCCGTGTGCCGCGGTCCGGGCTGCACATCGCGGCGCTCCGTCGAATTGTCTTCGTGCACCACGATCACGAACCGACGCCCCTGATCCGTCCCGATGGCGCGTTCCGGAATGAGCAGCCGGGTCTGAACATCGCTGACCGGGAGCCGCACTCGAACGAACATACCCGGATGCAGCAGCCTGTCCTCGTTGGCGAACCGGGCCCACACCCGGATCGTCCCTGTGTCGGGATCGATCCGGTTGTCTGCGAATTCCACACGTCCTTCATGAACGAAGTCCTGTTCATCGGCCAGCCGGACAAAAACCGGGATCCGGGATTCTTCCAGCGATTCGCCGGCCTCCCGCGGCGATTCGCTGCGGTCGTCATCCTGCGATTCGGTTTCCGGTTTCCGGGATGCGTCTTCCGCCCGCTGCTGCATCATCTGCCTCTGGATTTTCAGCAGGGCCCGTTCGTCCACGTCGAAGGCCACACGGATCGGGCTGACGCTGTAAATCGTCGTCAGAGGCGAACTGGTTTCGCCGGAAGAAACCAGGTTGCCCCGTGTCACCATCGCCCGGCCGGCGCGGCCGCTGACGGGCGACACCACTTTCGTGAATTCCAGATCCAGCTTCGCACGGTCGATGGCTGCCCGTGCCGCTTCCACTGCCGCGGCTGCGATGCCTTCCAGAGCGATGGAGGTATCGAGCTGCTGCGCGCTGATGGCTTCTTTTTCGAATGCCCGCCGGTCACGGGCCACGTCTGTCTGCGCTTTTTTCAGTTCGGCCTCGGCACTGGCAAGCTGTGCTTCTGCCGCCTTCAGAGCCGCCTCGTAGGGACGCGGATCGATTTCGAACAGGATGTCTCCGGCTTCAACATCTTCACCTTCACGGAAATGAACGGCCGTCAGATACCCCGCCACGCGGGCCCGCAGTTCGACCGCTTCAATGGCTTCCGTCCGTCCGGTGAACTCGAGAAATCGAGGAAGGTCCATCTGCTTCGGAGTCGTCACCAGAACTTCCGGCGGAGGAAGCGGGGCCACGACGGACTCCGGTCGACTGCAGCCGGATGTCTGCAGGATCAGTCCGCCGGCCGGAAGCAGAACGTACGACAACTGCAGCAGCAGCCTGGCGCTCTTCGGCATAGCATGAATTCCACGAAAACGGGGTCTGAACCAACTCCGACGCTCCGGCACGCACGCAGGCAGCATGTCCCCATCGCATTCCGACCGCAAGTCATCGAAGCCGGAACTTTCAGGAATCGACGGGCGCATGCGGTGTGAGCGTCGATTCGGTCGTTTCAGTCGATCTGATCGCGGCGCAGCCAGTGGTCGATGGTGCGTGTCACTTTGTCGGCGGCATCCTGCTGGACGAAATGCCCTGCCTTTCGGATCATCACAAGAGTGACATCGTTGTCCACGTGGTCCCACGTGGAATTGTGACCGGCCGGAAGAATGGCCGGATCGTTCATTCCGTGGATGACCAGAACCGGGCACATGATTCGAGAAATCGGAATGGTCGCGGGATCGGGCGGCGGATCGGGGAAATTGGCGACGTAATAGTTCAGCATTGCTTCGAAAGACGAACGTTCGAAGGCTTCGATGTATTTCGAACGCGCATCGGCATCGGTGACCCAGAAGGCCAGTGCCGGAGCCGTCAGCGTTTTCCAGGCATCCGGGCGGCGGAAATTCCGGGCATATTCCGAAGCAGCCTGCTGCGCCGGATTCTCCGCCAGCTCTCTCAAAAACCCGGCCGGGTGAGGCAGGTTGAGTACGACCAGGCGATCTGTCAGTTCGGGGCAGGTCATGGCGAACTGCCAGACCACCATGCCTCCCCAGTCGTGTCCGATGATGACCGCCGGTTCGTCTCCGAAGTGCCGGACCACGGCCTTCAGATCGCCCGTCAGCCGCTCGATCGTGTAGTTGTCCGCACCGTCCGGCTGATCGCTGCGGTTGTAGCCGCGCTGGTCGATCGCCACGACCCGAAAATGC
>WFTL01000046.1 GCA_015485495.1 Planctomycetaceae bacterium
GCACCATGCAGGCCCTGATGGAAGCTTCTGATCCGGAAGAACGCCGCAAACTGGCCGGCCGCCTCCGACGCCAGATCCAGGACCTGAAAAAGTTCGCGTCCGATCAGGCCGCATCGAAGGAGCTGACCAGTGCGCTGCGCAGCGCACTGAAAGCTCTGGAAACAGTCCGCCCGGGGCGCGATGAATCCTCTGAGACAATGACGCCGGAAGCCATGCAGGCCCTGAAAGAATCGCTGGAACTGGCCCAGGCGGAACTGGAACAGCTGGCGCGTTCGGCGAAGGATCTGAAGCGGATTGAAGATGCTCTGAGAACCATCCAGATGGCTCAGCGTCTGAACACCGCCGGACAGCTCGACGGAGAAAAACTGGAAGGCTGCGAAACGCTGGCGGACTACGCCGAAATGTATGCTCAGATGATGGGCGACGGTTTCGGCGGCGGCGGTGGCAACCAGGGAAGCGGTGGAGGAAAACTGGCTGAATACGACGATGCCGGTCCGGAAGGTTACAAGGATGAGAAATCGCGCACGCACCTCAAAGCCGGAAAAATCCTGCTGTCCATTCGCACGAAGGAATACGCCGACAACTCGGAACTCGATCCGGACGCGATGAGAGAATACCAGGCCGGTGTGGAGTCTCTGCAGGCCGGCGTCCAGTCGGCGATCGAAGCCGAAGACATCCCGCCAGGCTATGTGGACGGAATCAAGAGCTACTTCGATTCCCTGGAGAAGATCGACGGGAACCCGGCAGCGACCGAATAGACGCATCCAGACACGCCGGCCGAACGCGGCATGCTGTCGGTCTGCTCTGCAGAATCTGTCCGGCATGCCGACCCCGTCGGACAGAAGCTGTCCGGTTCGTCATGCGTCCGCCTGTTCCGCGCATCGACGTCCCCAGGCGGCCGCTCCCACTGCTGTCGCATAGTCGCCCAGTTCCGCCACCCGAATTTCGAACAGATCCTTCAGTGACGGCAGCACATTCCGTTCTGCTCCGATGCGGGTTTCTTCCAGATACAGTTCCGGCATCGCTTCCACCAGACCGCCGCCGATCACGACAACATCCGGCGCCAGCACATTGACCAGCGACCCGATTCCGCGGCCGATCTGCCGGGCGGCCCGGCGAACGATCTTTTCGATTTCTGCATCGCCGGCGGCAATGGATCGGGCCAGAACTCCGCTGCGAATCCGAGACAGATCCGCACCGGTTTCTTTGGCCAGAGCCGGTGCCCGACCACGACACACCGCCCGGGCGGCTTCCCCGGCGATCATCAGACGGCTGCCCAGAGCTTCCAGTGTTCCCACAGGGCCCAGACCGGCCGCCGGGCCTTCCGTGGCCATCTGCAGAAAACCGACTTCCATACAGGATGTTCTCGAACCACGAAAAATCCGGCCTTCATACACGCAGCCGCCGCCCACGCCGGTTCCCGGGAACACCCCCAGTACGCAGCGGCACCCCTGTGCGGCTCCCCGTGAGTATTCTCCGAAAACCCCCGCATCGACATCGTTGCAGACGGCAACCGGGCAGCCGAACGCTTCGCTCAGCGCGTCGCGCAGTTCCAGGTTCTGCCAGCCCAGGTTGGGAGCTTCCAGAATGACGCCGCGCTCCATGTCCACCGGCCCGGGAACTCCGGCTCCCACGGCATCGAGATCGCTGACAGCGCGCCCCGCGTTCTCCAGGGCCTGATGAATCGTGTCCACCAGACGTTCGATGGAGACCCGACCGCTGCCTTTTTCCCGGGTCTTTCGGCGTTTGCGGCCCAGTTCCCGGAACTCGCTGTCGTACACGACCGCCAGCATCTTGGTGCCGCCCAGGTCGAAACCGATCGACACGCGATTTTCGGATCCCTGTTCATCTGCCATGACGTTCACTGAAGCCGGACTGAATCAGTTCAGGCGTATTTTTCGAGGGCGTCTTTGAGCTTGCCGCGGGCCCGAGCCAGCAGCGATTTCACGGCCACAGCGTTCAGCCCCATCACGCGGCCGATATCCTCGTAACTCATTCCTTCGAATTTGTGAAGCAGCACGGCCATTTTCTGGCGTTCTCCCAGTCCGTTCAGTGCCGCCTGGACCCGTGCCTGGACTTCCTTCGACGCGAAGATGCGGGTCGGCATCAGGGCGGAACGATCGGCCAGAAACTGCTGCTGCGGCATCGCCTGAGAGTCATTTGTCGGCGGTGCCAGCGAGACTTCCCGGCGTCGTCGAGCCATTCCTCGAAGGTGATTGCGCGCCAGGTTGTGGGCGATGCGAAACAGCCATGTGGAAAACCGGGCTTTGGCCTGATAGCGTTCCCGCGCCCGATACACACGCAGAAATGCGTCCTGTGCGAGGTCTTCCGACAGGCTGCGATCTCCCAGCAGGTGATAGAAAAAACCGATGAGCCGGTCCTGGTAGCGTTCGACCAGTTCTTCGAACGCTTCGTGATCATCGGCGGCCACACGCAGCATGAGCTGGACATCGGGATCGGCCAGATACTGATTGGGCAGCGACTGGGAAACCACACGACGGCTCCGAAACGACAGCGTCGACACAGCCTGCGAACGACATGGATCAAAGAATCCTATTGTCGCTGTCCCGGTGTCCGTTGCAACGGAAGTTCGCATTTCCGAACACAGCCGGATGAAACGGCAGCGATGCGGTCCCTGAACAACGGCAGGATGATCCCGATACCGGCTGCCGGTCCGTGCAGCGACTGTCGTTCTGTCAGTCCGCCGACGCTTCGGAACCGGAATCCGATTCGCCCGAACCGGTCGGCTCACCCGGTCCGGTCGCACCGGCCGCCTTCCGGATGGCTTCGATCGTTTTTTCGGTGACGTCCAGTTCCGGGAGGCCGTCGGGAGCCTGGAATTCGAAGACGCTGTCATCCGCTTCGGAACGGATGGAAATGCTGCGGAAATCCAGAGTCACCAGAGGGCGCACCTGAGACAGTTTCGGGTTCGGGTGCTGCTTGAGGTACTGGATGCGGCGCGGCAGTCTGGCATCGGCATCCACATAGATTCGCACGTAATCAGGCACCCATCCGGGCAGAGCGGTCCCGGCTTTTTCCACCCGGAAGTAGTCTTTCAGAGATTCCGCGGTCCAGCGGCCGGTGAGAACCAGCAGCCGGGTGTCGCCGACCGTCTGTTCGCGCACCCGGCCGAATTCCATGCCGACCTGCAGACGGGCCAGCAGCGCCTGGAGGCCGCCGACGCCCAGATCTTCCAGCATCTGCTGCACATCGAACGACTCGGCTTCATCCGCTGCAGCCAGAATCTGCCGGATGCTGCGCCGCGTCAGTCGCCGGGAATCACCGTTTTGCCACAGTGTCCACAGCGTCCTGCCGTTGCTGACCTGCTGCAGCGATCCGGTCGGCTTCTGCCGTCCCGTGTCTTCTTCCGGGCCATCCAGAGCCAGCAGGGCCTGATCGGACTTCCGCACATGCCGCACCGGATAAATCTCGAAATCCAGCCGCACCCGATTGCCATTCGCCTGGCTGTAGTGACCGCGGGCATAAAACCGCAGGTTCGACAGATGGACCGTTTCGCTCAGACGGCACGACAGAAACGGAATTCCGTCCAGACGGTTCCGCACTTCTGTGAGAACGCTTTCCGCCTGGACATCGGGGAGGATCCGCGGTGACGAAGCGGATGTGGAGGATTCTTCCTGAGCGGATGCGGAAGACAGCGCCCCCAATGAAAACAACGCTCCCAAAGCCGTCATCAAAGCGGCAGTTCCTGCCGCAGTACAGACGAACAGGCGGAACGGGAAAATGTGGGGATTGTGCTTCATGTTCTGAAAGTATCGGTTTTGCGAAAGAATCAGGTCGTTCTTACCCGAAGAAGACTGACAGGTCGCTCTCTGTCGGAGCCGTCGGGCCGGGAGGCCCGGGACCGGCCGGATTCTATCCGCGGCGGGGTTCTGCGGTCGACAGCAAACGTTGGCCGGAAACGCCGGCGGACGAAACAGGCTTCTCAGAATTCACTACGGTAGGCAGACCCGTGAACGTTGGTGCGAACAGTCAACTCGTCAGGGAAGGGGTTCCAATGAGGTTCGGTTTAATGGCTTTGGGTGCCCTGACGCTGATTTCCGTCGGGTGTGCCGGGCTGGATCACGCAGGAACCAGCGTGCTGAAGCCCAAAGAATACGTGAATCCTCCGGCCGCCATGCTGTCACGGCCCGGTCCGATGGTCGATGGACCAGGGCCTGGCGTCATGGGGATGGTTGCCTGGCAGTCATCGGCTGCCGGTCTCCCGGCGGCCGCTCAGACAACACAGGTCAAATTCACCGGTCAGCCGGGAATGATCATTGGCTGGAAAACGGCCGATGGCTGGGCGGATGAACAGATGTATTCGGGCAACAGTTTCGATTTCCCCCAGAATGCGGTGTACCAGCTGAAATTCTCCGGTTTCCCCGCAGAAGGATTCGAAGACCTGCAGCTCTATCCGACTCTGGAAGTCCGCGGTGTGGACCCGTCCACACGGGAGTATCTGGAACACAGCGTGGTGCCGGTCGAAATCACCGTCAACGACCTGGAACACGTGGTGCATAACAACATGGTGACCAAGGTCATCTATCTGCCCGATCCGAAACATCAGGCGCGTGCCATCGCCGGTGTGGAAACACTCATTTCCACCCAGCTCGATCCTGGAATCGATCCGGTTCAGCAGGCCGAACGGATGGGAACGATCATGGTCATTCTGCGATTCGGAAACAAGAATCTGCAGATGCCCACGACCGCTGTCGGTCCCGACGGAACCGTCCAGCCGGTGTCTCATCAGGTCGTTTCCGGCAGCGGGCCGAATGCCCGGTTCGTTCCGCCCATGCCGATCGCCATGCTGCCGGCCGATATTCACGGAGTTCCAGGAACCATGATCGCCGCCGGTGGCGGGGTTCCGGGGCAGCCCATTGCGCCGGTCGCCGGAATGGGACCGACGCCGCCGTGGGGAATGCCCATGACAGCCACGCCCATCGGCCTGGCGGGACCGCCGCATCTGCCCTACGGCGGACCGGCCGGTCTGAAGTCCCACACGATTCGCAACCGTTCTGATGACTCCATTCCGGAACCGGTCGATCACCTGCTCATCGACGTGAAACACCGTCCCGGCCTGAACATTCCGGAACCGGTGCGCCACATCCAGTACGAAGAAGACCACCCGGTCCATCAGCCGGGCGAACTGTCGCATCCGGCTGCCGGCCGGCGCCGCTCCTGATGCACAGCCGGTCTGCCGACGAACGCAAACGACATTCGGGAGGGGCGTCTCGGGAAATTTCCGGTCGCCCTTTTTTCAGTCAGGAATGCACACACCGATGGTTGAACGTCCTCTGCAGGTTCTGCTGCTGATTCTGACGGCCTGCGGCGGTTCAGCGGCCACGGCGCAGAACGCGGATTACTACCACCCGCTCAGCCAGCGCACGCCGCCGGGGCACACCGCCGCGTGGCTGCAGCACATTCGCGGACAGCCGGATCCCTGGCTGCAGCCGGTGTCCATCGACGTGGCCGGAGGAGCCCGCGTGACCGTGTACTCCCACGGACCGGAACCGGTCGCCTCCGCCGATTCTTCCCGGCTGTTCGCTCTGAATCCAGGACACACGTACCGCCTGTGTCTGACAGACATGAACGAATTTCCGGGCGTGGAACTGTACCCGACCGTGGAAGTGCTGGACCGTCTGCACCCGCCGCCCGGACAGGCCGATCGGTTTCCGGTTCCCGTTCCCTTTTCCCGAACGGATATCCAGGAAGCGCTGGCCGGAAATCTCGTGACGCGCGTGATCTACCTGGAAGATCCCGAAACCGCCCAGGAACTCGATCCGCTGCACCGCGAACTGCCCCAGGAAGTCGCTCCGGCCGACAATGTTCTGCAGCGGGCCGATCAGCTGGGACGTCCCATGATCATCATTCGTCTGGGCAACCGGGCTCCGGGACCGGCGGGAACGTCCTCTTTCTTCTACGGAACCGGCGGTTCGGTCGAGGTGCGTGAACGTCCGTCACCCACAGCAGCACCCGACGGCCTTTCCGCCCGCACAACAGGAATCCGCTGACGATGCCGTTCGACCAACCGTATCGGGTTTCCGTCTTCCGGACCCGCAGGCCGCTGCAGGAATGCGGCACGGCGGCGGCCGTGCTGATTCTGCTGTGTGGCTGCGCCGCATTCCCGGTTCCCGGAGACCCCTCTCCGTCATCTCCGGTTTCCCCGGGACAGACAGCACAATCCACACCGGGAGCCGACTTACCGGTTCCCGGCTTCTTGTCGCTGTCTTCAGAGACACGAAGCGGCCGGAATGCAGAACGAGAATTCCGACAGACAGCGCCCATCGGGCTGCCGTTTTCGAAAACGCAGCCCGGACGGGACGGCCGGGGCCCGACCGGCCTCGATGCGCCGCGAGTGACAGCGGTTTTCACTCCGGCAGAAGAACGCCTGCCGGCCGGGCCGGGTCCGCTGTCCGCTGCCGCCGTCTATCCGGATGAATATCTGGCGGACGGGGGAGACCGGAAGCTGCCGGTGCATTACTTCGGCCGACAGCGACTGGGTTTCGATACGGAAGACACCATCGCCGAATACAGGGACCACAGCGGGCAGTCCCATGTCCGGGCCTCCAGCCGCGCTGTCATCTATGCGCCGCGGTTCGGTTCCGTCCAGGTGGTGGAATCACTCGGAGCCGACGTGCAGGTGCAGCAGCTTTTCCGGGCAGAAGATGTCACCGGAGCCGACAGCATGCAGCGACACGACAGGCTGATTCAGACTGTCAGCCGCGATCAGATGTCGGCGGTCGCCGCCCGCCGCCGTGCGGACGGCGCTCAGCGGCGGCTGCAGCACGGGCAGTCCGATCAGACGACCCGCGCCGAACAGAACCGCAAGGTCGACCAGGGAATGCAGACCGAATCCAGCCTCGCTCAGCAGACCTTCGAACGTCAGCATGGAGCCGGCTATCACCATTCTCTGGCCAGTGCAGCTTTGTGGACGCGCGATCTGTATCCGGTCCTGTCTGCGTCCACGTCACAGGCCACGGAAGTGCAGGCGCGGTTCACACCGCAGGCATCGATCGGTCTGGAAGATCAGCGGGCACGAAAGAGCCACATTCACATCGTCAAACTGGCTGATCGCCGGACGGCCGAAACGGGGGACATCATTCGCTTCACGATTCGCTTCATCAACACAGGCGATTACGACCTGCACGATGTCCGCATCGTGGACAACCTGACGCCGCGGCTGCAGTTTCTTCCCGAAACCGTGGAAACCAGCCGGGCCGGTGACGTGCTGACCGAACCGAACGGAGAAGGCAGCCAGATCATCACGTTCGTTCTGGATGATCCTCTGCCGGCCGGCGCCGTCGGAATGATCGCCTTCGATGTGCGTGTTCGCTGACGGGAACAGGCCGCCTCCCGGTCAGTCGTTTCCGTTCCGGTCGGATGTCCGGCCGATGATTTCCACGAGGTTCCCGTCGGGGTCACGGACCAGAATGAGACTGCGGCCGTCTCCCAGCGGAACGGGAGACGACGAAGCCAGAACGGCGCCGTGCTGCCGAATGCGGTCCTGAGCGGCGCTGAGATCGTCGACGAAGAAGGTCAGATAGCGGAACCCGAGCTGAGAAGGCACCCATCTGTTGTCCGCCGGCCGGCTGCCCGCTTCCGGCACGGACATCAGTTTGAGCTGCGTTGCCTGAGGGTCGCCGTTCGGTGTAAGAATCGTGATGTTCAGAGCGTGCCCGCTGGTCAGACCGGCTGCCGAACAGAATTCCGGTCCCACCGTGAAACCACCCGTTTTCTGCAGACCCACAACCTGAGTGTAAAACGCGATGGCCGCGTCCAGATCGCTGACGACCACCCCCAGATCCATCACGGGATCGGAAAACGTGACCGATCCATCACGATGAACGGCGCCGGCAACAACCGTCAGAACCGCAGCAGACAGGACACAGACCGGAACGATCCGTTTCATCATGCACCTCACAAAAAAACGCACCCGATCGGAAAACGGCCGTTCAGTGTGATGGCCTGCGGACCGTGTGTCAAAAAAGAGAACGCTGAAACCGATCGCGTCAGCCTTCGCTCAGGAAAGCCGGCATCGGGAATCATCCGTCCGACGGCCGGACTCTGCCTGAAGGTTCCGGCTTCCGATGTTCGGCGGCAGCGGGCCAGTCAGGATGTTCCGTTGGCCGTCACCCGGGTTCCGATGGATTCCCCGGCGATGGCTCGTCCGATGTTGCCCGGCCGGCGGTAATTGAAAATCACAATCGGCAGCCGGTGTTCCATACAGTGATGGAAGGCCTGAGCATCCATGACCTGCAGGTTCTGACTGAGCACTTCACGGTAGCTGATTTCCGTGTAGCGAATGGCATGAGGGTTTTTCAGCGGGTCTTCCGAAAACACGCCGTCGACCTTGGTGGCCTTCAGCACCACGCTCGCATCGATCTCCCGGGCCCGCAGAGCAGCCGCGGTATCGGTCGTAACGAACGGACTGCCCGTTCCGGCCGCCAGAATCACCACGCGGCCTTTTTCCAGATGCCGAATGCAGCGGCGGCGAATAAACGGTTCCGCCACGCCTTCCATCCGAATGGCGCTCTGGACACGCGTGGCCACACCCGCCTTTTCCAGGGCGTCCTGTAAAGCCAGAGCGTTGATGACCGTGGCCAGCATGCCCATGTAGTGAGCCGTCGCGGGGACGATCGTGCTGCTCGATTCGGAAAAGTCGCGACCCCGCAGGATGTTGCCTCCGCCGCAGACGATCGCCAGTTCCACGCCCGTCTGCCTGGCATCGCGAATCTGTTCCGCCATGTCCGTGACTTCGGACATGCTGATGCCCGATTCTCCCTCACGGCAGAAACATTCCCCGCTGATTTTCAGCAGCACACGCTTCCACGCCGGTGCGGCTGTTTTCTCGTCGGACATCGGTGCTGCATCCCACTGTGACAGAAGTGATGGTTTCCGGACAGACCGGCGCCGGAAGCGTCCGCCGCCGGTCCCCGCCGGTCAGGAACCTGCTGCTTCGCCGCCCACCTGCCAGCGGCAGAATCCCGTCGCTTCCAGGCCGGCTTCCGAAAGCGCTTTTTCCACCGTTTTGCTGTCATCTTTGGCGAATGCCTGGGCCAGCAGAACGCCTTTTTCCACGTAGAAGTTCTTCATGCGGCCGTTCACGATTTTTTCGATGATGTTGTCCGGCTTGCCGGTGGCCCGCGCTTCTTCGGTCAGACGATCCCGTTCGGCCTGGACGATGCTGTCATCCAGATCTTCCGGACGCGTCACGGAAGGACGCAGAGCAGCGATGTGCATCGCCACATCGCGCAGAATCTCTTCGCCGCCGGAACCGTTCGCCTGGAACAGAACGCCCGTTTTCCCATCGTGGTGGACATATCCACCGACCGGTCCGCTGACACGGATCACCCGATTGACGACGATCTTTTCACGGATCTTGTTGACCAGCTCTTCATACTGCGTCTGCAGCTTCTCTCCGCCCTCGGGTGTCTGAGACAGCAGTTCTTCCGGCGTTTCCGCTCCAGGACCGGTCAGAAGCTGCGTGACCAGGGCCGTTCCGAATTCCGCCAGAGCTTCGCCGGTGGCTACCGGAGCCGATTCGCACTGGATCTCCACCATGGCCGCTTCGCTGCCGTCGTCAGCGATCTGCAGAAAAATGCGGCCTTCTTCCGTGGCATTCTGAGCGCGTTTGTCCTGAACCTTCCGGAACTGAGCCCTCAGGATTTCCACCGCCCGTTCGGCATCGCCTTCGGCTTCCACGAGAGCTTTCTTGCATTCCATCATGGGCAGGTCGGTTCGTTCACGCAGCGCCTTCACGGCTGCAGCAGTGATTTCAGTCATCGGGGTTTCTCCGCTGGATTTCGTGTTCGTGTGGGGGGGGATGAGAGACATCATTCAGGCGGTCAGGCGTGTTTCCGGCCGGTCCGTTTCGGAGACCGATTTCCGAGCGGCTGGTTTCTTCCGCGATGAAAATCGGAAACACCCTGTGCCCGGATAAACGGCACCGGCACGCGGTGCCGCATGATACATGCCGGTCTGTCCGAATCGCACCCGGCTCACCGGCTGCAACGTTCAGCCGATGGACGGAACGGCCTTCGGTTCGTCTGCAGGATCCGCCTTCTTCGGTTCTTCCGGACGCAGGGATTTCCCCTGTTTGACCGCATCGCACAGATGCTGCATCACCAGGCGAATGGACCGCAGACTGTCGTCGTTTCCGGGAATCACCAGATCCACCAGGTCCGGATCGGAATCCGTATCGATCAGGGCGACCACCTTGATTCCCAGAAGACGCGCTTCATGAACCGCGTTCTTTTCCTTGCCCGGATCGATCACGACCAGACATTCCGGCAGGCGGTTCATGTCCCGAATGCCGTTCAGGTTCCGGTAGATCTTGCGGTATTCCCGCATGAGCGTGGACTGCATCTTTTTGCTGTACGTCTGCAGTTCTCCCGATTCCTGCATGGCTTCCAGTTCTTCCAGCCGCTTCAGACGACTGCGAACGGTGCGGAAGTTCGTCAGTGTGCCGCCCAGCCACCGTTCCGTGCAGAACGGCATGCCGCAGTCCGTGGCCAGTTCCTGAACACAGGCGGCCGCCTGCCGTTTGGTCCCCACGAACAGAATGAGGCTGCCCTGGGCGGCCACCCGCATGAGGTATTTTTTGGCGCGGATCAGACCGCGGATCGTTTCCTTCAGATCGATGATGTGAATCTGATTGCGCCGCCCGTAAATGTAGGGGCGCATCTTGGGATTCCAGCGGCTGGAACGGTGCCCGTAATGGACTCCCGCATCCAGAATCTCTTTCACAACAATCTCAGCCATTGCCGATCTCCTTGTCGACAGTCCGGCCGCCGACAGAACAATTGTGTGTGAAAACCGACAGAAACGTCGGCATTCAACCACTGCCGGTCAGCGGGCGGCAGAAACCCCGGGACCGCCCCTGCGGCGGTCAGAAAGCGAAGCGGAGCAGCATATCGCTCCGGCCGACAGCGGTCAAACCGGCTTTCCGGTTCTCTCACTTCCCGCAGCCGGTTCTTTCGGCAGCCGTATCGGCTGCCTCTTCTGCCGGCGGGCCGGGCCGTCCGTCGACGGAGCCCAGGAAGCGGTCAGGCCAGGATTTTCCAGATCGGCTGGGCCCCCTCCACTCCCACCAGCCGGTTGTCCAGGCCGCCGAAAAAGTAGGTGAGCCGGTTCGGATCCAGTCCCAGCAGATGCAGAATCGTCGCATGCAGGTGCCGGACGTGCAGCACATCTTCCACGGCCCGACTGCCCAGTTCATCCGTCGCTCCCAGGCTGATTCCGCCGCGTACACCGCCCCCGGCCATCCACATCGTGAATCCGTAGCTGTTGTGGTCGCGGCCGGTGCCGCGGGCGTATTCGGCAGTCGGCTGACGCCCGAACTCACCGCCCCAGACAATGAGCGTGTCTTCCAGCAGAGATCGGCGTTTCAGGTCTTTCAGCAGCCCGGCGATGGGCCGATCCGTTTCCGCCGCGTGCAGATTGTGATTTTTCTCCATGTCCGTGTGAGCGTCCCAGTTGTCATCGTTGTGGGCACCGCCGGAATAGATCTGCACAAAACGCACGCCCCGTTCCACCAGTCGACGGGCCAGCAGACACTGGCGTCCGAACACGGCCGTCCGTTCGTCATGCAGCCCGTACAATTCCTGAGTTTCGTACGTTTCCTGCGACAGATCGACCGCTTCCGGTGCTTCAGACTGCATCCGCCAGGCCAGTTCGTAGGACGCAATCCGCGCAGCCAGGCGGCTGTTGTCATAACGACCGGCCCGGTGGTCTTCGTTATAATCCCGCAGTGTGTCCAGCAGGCGACGCTGGACGGAAGCGGAACGGTCCGCCGGCGGGGTCAGATCGAGAATCGGGACTCCGGAGGACCGCATCACCGTCCCCTGATAACTGGCCGGCATGTATCCGCTGCTCCAGTTCTTCGCTCCGCTGATCGGACCGCCCCGCGGATCCAGCATCACCACGAATCCCGGCAGACTTTCGTTCACGGATCCCAGACCCCAGTTCACCCAGGATCCCAGAGCCGGGTGCCCGCTGAGAATCCGGCCGGAATTCATCATCAGCATGGCCGAACCATGGATGGGCGAATCGGCCGTCATGGAATGCAGAAACGCGATGTCATCCACACAGGTGGCCAGGTGAGGAAACAGGTCGCTGACCCACTTTCCGCACTCCCCGTACTGAGAAAAACTCCACCGCGGTTCGACGATCCGCCCTTTCGTACGATGACCGCCGCGGCCGAACGTCTTCACCTGGACGGTCCGGCCGTCCATCCCTTTCATGTCCGGCTTGTAATCGAACGTGTCCACATGACTGGGACCGCCGTACATGTAAAGAAAAATGACCCGCTTCGCCTTCGGTTCGAAGTGCGGCGGCCGGGGTGCCAGAGGGTTCTTCCAGGGGGTGATTCCGTCTGCTGCGACGGACTGCCGACCGAAGAACCCGTCCTGTTCCAGCAGACTCGTCAGTCCCAGCGCCGTGAACCCGGCACCGGTCTGCCACAAAAACTCGCGGCGCGTCCGACCGCAGAATCCCGATCGTTTCATGAGCGTCCGTCCACAGAGAAATCAGTCCAGATAGATGAATTCATTCAGATTCAGAGCGAGCAGGCAGAACATCCGCAGCGCATCTTCCGGCCCGAGTCCCTCCTGCTGCTCCAGATCCTGCAGAAACCGGATGCCGCGTTCGACCTGATCGGCCGTTGGCTGCCGCTGCATCACCCGCCACAGGATCCATCGCACCTGCTGGCTGCGAGTCCATTCGGCATTCACACATGCTGCGAACGCCGCCGCCTGTTCCTGGATGAAGGCACTGTTCATCAGGCCCAGTGCCTGAGTCGGCTGAGTGGTTTCGAAACGCACCGGACAGGTCTGGTCGGCATCCGGGAAATCGAAGCTTTCCAGCAGCGGATCGCGAAGCGACCGTTTCACATGAATGTAAATGCTGCGGCGGCTGCGTTCTTCCGGAGACGACGTGCCCCATCCGGACCCGGGCCGCGACTGCCCCGCCTTCACTTCATCCGGAATGTCCGTGTAAACGGACGGGCCGAACATCTTCGTCTGGTTCAGGGATCCGGACGCCCACAGAATCGAATCACGAATCTCTTCGGCCGTCAGCCGGCGCATGTCGAATCGCCAGAACAGATCGTTCACCGGATCCTTTTCCAGACATTCCGCCCGCGGAGCCGACGCCATCTGCCAGGTGGCGGAGGACAGAATGAGCCGATGCAGGGCCTTCACCGACCAGCCGCTGCGAATGAACTGCCCGGCCAGCCAGTCGAGCAGGTCCGGATGAGTGGGGGGCGTTCCCTGAAAACCGAAGTCGCTGCTGGAACGGACCAGCCCGCGGCCGAAATGGTACTGCCAGATGCGATTGACCATCACGCGGGCCGTGAGCGGGTTGTCGGGGGAGGCGATCCATTTCGCCAGCACACTCCGCCGGCCGCTCGTTGTCGCGTCAGCCGGCATCGGCGGCAGAACGGGATCGGCTGCAGACAGAACCGAAGGAAAACCGGGAGAAACTTCTTCACCCGGCGAATGCGGACTGCCGCGCTGCAGAACGAACGTCGGATGAATCGTCCGGACATTCTCCGTCACGCACAGAACCTTCGCCAGACCGGTCGGGCGGCTGTCGTTGAGTTCCTTCAGGCGTTCGGTCAGATCGGCATAGTGACTCACCTGGGCTTCCGTCAGTCCCCGGCCCTGCAGCGACCGGACAATCGACAGCCGGTTGTCTTCGAACTGAAAGTCTTCCTTCCGGGGCGGCGACAGCAGCGGGAGAACCTGCTGCTCGAACTGTTCCATGAGGCGAATGGTTTCCGCCAGTCTGCGGGCATGTTCCTGCTGCTGCACAGCCAGCGTTCCGTCGTCTTCCGGAAGGGCCACTTCCCGAACCGACGCTTCTTCCACCGTGCGGGCGCTGCGTCTGCCGTACCGATTGATCTGCCGGAAAAAGGCGGCCAGCCGGTAGTAATCCCGCTGCGGGATCGGATCGATCTTGTGATCGTGACAGCGGGCGCAGTTGACCGTCAGTCCCAGCATGGTCTGGCAGGTCGTGGTGATGATGTCGTCCAGATCATCATAAAAGGCCAGCAGGCGGTCGGCCGGTTCGTCGTCCCAGCGGCCCAGCCGGTAGTAGCCGGTGGCGATCAGTCCGTCGGCCGATTCCGGAAACAGTTCATCGCCCGCCAGTTGTTCCATGAGAAACCGGTCGTAGGGTCGGTCTTCATTGAATGCGCGGATCACGTAGTCGCGGTAACGCCACACGTGGGGCTTGGCTCCGTCCCGTTCATAGCTGTTCGTTTCGGCGTAACGCACCAGGTCCAGCCAGTGCCGCCCCCAGTGTTCTCCGTAATGAGGGGACTGGAGGAGCCGATCCGTCAGACGGCTCAGTTCATCCTGACGGATCTGTCCACTGTCGCCGCGGAGGCGTTCTGACCACTCATCCACGAAGTCCGGGTCCGGAGGCAGTCCCAGCAGATCGTAATGCAGCCGCCGCACCAGCGAAGCCGGATCCGCCGGCGCAGACGGCGTCAGACCGTGCTCCTTCAGACGGTGAACGATGAAGGCATCGATGGGATTGTGGCTCCACGATGCAGGCGGAATTTCCGGGTTCCGCAGCGGCTGAAACGACCAGAACCGGCGCGTCTGGTCGTTGACCGGCGGAGGCCCCTCCTCGGCTTCGTACTCCAGATGCGCACGGTCGGACGGCCAGGGCAGCCCGGCCTGCGCCCAGTTTTCAACAGCCTGAATGTCGGCGTCTGCCAGCCGGCCGTTTGGCGGCATTTCCAGAGTTTCATAGCGGAGGGCCAGCAGCAGACTGCTGGCCGCACGGTCCTCCGGATCAAAAGCGGCTCCCTCCAGTTCGCCTCCGGCCAGAATCCCGTCCCGGGTCGTCAGGTTCAGACCGCTTTCAGGAGACTCCCCCGAATGACAGCGCAGGCAGTGTTCTGTCAGCACGGCCGACGCCCGTTCGAACAGCACCCGCTCCGCTTCCGGCAGCGATTCCGCATCAGCAGAAACCACCCGGCCGAAACCGACCAGCAGCAGCAGCCCGCAGAAAATCCGGAAAGAATGCAGCGGCATGCGAATCACGGCAGGCAACAGCAAAGGAGACAGCAGGAAAGGCGCAGTCAGGAAGGATCTTCCATCATATCGCTGCTGAGCAGCCAGGGAAACACGGCACGCGAATTTCCGTTCTGAAGCTCCCTCTCACTGCTGCCCGCCGGCGATTCCCGACACTCCGGTCCTTCAGGCCGCTGATTTCCGCTCTGACCAGCGTTTCTTCGCTCGGTCGGCCGGACAGCCCCGGCCGTTACGATCCGCTGCCCCGATTGGACGCGGCAACCTGGTCATCCGTCAGGATTGGAATGCGGTAACCGACCGCTCCGATCGCCTGGCCTTCCGGAACATCGCGGTAGTTGTCATGACACATGATGCATTTTTCCATAACGACCGGGATGGCCGTGGCGGCTCTCAGGAAACGCTTCCCGTCCTTCTGTTCCACCTCTTCCCAGACCGCCTTTCCGTCTTTCAGAGCGGCAATGGCCCGACGTTCGAAGGCGTCCGCCGGAGCATTCTCATCATTGTACGGTTCGCCCGTGGCGTCCAGCAGCCGGACTTCATGCCAGCCTTTGTCGGCCACGGCAGCGAACAGAGCCTTGAAGGCACTGCCCGCAGCCAGGTCTTCGTCATCGTTGACGTAGTGAGTAGTAATCAGGACGATGCTTGTTTTGTAAATGTCGTCCAGGAGACGCATCTCGCGGCGGGCCCGTTCCAGAGCCGCGTCCGGAACCCCGCGACCGGACGCCGCCGCTGCTTTCGGAGCGACAGACGGATTTCGAACCACCACCAGACCAGTCAGCAGAACCCCAACAGCCAGGACAGAAATCAGTTTCACTTTCATGTTTGTTCGTTCTCTTCGTGCGGGCCGAAAAACAGGACGGTAACATCCGGTGGACCCTACCACCTCAAAAGAAGATGTCAATATCCACTTAGAATTCGGTTCCGGAACCCCATGTTCTCTCAAACGGTGGAATACGCCCTGCGTGCCGTGGTTCACCTGGCCATTCACGGCGATCAGCCGCTGAAGACACGCGATATTGCCCGGGAGACGCAGGTCCCGGCTGCCTACCTGTCCAAGGTGCTCCAGGAACTGCAGGCGAAAGGAATCGTGCGGCTGCAGCGGGGCGTGGGCGGTGGAGTCTGCCTGGAAGGCCGGCCTGACGAACTGACGATTCTGGACGTGGTCAATGCCGTCGACCCGATTCGCCGCATTCGGTCGTGCCCGCTGGATCTGATGTCTCACGGAACGCATCTGTGTGCTCTTCACCGCCGCATGGACAATGCCATGATGGCGATGGAAGACGCTTTTCGGTCCACCACGCTGGCCGAACTGCTGGCCGATCCCAACCCCAGTGTTCCGTTGTGCGACAGTTCGAACAGGAATCAGAAGTCGACGGAGAAATGATCGCGTCTCGAACGAGGAAACAGCGTTTCTGATGACTCACAGCAACCCGGCCTGGGAAATCGATGTGAGTTTTCGATGCCCGGCAGATGATGTGGACGCCCGGTATCTGAAAACGGCCGTGGAAACGGCTCTGAGAATCGAGCAGGTTTCGCGCGCCGTCCTGAGCATCACTCTGGTGGATGATGACACGATCCGCCGCATCCATCGGGACCACCTGCAGAAAGACTGTCCGACCGATGTCATCAGTTTTCCGCTCGACTGGCAGCACCCCTCCCGCCGGCAACCGGCAGAAGGCGAATCCGGGCGATCTGCAGGAGCAGCCCTTGAGGGAGAAATCGTGGCTGGATTGGAATGGGCCCGCCGGGCGGCCGGCGAACATGGCTGGCCGGTGCACACGGAGTTGACACTTTACGTGATCCATGGAATGCTTCACATCTGTGGGTACGACGATCTGGTTCCGCAGGAGAAACGCGTGATGCAGGCAAGAGAGTCTGCCGTGTTCCGCGCTCTGGGATACCACTGCGTTCCTGGCCGGACCGTCGGCAGTCCGTCTCTTTCCGGGGAAACATCGCCGCAGGCTGACAGTCCGTCCGGGGCGGATGCATCGAAGGAGTCTGCCGGGTGAAAGACGGGCTCAGCGTTCTGGCCATGGGGCTGCTTCCCGGCAGTGTTCTGTTTCTGTCTGTGCTGAGCTTTTCGCTGCGACTGGGATCGCTGGATCAGCTCGATCGTCTGTGCCGCCGCCAGCGGCGTTCTTCTCTGTTCGGCAGGATTCTGGCTGCCCGCCAGCCGGCTTTGCTGCTGACGGACACGCTGCTGGCGGGCCTGCTGCTGCTGTGCGGCCGGATGGCCGCCCGGCAGCCGGAACTGATCCCGTTTCTCCGGCCGCACGATCCGTCCTGGACGGCGCACGTTCTGGCCGGTGTGCGGACGGCAGGACTTGTCATTCTGATCTGGATCGTCTGGCTGGCCGTTCCCCGCGCCATCGCCCGTTCTCAGGGCGGCATCGTTCTGTATCGACTCCGCGGAATCGTCTTTCTGTCCGCCCGGGCGGCACGTCCGCTGTGGATCGTGACCGAACGCATCGACCGGCTCATCGCCCGACTGACCGGAGCGGCCGAAACGGAATCCCGTTCAGATCGGGCCCTCATCGACGAAATCATGGCACTCGTTCATGAAGCTCAGCGTCAGCAGGCGATTTCCGCAGGAGGCTCCCGCATGATCCATGGCCTGCTGGATCTTCCGGACAGCGACGTCGCATCCGTGATGACGCCGCGCATCGACCTGGTCACGCTGAACGCCGGGACAACTTTGTACGATGCCGCCCGGCAGATCGTTCGGTCCGGCTATTCCCGATTTCCGGTGGTGCGTGACACGGTGGATGATGTGATCGGCGTTCTTTATGCCCGGGATCTGCTGCGCTGTGTGACCGATGGAGCCGACATGCGGACGGAAACGATCGACGGCATCATTCGTCCCGCCATGTTCGTTCCCGAATCCCAGCACATCGATGCCCTGATCGATGACATGCAGGAAAGAAAGATTCAGATGGCGGTTGTTGTCGATGAGTACAGCGGAATCGCCGGAGTCGTCACGATGGAAGACATCATGGAAGAGATTTTCGGGGAGATCACGGACGAATTCGATCCGGATGAACGCGAACTCATCCGTCAGTTCGACGGAATCATCGAAGCCGATGCCCGGGCTCACATCGATGATCTGAACAGCGAATTTCGCCTGGGACTGCCGGAAGGGGCCGACTACGACACGCTGAACGGATTTCTGCTGTCGCAGTTCGGACGGATTCCCCATGCCGGAGAATCCCATCAGTGGCGGGACATTCGGCTCACAGTGCTGGATGCCGATGAACGCCAGCTGCGCCGCGTCCGTCTGGAACGCATCGAAGATCACGTCCCGCTGACAGAAGCCGACTGAGTCCGCCATCGAACGAAACAACGTTTCCGCGAAAAGTCAGCCGGCCTGCCGATCCGATGGGCCGGGACGATCGAGTCCGGTAAGCTACGCTGCCGGTCCATGATCCCGAACTTCGTTGACTGTCAGGTCGAACTGATGCCCGTTGTTCTGCGCTTGCACAGCATCTGCCGTTCCTTCGCCGGATCCGGTGAAACGGTTGCGATTCTCCGCGACGTGAATCTGGAACTGGCCTCCGGTCAGGCCGTCGCCATCCGCGGACCGTCCGGATGCGGCAAAAGCACGCTGCTGCTGATTGCCGGAACACTGGATGTTCCTTCCGACGGCCTCGTGGAAATTCTGGGCAGAAATCCCTGGAGTCTTTCTGCCAGAAAGCTGGCTCGTTTCCGCAATGAACACATCGGGTTCGTCTTTCAGGAACATCGGCTGCTGCCCCAGCTGAATGTCCTGGAAAACGTGCTGCTGCCCACACTGGCCGGATTTGCCCCCGACCGCGCGGCCTGTGAACAGCGGGCGCACGCGCTGCTGGAACGCGTCGGCCTGCAGGATCGTCTGGAACATCGTCCCGCGGCGCTGTCCGGAGGCGAACGGCAGCGCGTTGCCGTGTGCCGCGCGCTGATCATGCGGCCGTCGCTGCTGCTGGCCGATGAACCCACCGGCAGTCTGGATCCGCACACCGCGGAAGGCATCGGCAGTCTGCTGCTGGAAGTTGCCGCCGAAAATGATGCCGGACTGCTCTGTGTGACACACAACGACCGGCTGGCGGTCCGTTTTCCCGAACAGCGGCTTCTGGAAGACGGCCGCCTGCAGCCGGTCGGCTGAATCGGCACTGCCGATTCGACCGGCCGTTCGAAAACCGGTCCGAAAGGTTATGGGGATTTCCAGTCGTTCGGCCTGGTCCTGAAACCGCGCTGCGGGAACAGCCACCGAAGCAGATACCGGAGGCGGGACTCGAACCCGCACGGGACGTCAATCCCACCAGATTTTGAATCTGGCGTGTCTGCCAATTCCACCACTCCGGCCGACAGCCGGCAGGGCATCTGCGGATGCTTCGAACCGCGTGTTCGTTGTTCTGACGAAACACGCAGCGATCGGCCCGACTCTAGCTGCAGACCTGCTGCCAACGCAAGCCGGATACATTCCACCGTGCCGCCGGAGACCGGGCAGGGCGGCGCCGGGGCGTATTCAGCGTGTGCGGATGCGGTCGAGAATCAGCCCATCGCGCCCGTTGTCCACATGACTGACCAGCCTCGTCCGGAACCCCCAGGCCCACACCCAGCCCCCCGGACAGACTCCCTCAATTCGTCAGGCTGCCTCAACGGGCATCTTCATCGGTTCCCTGGAGATTCTGCAGTTTGTCGATCAGCGTCAGGTATCTTTTTTCATTGTGGAAGATGACGCATCCCAGCAGCGCGAACAGGCCGACCGTTGCAAACAGACCGGTGACGACCACCGGCAGGATCACCGCCGCACCTGTGAGCATCGACGGATCCATCGTTTTCTGCTGAACGGCCCGGGCCACGTGAAAGGGATTCGCGAGAAACGGAGACGAAAACCACAGCCACGTGTAGGTCCCCGTCAGCAGAACCAGGATCGACACGACGGCCAGATTTCCCCGCGAAACGAACCGCTGCCGTTTCTTCAGAAAGTCCTGATCGTCTTCTGTCAGCATCGATTCAGCCGAGCGGTGCCGTGGTCCTGTCATCGTGTTCCCGGTCGGGGCAGGCGATCACTGCATGTCACTGGATGTCGAACGCATACAGCCGGGAACGATCTGAAATGAACAGCGTACCATTGGCGATCGTCGGTGTGCTGTAGATGGCACTGTCGAACTGCAGCGTAGTGATTTCCTCTTCTTCGTCACCGGCCTTCAGGATGACCAGTTCCCCGTCTTCGTCTCCGAGCATCACGACTCCGTCCACCACCATGGGAGACCCCCAGACGGCGGCGAACGTGTCATGAACCCATTTGCGCCGGCCGGTTTCGTAGTCCAGGCAGTGCAGAAACCCGCTGAGGTCGGCGGCGTACAGCCGGCCGTCGGCCAGTGAAAACGATGACATGGTGCGGCGAAAAATGAGTTCTTCCGGCTGACCGGTGATCGACCCGTCCCGATCCACACCGCCGTAATGCCAGATCTGGCCGCTGTTGGGGTTGTCCTTCCAGCCGTCTCCATCGGCGATCTGCGGGCTGATGTCTCCGGTTTTGGTGGCGTCGATTCGATACAGATGCCCGACACCTTCACCGTGTTCCGGATCCTGGCCGACTGCCAGCACCACGTCTGTGCCGGCGGCCATGGGAGTGGAAATGATGGCATTGCGGGTTCCGCGTCCTCCCAGCTCCCAGACGGTCTCTTTCGGATTCAGATCGAACCACCAGACCAGTTCACCGGTTTCCGCCTGAAGTGCATAAAGGATTCCGTCGCCGCCCGGCATGAGCACCAGAGCCTGACCATTGACGGTGATCAGAGCCGGCGAACTCCATTGTCCATGCAGAATGTTGGCGAAGCGTTCGGGCGCCCGGGAATCCATGGACGGGAAATCGGCTTCCCACACGACCTGGCCGGTGTTCTTGTTCACGGCGATGAAACTGGGAGCTCTGGGCGACGGAACTTCCAGATGGGCTTCGTCGACGCCGTTGGATGTCGTCAGCAGGACCAGATCCCCATGAATCAGCGGGGAGGACGTCGCCAGATTGTGTGGAAACACGCCCAGTTCATCGATCATGTCAAGAATCCAGACGATGTCGGCATCCAGTTCCTCGCGGTCGACTTCTTCGGTGTACGGGCCGTCATTTTCCCCGTCATGAAACCCTTCGATGTCCACGCACATCAGTTCACAGCGGTTGGTGACCACATACAGGCGGCCGTTTTCAACACAGGGAGTCGAACAGATCCCCTGCTCCGGCCAGTCGTTCACGCGTCCGGCCGCCAGTTTTTCCCGGGTGAGCTGCCAGAGCATCGTGCCGTCGTCTTCGCTGAAGCAGAGGACCACGCCGCGGTCGCCGACATGCTGCGGCCGGTACTCACCGCCGTTGTTCGTCCCGACGAACACGCGTCCTTCGGCCACGACAGGATTTCCGTAGGTCTGGGATCCCAGAGGGACGGTCCAGCGCACCCGTTTTCCACCTTCCCCGGAAACAGGAGGCTCGAAATCCAGATGGATTCCCGTTGTGCTGTTCACCATGTTGCGGGAAGGCGTTCCGCCCCACATCGGCCAGTCACCGGCCGTGATTTTTTCAGCGGGTTCAGCGGAGTCCTGTGTCTGTCCGTCGGTTGGCTGCGGGGCATCTGCCGCGGACGTGTCCGGTGCCGATGATTCCGTCTCATCCCCCTGTTCCGCTGCCCCGTCACCTGACGGGGTGCCATCGGCCTGGTCTTCGGCGGCCGAATCGTCGGTCATGGCACCATCGTCTTCGTCGTCATCGAACCCGTCGAACGATTCCACCGGAGTCCCCAGCGAATCATCGGCTTCGGCAGACGCAGGCGAATCAGCGCCGGTGCTTCCGGATCCGGTGCCGCTGCCGGATTCCGGCGGCGGATCGGAACAGCCGATGAGCACGGCGCAGAGGAAGGCCGGAATGAATCCGCTGAGAATTCGCGAAGGCATGAGAGGGTTTCCTGTGTCTTCCGTGGAAAAGGAACGGCTGCCGAAGCTTATCGGGTCACGATGATGTTATCAAAGTAGTGGTCGGCCAGGTTGTAGCTGTACAGGCCGGGACTGCCGCTCCGATTCGGATGCGGATCGACCACTTCCAGAGTCCATTCGTCCGGTTCCGGTTCGTCGCGCGGCCAGACTTTGCCCAGAACGTGGGCTCCGTCGTCCTGAATCTGCACGGTCATTTTCAGCGTGTACCACGTATCGGGACGGGATCGATACCGGATTTCTTTTGCCATGCGATGATGAGCCGCCCAGCTCTGGACGGCCAGCCGGCCCGTGTTCCCCTTGAGGATGAAATTGTATCGGTGAGCCGTGATCCCCACGTTGGCCAGTTTGCGTTTTTGTTCCTTCATCAGGACATCGGCCTGGATCGTATAGCCGGCCATGTCGGGCAGCCCGATCCAGTAATAGGTACTTGGCCGCCCCCGTCCTGGGCTGCGTTTCAGTGCGACCGTGCCGTCGATTTCCGTCGGCTGCAGTTTCAGAAAGACGTTGATCCAGGTGGGCGGCACCTGTTTTCCGGAAAACTGTTCGAAATCCCACTTCCAGGGCAGCGGCGGGAACACGCGCAGCCGGGCCGACGCTGCAAGATCGCCCTGTTGTGCCGTGATCGTCCCGGCCTGTTCCGGGGCGGATTCCGACACGGTCAGCACGCGTCCGTCCAGTTGAACGTCCTGCCAGCTTCCATCGGGTGTCAGCGGAGCATCGACTTCGCCCAGGAACCGCCCGGTTTCATTCCAGGCCAGGACCCGGTAGTTCACAGTGCCGCCACCGAACGTCGTGGCTTCGAAGGGCACCACGCGCAGAACGGCCGGATCGTCCGACCCGGCGGCTTCTTCAGCGACCGGCAGTTCCACCGGCTGAGGAATCCCCGCATTGTCGCCTCCCAGACACAGCGTGCGGTCCCGTGTCACCAGAAAAATGCGGCCGTCGGAAATCGCCGGCGTCGCATAGATTTCGTCGTCCACGCCGCTGCCATCCGAGGCCTTCAGGTGCACATGCGACAGCGACCGGCATCCTTCCCGTGACGGTTCCAGAATATGGACATTGCCGTTGACTTCCATGACATACAGTTTTCCGTCTGCCCAGATCGGCGACCCCTTGCCCACGGTGCCAAGCGAGTAGCTCCAGAGACGGTCTCCGTTGGCGCTGTCGAAGGCGTACAGCCGTCCTGTGTCGGCCACGACGTAAAGGATGCCGTCTTTTTCCAGCAGTCCGGTGTATCCGGCTTTGATGCCGTCCACCCGCCAGATGCTGTTGGTGTCTGTGATGTCACCGCTGCCGCGGGCATCGATGCATTCCACACGCCCGAATTTCGTCGTGTCGATGTTGTCTTCGCCGTGGGAAATGTACACCCGATGTCCGACAACCACGGGCGTGGCATTGAGACCGCGCCGGGACATGCGGAATGACCACTTCGGCTTTCCGCTGCGGGCCTGGATCGCATGGATCCCGCCATCGGCTCCCCCGCCGATCAGCAGCCGTTCGCCGTCCACAACCGCAATGACCGGATGTGAATAATTCGTATCGCGGGGACGTCCGCCGACCGGGGACACCCAGAGCAGTTCTCCGGTCCGTTTGTCGAAGGCATAGTAGGCCATCCTCGGCGGCGGCTTGGCCAGATCCCCCCAGCTCAGTCCGAAGAAACCGACAATGACCCGGTCTTCGTCCACCACCGGACACTGCGTGCGTCCTCCATAGCCGCTGATCTTGCCGAATTCCTCAAACAAAGACCGTTCCCACACGACCTGGCCGTCGGCCGTGTAACAGCGCAGCAGTCCGCTTACCGAATGCATATAAACGTTGCCTGTTTCCGGATCGCCGGTCATCGGAGCCCAGCCGACACGCGGGGCGGGAATATCCGTCTGAAACACGTTGAAACGGTCCTGCCAGATCACTTCGCCGGTGGCCGCATCGCGGCAGACGACCTGTTCCTGTGCATGAATCAGTTCCGGGCTTCCGGTGCTGACATCGTGTTCCGTGCGGCACTGCAGATACACCCGGCCGTTCAGGACGACCGGCGCGGCCCGTCCGCCGATCGGCGATTCCCAGAGCACGTTCTTTCCGGTGGTCAGGTCCCAGGAATCGATCAGTCCGGTTTCCCGGCAGATCCCGTTGTATTCCGGTCCCCGCCAGGACGGCCAGTCGGCTGCGGAAACGGACAGGCTCAGACACACAGCGGCGCAAAGCGTTCTGAATATGACCATCGATGAATTCCCGAAAAAGCCATGGAACAAAGACGCAGACAACCGGCCCGGAAACGTCTTTGCCGGAATGTTTCGCAGGACAGCAGTTCGAAGACAGGAACGTCGGACGGCAGGCGCACTGAGGAAACACGGAGGCGGGATGACACGCTCCGCCCGCTTCGCCGACGGCCGTGTCCGGCTCATTCAGAGTCTAGTTGGACGGGCAGTGAATGCAAGTTCCGGTCCGCGAACCGGAATGGTGCCCGTCAGGGGGGCCCGGCAGTCGGCGACGCATCCGTTTCGCTGCGCTGTTCATGCAGCGCGATGTCGGTGATGCGGTATTCGCTGCCGCAGCGGACCAGTCGGATGGTTCCTTCAAGAAACAGTCGGCGCTGATGACGGTGGCCCCAGTGCAGGATGTCTCCGTTCACGTTCCAGCCACACAGGAACTGCACCGTGTCCGGCCCCTTCCATGAGAGCGGACGGCACACCGTGACGTGAAGTCTCGTGACTTCGATCATCGGTCCCTGATCATCCGGCTGTGTCACGGCTGTCTGGAAGACGGAGTCCGCCAGAGAATCGGTCAGAACGCTTCGCAGCCGATCCACGGATTCATCCGGGTCGGATATGGTCGCCGCCCGATAAACTTCCGCCAGCATCCGTTCGATGGTTCGTGCCGCATCCGGACGCGGCTGAACGGCCGGCGGAACAAGGCGGGCACAAAGGGCCGCTGCGCCGGCCACGACAAGAGGCGCCAGATACCATCCCCATGCGATCTGTCGTCCTGAAATCCGCACCGCTGCCAGACACACGACACTCAGCCCCATCCCAGCCGCCCCGACTGCAAAAGGGGGAATGGCCCGTGGAGCATCGGTGATCCAGAGATCGGAGTGCCGGATGGACACCGTCCGGCGATCTGTCTTCGAACGGTCGGACTGTACAACGGCCGGCGGCGGATGCCAGATGTACCGGTAATCCGTTCCGGACGGCCCCGTCTGAACCGGATCCAGCACAGTGGACGTCGACACGCTGCCGGCCAGAGTGTGCACATTCAGTCCTTCCACAACAGGCGGCAGACGGTTCCAGACAACCTCCACGGTTTCGGGACGGGAATCGACCGCAAACACCATGCGGACACCTGCCCGCCGGCCGATGATCGGTTCTCGTCCGGTCTCAGCGGAAATCAGTTCATTGTTCGCCGTGAGCAGGTGAACGGACACCTGATCCGGAACGACGGATATCCCATCGATCGTCACCCGGAAGGACCGTTTCGCCAGCCGCCGCAGGCGATTGAGTGGCTGTGCCGGACCAGATACCGGATCCGTTTCCGTCAGAAGGACTGCGGGGATGGTGAATTCGTGGTGAAGCTGTCGAGGCAGCAGAATGAGACGTGCGCTGACAGGCACCTGTGTGAGACGGCGTTCGTCCCCGACGGCCGACTTCGGCAGCAGAATCGTGTGTGGATAGTGATGGCCGATCTGACAGTCGATCCGTCGTCGTGAGGCTTCATCACGCACATGAAGTCTCAGTTCTGCCGGCTGCCAGTCCGGGATGTCCACCCCGGGCTGCGGATGCCGAAGAAAATGATGCTGAATGCTGAACGAGGCCTCGTCACCCGGCCACGGATATTCCATCGCCCACGCCAGCCGCAGTCCTCCTTCGGCACGGAGATCCACGGAGCCTCCGGAAGGCTTCCAGTCCGGTGTGCGGACAACGTGTCCCCGGCGAATCCGGCCCGATGCGTCGTAGATTTCCACCAGCTCAGGCAGCTCATCCGTGAAAGCCTCCAAAGCCCGTTCGGCATCCTGAGCCGCGATCTGTTTCGGCTCAAAACCGGGAGCCGATTTCGATTCCGGCCTGCCGGCAGATGCGCCGATGGAACGCCGATGTGCCCGCTGCTGATGCCACGCCACGACATCGTCCAGATACACGACCAGCCGCAGCCGCATCGCATCGTCGATGCGCATCCAGGCATCCACATGCGACGTGACATGAGCCAGACCGACCGGCGCATGACACAGCACGGCCAGAATCCAGGCCGACCTCACAGCCGACACGCGCCTGCACTGTTCCCACATGACGTGCCAGACTACTGCGAATGCCCGGCCGGGGCATCTCTGAATGTCAGCGGAATCGGTCCCCGCAGAAAACGAGAAAGACGGCATCGTGCCGTCTTTTCGCAATCCGGTGCGGTATCACACCGGCCGTCTGTTTCCGATGGAAACATCACCTCCAGACAGTCGCCGGATTCTCCGATCAGGCCTCAGGAGCAGCCGGAGCGGCTTCCGGTGCCGGAGCGTCTTCAGCCGGAGGTGCCGGAGCATCTTCAGCCGGAGGTGCCGGAGCATCTTCGGGGGGAGGTGCCGGCGCATCTTCGGGAGCCGCGGCTGCATCACCTGCCGAACCACAGCCTGCTGACCCGCATCCGGAACTCACTGTTGTTCCACAGGGAGAACCGCAGGATGTCGTCACACAGGGACTGTTACAGGAAACCGGAGGGCAGGCCGTCTGGCAGACGGGAACACACGACTGGACACGGACCGGCTCCGGCGCACACGAAGAAACACACGGCGAGCAGGTGGGAACCGGTTCGCAGCACGTCACAGGGGCGCACGTCGATGTGCAGGAGCTGACAACGTACCCGCCACAGGACGATCCGCAGCCGTGATGGCTGGTGAGCACCGCTCCCTGACCGTAACCGCTGTAGAACACGTACCGTCCGGCTTCGGCAGAGGATGCTGTCGCCAGAACAGCGCAGATCCCCAGTACACTCAAATGCCTCATTGTCACCATTCTCCTTCGTTGAAATCCGAAAGTGCCATCCTGAAGGCCGCCCGAAAACGCATGTTGCATGGAAAAACAGCGAATCCTGGTCGATCTCACAATATGTGCACGTTATGGGAACAGAGTTCTGTGCGTCAACCAAACGACTCACTTTGAGTATCTTCTCACATCACATCAGTCCTTCCATGGTCATGGGCACCCGGAGAAGATCGGTGGAGCGGACGGACTGCGGACTGCAGCAGGCATGTCGGCGGAGACATCCTCGATTGACGAACGGGCCGGCCTGAGGACATTCTTCCGGGACATTGGCCGCCGGCTGGCGGTCTGATGTCCGAGTTTTCCGGATGAGGATTCAGGATCGTGCTGACCAGACATTCCATTCCCATCAGGGTTCGTTACAGCGAAACGGATGCCATGGGGATGCTGCACCACGCCAACTACCTGAATTATTTCGAGGTCGGGCGGACGGAGCTGTTTCGTGCTCAGGGAGGCAACTACCGTCGCATGGAAGAGATGGGCATGTTTCTGGTCGTTGCGAAACTGGAAGTCCGTTATCTGAAGCCGGCTCGATACGATGACCTGCTGATTCTCACGACGGAACTTCAGCGATCGACCCCGGCGCGTATCGAACACGTCTATGAGCTGAGGCGCGACGACGAATTGCTGTGCACGGCCCGGTCGACTCTGGCCTGCGTCGATCGCGATGGCTGTCTGCAGCGCATCCCGGATGATCTTCACCGGCAGACGGGCGAACCGTGACGGGAGCTGCCGCCGGAAGCTGCAGGATTTCGGCGGAACGGTCTGGGGACAATCGTGGCATCCGGTCGTGATCTGCTGTTCGTTTACGGAACACTGAAGCGTGGCGGGACGCGTCATGGCTTCCTGTCGCAGGCTGAGTTTCTCGGGCCGGCCAGAACCGGCTTGCGCTGCCGGCTGTACGACTGCGGCGGGTATCCGGGGCTGGTGATCGATCCCACCGGATACGCCGTGTCCGGCGAGCTGTATGTGATCCCCCCTTCCTGTCTGGAAATGTGCGATGTGGAGGAAGGGACCGAAGAGGGACTGTACCGCCGGCGGCGGATTCCCGTCGTTCGGGAAGGAATGTCCGGCCGGGCGGTCCGTGCGTGGACCTATTGCTGGCAGCGTTCCGTTGCATCGCTTCGGGAATGCGGGCCGGAATGGCTGCCCGATGGCGTGCCGGACGAGTGACCCGGCAGTGCCATGATGACCTGGCGGTGCCTGGCGGCGGCCGTTCTGCAGTTCCTGCTGCTGTGTCCGGCTCGACGACCGGGCGGAGTCAGCCGGTTCCGGGAGGTATCCGGCAGCGGCTGCCGGTGCGGCACGAAGGCTGAAAAAACCGAAAAAAAACGCCGTCATCCGGGGTTGCCATCGTATTGACCGTTTCGGAAGCGGGCCATTATCACGTCCGCTGATATCGAATCCGTGCGCTCGTTGCGCTCGGAACAAAGACGGGTCGAAATCGATCCATCCGGTGTCGGCCGTGCAGTCGATGCTCCTGGTTCGAGACCCTGTCACAGACCCCAGGATTTCAGCGGAGAAATGTCCGGGCCGAACGGTTCCTGCCGTTGTGGTATCGCCGGTCAGCCCGAACATTTCTGCTGTGCCTGCCTGAAGGAGGAAACCCACGTGTACAAGGCCATCGGTTTCATCGCGAGTGTGTCGGTGATGGCCGCGTCGCTGTACGTGATCAGTGGCGGCGGTTCATCTCGAACGCTGTCGGCTCAGACGGAATCCGCCGATGCGGATCGCGCGGCCGCGCACAGACTCATGCAGGAAGCTCAGCGCGAAGCCCGCCAGGGGCATCATGATCGGGCTCGTCAGCTTGCGGAGGCTGCTGCGAAGCTGCCGGTCCGGTGGGATCGCCAGGAACTGTCTCCACAGAAGCTGCTGAAATCGCTGCGACGCAGTGAAGATGCAGTGGACTGGACGGTTCCGGAAGACATCGACTGGAGTCGTTTCGACGAACCGGAACCACAGTCTGCAGGAGAAGAACACGGGGCAGCCGAAACCGCCGCAGCGTCCGTCGACGGAGACATGGCTCTGAAACGTCGTCGGGCCGAACAGCTCATGCAGGAAGCCGTCGCGGCTCTGGAATCCGGCGACACACAGACCGCCCGCATCCGGGCGCTGCAGGCCCGGCAGCTCAAAGTCGCCTGGAGACTCTGGGAAAAGAAACCGGAAGATCTGCTGGCCGCGATCGACCGGGCAGAAGGCACGATCACCTTTCCGGCCGATCCAGGAGCCGATCGGACCGCTTCGGTCCAGGAACAGGCCCGGCGGCTGCTGCAGCAGGCACGATCCGCCATCGACGCAGGGGAACTGAATGAGGCCCGGCAACTGGCACAGCAGGCGGCCGAACTGAAAGCGACGTATGGCAGATTCGACGACACGCCCGCTCTTGTCCTGAGAGACATTGAGCGGTTTTCCGCAGCCATGCAGCAGATGGAATCTCGAGGCGGCATCGCTTTCGATTCCGGAACAGACAGCCGGACAGACATCGCCCGGCAGACGGATGCATCTTCTCCCCACACAGCCGGTTCTCTCGCCACCGCGGGCGAAGACCCCGGGTTCAGTGCATTCTCCGCCCAGTGGACTCAGGAGACGTCTTCTGCGGATTCGACTTCCGGCACAGCCGATGGACAGACCATGCCGGACCTGACCGCATCGACAGCGGAGGCCGACACGCCGGTGCCGTCAACGGAACAGCGACCGGCCGCAGCAGTTTCTGCGGATCCGTCTGAAGTTCCGGCACCGCTGATGGCACAGGAACCATCTGCTTCGCCGGTCAGCACGGCTTCGTTCGAAACCGCCGCAGGACCTTCCGGAATGACGGCGGAAGAAGCATGGCAGCTGGGGATGAAGGAACTGCGGTCCGGCAACCTCGCGGCGGCCCGCGCTGCATTCCTCAAAGCCAGGGAACGCATCGGGGAACTGGATTCGTTCCGCCGACGTCAGCTCATTGAGCAGCTTCAGGAGCTGTCCCAGGTGCGCGATGTGCGCGTGCGGTCCGTGGCTGCCACAGAGGACGACATCCGACTGCCGGCCGAGGAGGCGGATCCGCTGGCGGCGGCAGCCGAGAAACACAATGTGCGTCTGCAGCGGGTTCGGCAGGATGTGATGAATGCCATCGCCCGGGCAGAACAGCTCCGCGAAACCGATGTGGACGAAGGTCTGCAGATTCTGGAACAGACACTGGCGGCCATCCAGGAAGCCGGACTGACCGAAGAAGATGCAGCTGCGCTGTCCCGTGTCGTGAAACGGACGCAGACGGATCTGGAAACCTGGCAGAAACAGCGGGCGCCCATCATTGCGATGAACGAACGCAACCAGGCCGTGGAAGAAGCCATCGCCCGACAGGTGGAAAACGAAATCCGGATCGAACAGGAATTCGCTCAGCTCGTCGACGAATTCAATCAGCTCATCGATGAACGTCGTTATGCAGAAGCCGTCGTGGTGGCGGAAAAAGCCTGGGAGCTGAATCCCACGCTCCCGCAGGCAGTCGTCATGCTCGAACGTGCCAAACTGCAGAGACAGATCGCTTTCAACGAAGATATTCAGCGGCGCAAGGCCGATCGGAATCTCGAACAGTGGAACGATGTCGAAGACGATCTCATCGCTCCTCGCGATACCGAATTCCATCCGGATGTTCCGGCGTGGGAAGACCTGACGAAACGTCGGCGCGGCTATGCCTACGGCGGCGGCCGGAAACTGACCGACAGCGAAGTGCAGATTCGCGAAAGTCTCAGGAAGAAAGTTTCGCTTCATTTTCACGATGTGCCGCTGACGGAAATCATCCATCACATCGCGACCGAACACGGCATCAACATCGTGATCGACACGAAGGCTCTGACCACGGCCGGTGTGTCGGGAGATCCAACAGTCAGCATCGATGTCGACGGCATTCAGCTGCGCAGTGCTCTGAACCTGCTGCTGGAGCAGTCCGGAGAACTCGTGTACACCGTGGAAGATGAAGTGCTCAAAATCACGGACAGTTCCCAGGAGGAAATGCAGTTCGTGACCCGTCCGTATCCTGTGGCGGACCTCATTGTTCCGCTGTCGAATGCTCCGGAACCGAACGTCTTCGAACAGCTCAACCCCAGCCTGGTCTCCGGCAGCGGCCTCTATCAGCTCAGCGATGAACTCGGTGTGCAGATCGGTCCGGGCGGACTGCCCCGTACCGGTGGCAGCGGAGACCGCAGTCGATCTCAGGGAGCCGACTTTTCCGCTCTGGTCGATATGATCCAGACCACGGTGGCTCCAGGGAGCTGGGATATCGACGGAGGCGGTGGAACGATCGGGCAGAACGAAAACACGCTCAGCCTGGTGATTCGTCAGACACCGGCCGTTCACGACGACATCGTGGAACTTCTGGAACAGCTTCGGAAGCTGCAGGACCTGCAGGTCACTGTTGAAGTCCGCTTCATCGCGGTTTCGGATGACTTCTTCGAACGCATCGGAGTGGATTTCGACTTCAATGTTCCGGACAGTCTGGGAGATCCTCCCGGAGTGCCCGCCTTCGGGTCCACGAACTTCAATCTGCCGGGATTCGGTCAGGCCGGTCAGGCGGGACAGGCCGGTCAGGCGGGTCAGGCCGGTGCGGCCGGTGCGGCCGGTGCGGCCGGCGGCGGAGCAGCCGGAGTGGGAGGAATTGGCGGAATCGGCGGAGCGGCCGGAGCAGCCGGCGGTGCAGCCGGACTCGGTGGCGGTGGTTTCGGCGGGGGAGCGGCTGGTCTGGGAGGCCGGGCCGGCGGTCAGCTCGGTGGTCAGCTTGGCGGCGGTGGCCTGTTCACTCCCGTTCCCCGCAGTATGTTTGCTCAGGATGGTTTCCGCCGCACGACGGTGGGTCTGCAGCGTCCGGGGCAGTTCACGAACGATTTCGACATTCAGTTCCAGCAGGGATCCTTCGAACTGGGGATTCCTCAGTTCGGAAACTTCGATCCCACCGGCGGTCTGTCTGTCGGCATGGCGATTCTCAGCGACCTGGAAGCATTCTTCTTCCTCGAAGCAGTGCAGTCGGATCGCCGGGCGAACGTCATGTTTGCTCCGAAAGTCACACTGTTCAACGGGCAGCAGGCGACGCTGACCGACCAGACATCACGTCCCTATGTGCAAAGTCTCATTCCGGTAGTCGGGACCGGAGCGGTCGGTTTCGCACCGGTCATCGGTCAGATTCAGGACGGCATTCAGCTCAATGTGAGCGCCGTCATTTCGGCTGATCGACGCTATGTGCGACTGTCGATGGCCCCGAACTTCACCAACCTGGTGGACATCTTCACGTTTACCTTCGCCGGTGGAGGCGCAGGCGGGGGAGCCATTGGTGGTGGAGCCGGCGGGTTCGGCGGTGGACTTGGCGGTGGTCTGGGCGGTGGACTTGGTGGAGCCGGTGGGTTCGGC
>WFTL01000047.1 GCA_015485495.1 Planctomycetaceae bacterium
GATTCAGGGTTCACCGTCTTTCATGTGCCCGGAACAGGCGTCCGGGCTGAATCCGGACTGTCGCGGCGCTCTGTATTCTCTGGGAGCCGTCGCCTGGTTTCTTCTGGTCGGACATCCGCCGTATCAGGACGACAACCCCGTGATGCTCATTGTCGCTCATGCCACCGAATCGGTGCCCGACATTCGGACTACGGGAGACGATGTCCCGGACGACCTGGCGGCCGTGATTATGAAATGCCTGGCGCGAAACCCGGATGACCGCTTTGACAGTCCACGCGAACTGCTGCTGGCTCTCGAAGCATGCCGCGATGCGCAGGCCTGGACATGGCAGGATGCCGAACACTGGTGGCTGACCAGTATGCCCCGCCGGGGAGAACACGTCCTGCCGGAAACCGCCGGCCGGAAAAAACGGGAACCCATGAATGCCGTGGACCTGGCGGTGGCCGGAGGCATGGCGCGGGCGGAGCTGCTGGACGACACTCAGATATTCGATGCGGCTGCCGAAAGCATGGGCGCAGCGGTGCCGGCCGGCTGACCGGATCGGCCGCTGCCGCACGAATGACAGACGCGCGGAGGACAGGAGTCGCAGGCGATGAAGCGGCCGCGCTCCGATTCCCGGCGGCGCGGCTGGCGGCCAGATGGTTGTCGCTCTTTCCAGTGCCCGCTGTGCACCGTGCCCGTTGTGTGTCAGAATCTCCTCCAGCCGGGTTTGTCTCGACAGATCCGGCCGATGGATCCTGTCTTCTGCAAGCTGGAGAGTTGTCATCATGCCGCTGCTCGGCGTCAACATCGATCATGTGGCCACCGTTCGTCAGGCGCGTCGGACGAATGAGCCGGATCCGGTGCATGCTGCGGTTCTCGCGGAACTGGGCGGCGCCGATGGAATCACGGTGCATCTTCGAGAGGACCGGCGACACATCCAGGACCGCGATGTGCATCTGCTGCGGCAGATGCTGCGGGTCGGCATGAATCTGGAAATGGCCGTGACCGACGAAATGACGCAGATCGCTCTGGAAGTTCGTCCGGACCAGGCGACGCTCGTACCGGAAAAGCGTGAGGAACTGACGACGGAAGGGGGACTGGATGTGGCCGGTCAGGCAGAACGCGCTGGCCACTGCGTGCGGGCGCTGAAGGAAGCGGGGATTCGGGTGAGTCTGTTTGTCGATCCGGACGAACACCAGATCGAAGCATCCGCAGCGACGGGCGCCGATGCCGTCGAGATTCATACGGGAACCTGGGCAGATGCCGCGACGGATGCGGAACGGGCTGCCGAATACGACCGCATTCTTCGTGCCGGCCGCCTGACAGTTTCACACGGGCTGCTGCTGAACATGGGGCACGGCCTGACGTATCGTAATGTTCGCGACATCGTGGCCATTCCGGATGTTCACGAACTGAACATCGGGCACAGCATCATCAGCCATGCAGTGATGGTGGGACTGGAACAGGCGGTGCGGGAGATGAAAACCCTGATCAGCAGTCCGGGACGATGAACGGACAGGAACGGGGCGGCCGGCCGGTCTTCCTGAATGCCGGCCGGTTGCGCCTGATCTCATCGGGGCCAGACGACAGGCGGGTCGCGCCACACATCGGCCGGTCCGTCGGCCCGCGATTTCAGCAAAGCAGCGAAGGTTCCGGCACCCACCGAATCGAACGGCCAGAGTCGATAGCACGCATGATCACTCCAGGGGCTGCGGAATGCAGACAGATCGTCGACCTCGACCGCGGTCAGATGGGGGTGTGTTCGCAGGAGCCAGTCGAGATTGCGTTCGTTTTCGCGAAGGGAATACGTACACGTGATGTAGGCCAGAAACCCACCGGGAGCCACCAGGCGGACGGAATGGGCCAGTATGCGCCGCTGCCGATTGGCACTCCGATTGATGACGGCCGGATGGAAACATCCCGGTGCCGGTTTTCCACGTGCCAGAAGCGACTGTCCGGAACAGGGCGCATCGACAATCACCAGATCGGCCGAACGGCCCACACGGTCCGCCAGGCGGGAACTGTCCTGGGAGCAGACACGGGCGGAATCGATGGAACAGCGCCGCAGATTGGAAACGAGCGCTCCGATTCGCCGGCCGACAATTTCATTGCACAGCAGGTCCGGTCCGCCGAAATGGCGCCACGCCAGGATCGATTTGCCTCCGGGAGCCGCGCAGACATCCACGATGCGGTCCGGCCGCGGTACGCTGCGGAACACCTGCGCGGCAAACACCGATGACGGATCCAGGCAGTAGATGTGACCGGCTTCATGCAGCGGATGACGGCCTGGCCGCTGACTGATGTCCACCAGATCGACGTAATCGGGAAGCCAGCCGGGCCGCGGCCGGGTGTCGAACACAGCCGAACCGGGCCGTTCCCGAAGCCAGACGACGGCCACCGGCCGACTGATCGGGGCCATGAGCGATTCGATGAACCGTTCTTGCGCGGCCGGACAGTCGAACAGTCGGCGAGCCAGCCGACGCAGCGTGCCGGGCACGTCACGACCGGTCATGACTCACCATCTGGAGACATCGGGCCGGAAACGACGCGGCACCGGCTGCTCCGGGGCCGCGTGGCTGAACCAGGACGCGGTGATTCCTGTTTCGCCGGATGTCGGGTACAGAACGCGGCAGGGGCCGGTACGGCATGAGGAGTCGCAGGCGATGAACAGAGAAGATTCCGGACAGAGAGCCCTCTTCTGCCGTGTACAACGGACACGGCAGAAGGGAAGAAACGCATTGCGTCCCTGGAAAACTTCGACAGCGTATCTTTGAACGGCCCACCTCCGGATGCAACGGTGTCTGTCTGCCGGAGACGGCATCGCCAGCTTCCGGAATTCTCAACAATCGCCATGCGCTTATGAAACGGCTCGATACAATGACGACTCTTTCTGACAAATCCGGATCCGCGAAACAGCCGGCAACCATCAGGCGGCTGTTTTCGGATGCCGGCTGTGGGGTACAGAACGGCGTCTGCGAGCGCGTGCCGATCGGGGAGGCGGACTGGTGATTTCGTATTTCTGCTGTGATTTTGTCTGCTGCGGTGTCTGAAACATCTGATTCATCGGGTTCTGCTGCGTCCGGTCCCGCCGGTTCCGCCGGTTCCGCATCCGGCCAGCGGCTGCAGAAATTTCTGGCGGCGGCCGGGACGGATTCTCGCCGCAACTGTGAGATTCTGATTCGTGACGGTCGGGTGACGGTCAATGGCGAGGTGGTGACGGACCCCGCCGTTTCGGTACATCCACGCTCTGACGATATTCGCCTGGACGGAGAACGGCTGCGGATTCCGCGCCCCAGATATTTTCTTCTGAACAAGCCGAAGGGCGTTCTGTGCACGAATCGTGATCCGGCCGGACGGCCCCGGGCCATCGACCTGGTTCCCGTGAGGGGAATGCGTCTGTTCACCGTGGGGCGGCTGGACGAACACACCGAAGGACTCCTGCTGCTGACCAACGACGGCGATCTCGCGCATCGTCTGGCGCATCCTCGTTACGAAGTTCTGCGGAGATATCGGGTTCAGGTCGCGGGGGTGCCGTCGCGGGAGACGCTGGCGGATCTGCGGCGGGGCATGCACTTTTCCGACGGTTTTTTTCGGTTTCGGTCGGTGCGTTTTCTGAAACGCCGCGGCCGCAGTGCGTGGCTGGAAATCGAACTGCGGGAAGGCCGCAATCGGGAAATCCGGCGTCTTCTGGCTCGCGCCGGACACAAAGTGATCCATCTGGAACGGCTGGGTTTCGGCCCGCTGTCTCTGGGTCGGCTGAAACCGGGACAGTGTCGGGAGCTGCGCCCTGCTGAGGTGCGGGTTCTGCAGCAGTTTGTTCAGGGGGGAGAGATTCCTGACAGTGGCCGGTCTGCGCGGAGTCGTCGCAGGAGCGGCCGCAGGCGTTCCTCGGATGGGCAGCGACACCGCCGTTCCGGTGTCCGGAAACGATCGCACTGAATCGGACCGTCCGGGAATGCGAACAGACAACGCAGAAACGATGATCTTTCCTTCGTCCCACTGGCACGAATCGGTGATGCAGCCTGATTTTTCCGAGTGGGCGGATCTGCTGGCGGCCGGCCGCCGCGCATGCCGGACACACGCTCGTCTGGAATCCCTGCGTGCATCGGCTCGTCGCCGAGCCATCGAAACGGCGCAGGCATCGAAACGGAGACTGTGCCGGAAGATTCGGGACGCCGGAGTGGATCTGCCGGCGGAAGTGGAGACCACAGACAGAGCCGCCGGCAGCAGCCTCGTCGTGACCGGGCACCAGCCGGTGCTGTTTCACGGGGGACTCGTCTGGAAATACGGATGGACGGAACACTTCGCCCGCGAACAGTCTGCCGTCGGTCTGGCGATCACGATCGACACGGATGCCGGTGACCCGGGAGCGTTCTGTTTTCCCGCGCCGGACCCGGCCGCCGGAGGCGATCAGATGCGGTGCGAATCGGCGACCTGGTGTGCGACGCCGGACGTGTTTCGGTATGCGGTGTTTCGTTCATCGCCGGAACGACAGTCGGAAACCGATCGGGTGGCCGCGGCTCTGCGGCAGACAGTTTCCGCGGACCAGGCAGAACGTTTTCTGGAAACGGCGGGAATCGTGCAGCGGCTGGCGGACGCCGGTCTGTCCGCGGCGGACGCCGGTGTTGCAGCGCGCTGGCAGGCCGGAATCGGGTATGTTCTGCCGGAACTGTGTCTGTCGGACCTGTGCCGTTTTCCCGAGGCGATGTCTTTGACCGCCGACATCATCCGACAGGCGGAAGAATTCGCCGACGTGTACAACGCGGAACTCCATTCCTGGCGACGTGAGCGGTCGATCAAAAATCCGGCCAATCCCTTTCCGGATCTGCGGTGTGCAGACGACTGTCAGGAGGTTCCTTTGTGGCTGCTGGATGAATCGGTTCAGCAGCGTTTTCGCGTGCGGGTCTCCCGGGATGCCAGTGCCGCCGGTGTCACGCTGTCTGCGGACAACGGTCTGTCGTTATCTGTTCCCTCGAACGAACTGGAATCCCGCCTGGAATCGCTTTGTGCGCGGGGACTGATTTTCGTTCCGCGGGGGGCATTCGTCAGTGCGATGCTGCGTCTTCTGCTTGCCGATCTGTTCATTCACGGCACCGGCGGCGGACGCTACGACGCGTTCACAGATCGGCTGATCGCCGCATGGTGGAACGTGACGCCGCCACCATTCGCTGTTGCCAGTGCGTCCTGTTATGCATTTCCCGATCGACGAAACCGGCTGCAGCGCCTTCGAAACCTGGAGTCTCAGCTGCGCGATCTGAGATTCAATCCTCAGCGATATTTCGGTCAGGGCATCTTTCCCGAATCCGTGGAATCCCGCCTCAGACAGCTCATGACGAACAAGAAGGTCGCCCTGGAACAGATGCAGGCGATGCGTGAGCAGGGACGGTCGGGCCGCGAAATCGGAAAACAGATTCAGCAGATCAGCAACGATATGAAGCGGCTGGTGGACGACTGCTTCGCAGAAGAACGGCTGGCACTGGAACAGATGACTCCCCAGACGATCGAAGCGATCGAATGCCGCACCTATCCGTGGTTCCTGCTTCCTGAAGAAGCGATGCCGTGCAGGTGACGATGCACGCTGCCAATACGAATCGTTCAGCGGTGAATGGCCCACAGAGCGTCGAATGTTCGCAGATACAGAGTGCCGTCGGCCGTCACCGGAGACGCGGATATGGCTTCGTCGAGGTCATTTTGAGCCACGATTTCGAAGGTGCGTCCGGCACGGACCACCGTGACACGGCCGTCGCGGGCTGTCAGATACAGGTAACCGTCGGCATACAAAGGAGAAGCCCGATGGCGTTCATTGTGCGTGCGTTCCATGTAGACTTCTTCGCCGGTGGCGCGGTCCAGCACCAGCAGAACACCGTTTTCCCGGCACAGGTACACCAGATCATCCACGATCAGAGGTGAGGGGACATCGGGAGTATTGCGACGACGGATCCACAGAACTGCATCCGTATCTGTCAGGTCTCCGTCCCGATCCGGCCGAACGGCGAAAACAGGACCGTTCTTGGCAGTCGGACAGACGATGATTCCCGGAGCCACAGCGGGCGATGCGACGAATCGCAGTGTGGGGTGGTACCGTCGCTGAGGATCATTTCGCGGATTCAGACCGCCCAGACGCCAGCGTTCGCGGCCCGTCTGCGGGTCATAGGCCACCGTATAGTCGGCTCCATGAGTGATCAGCAGAGTGAGTCCGTCGAAATCGTACAGCACGGGAGAAGCATACGCCTGTTCGTTTTCACTGGTGGCTCCGGTGATCCGGCCGGTTTTCCAGATCCCCGTGCCGGTGGCCGCGTCGACGGCTGCCACCAGAGCTTCCTGGGTTTCAGCGCGACCGTCGCCGTGAATGAACTGAAAGTACAGGCGCCCCTGGTAAAGAACAGGAGTCGATGACATCCCGAATGCGATTTCGAACGGCCCGTAGCGCTTCTGAAGATCCACATGCCAGACCGGTGTGCCGTCCGTGCGGAAACACGCCACCGTGCCGTTGGCCATGGTGGCCCACACGTGTTTTCCGTCGGTGACAGGCGAAGGAGACGCATAATTGCCTTCGTCGCCCCGAACGGCCCGGTTTCCTGAAGACACGGTGCGTCGCCACAGTTCCTGACCCTGAGTGCTCACACACAGAAGAATCAGATCTTCGCCGTCGACGGATGTGACAAATATGCGGTCTCCCCAGACAACAGGCGTCGCTCCGGCCGGCCCTGGCAGCGGACAGCGCCACAGGATGTTCTTTTCACGCGACCATTCCAGCGGCAGACCGGTTTCCAGGGAGATTCCGTTGCCCGCAGGTCCCCGCCACGCCCCCCAGGGATCCGCGCACACGGTGGAGGTGAACGACACGAACAGGACAACGACAGGCAGCAGGTGACGGCCAGGAAGCATCATGATGGTTGCGCAACTCCCGACAGAGGGCGGATGAACACAGCAGGAAAAGTGATCTAACTTGTATCCATCTTCCGCAGACGAATCAAATCCTCCGGATCCCCTGATCAGCACACTGTCCGACTGCACCAACGGGCATCCGGGCCGCCGCGTTGCTGCAATCGGACAGATTTCCGGGGATTCCCTGATCGACAGGCCTGTCACGTTGAGAAACGGCAACGAAATCCGTCTCTGACAGGAGGTTTCCGACCGGCAGCTTCGGATTTCACGGCAAGTTCGAGAGTGGACACACGATGATCGGACCGCCGGCGGAACACTGTGGTTCCGTCGCATTCGTACCGTTGCCCGCCGACCGAATGGGCATAGGAAAGCCGTTTGCGGCCGTCTGATCACGGGAGCCCTGTCATGAACTGTCCTCATTTTCCAATGTCCGGACGGACTGCGGCAGGATCGTTCAGCAGCCGGACCGGGATGCCGGGACGGCTGATCGGTCCCGGGTCGTCTCGCACGGAAATCGAAAATCTGCGGCGGCTGATGAACGACGGGCCGGTTTTCACGGAGCGGATGCTGGCGGAATTTCGCGATCGCGTGGCCCGGGGCGTGTACTTCACGCGTTCGGCTGCAGAAGCCACCGCATCCCGTCTGCTCGACGACAACATCGACCTGGACTGAATCGCTGCGTCGGCCGGCTGGCGATCGTCAGCCGTCTGACGGTGGTACGGCTTTCGGCAGAACAACGGTCTGCACGGCCGCCTGGGCACGCCGAAGATTCATCCAGCCGATCGACCGGAGGGGAGCGGCTGCCTGGACGAACCAGGCGTCCACATGCTGCAGCGGGTTGTTTCCGGGATCGACGGACTTCAGCAGCAGAAGACGAGCGCGCCAGCGTGCGGCCACCCAGGCGGCGATGGAATCGCTGGTCACGTCCCAGGAAACAGGCAGATCGTGTTCACCATGCCGTCCGGAATGCTGACGCAGAAAGGTCCAGATGTCCAGAACGGCGACGCGGCCGTCCTGAATGGCGGCGTCCGCTTCGTTTCGATCGGAGACCATCTGAAAGCGGGCACTGCGGTCAGCGAGCTGCCGGGCATGGAACGTCATCGCCGCGATGGCCGTCCAGTGAGCTTCCGCATCGGAACACAGACCGCGACGATGCCACAGCCGCACGCAGTCCGCGGCCGACCCGCCGCCGACGATGATCACCGGTCCGGACACCTGGACGGCTGCGGACAGCACACGCCGGGGGAGATCGGGCAGTCCCAGCAGGCTGCCTCCCAGACGAAGGACCGTGTGTGCGCAGGAGCGTTCAGTCAATGATCTTGTTGATGGAGTATTCCACGATTCCCCGGGCCCCGGCCTGTTTGAGCTGAGGCACAGCGGCGCGAACGACGCTTTCTTCCACGATCGAGTTGACCGCGATCCAGTCAGGGTCGGAAAGCTGGGACACCGTCGGGTTCTGCAGGGCGGGGAGAATGGCGATGACGCGTTCCAGATTGTTCCGCTGCACGTTCATCATCAGGCCGACCTTCCCTTCGGCCTCCAGGCAGGACTGCAGCATCAGAGCGATGTTGTCCAGTTTCGTGCGGATCCAGTCGTCCGTCAGACTGTCGTGATTGGCGATCAGTCGTGTGGTGCTCTGAAGCACCTCATCCACGATCCGCAGGTTGTTGGCCCTCAGAGAACTTCCGGTCTCCGTGACTTCCACAATCGCATCAGCCAGTCGAGGTGGTTTGACTTCGGTCGCTCCCCAGGAAAATTCCACTTCCGCCGACACACCGTGCCGTTCCAGATAGGCTCGGGTGAGTCCTACAGCTTCCGTGGCGATACGGCATCCTTCCAGATCCTGGACCGTCTGAACGGGAGAATCATTCGGCACACACAGCACCCACCGGACCGGCCGACGACTCACCTTGGAAAAGCGCAGTTCACAGATTTCCTCGACATCGGCCTGCGTTTCCAGAATCCAGTCATGCCCGGTGATGCCGGCGTCCAGAATTCCGTTGGCCACATAACGAGCCATTTCCTGGGCACGGATGAGCATGCATTCGATTTCCGGATCGTCGATCGAAGGGAAATACGAACGGGAAGCGAACCGGATGTTGTACCCGGCCCGCCGAAACAGTTCCGCCGTGGCGTCCTGCAGACTGCCCGCCGGAATCCCCAGTTTCAAAATGTGTTCGGACATCGCTGGTTCTCGGGTTCCATCAGAAAATCTGTTTCAGCCTGTCTGAGTGCCGTACACCTGTTCCGGATCGAAAACACGTTCGCCCTCGGTGACGACCTGTCCTGCATCATCGATGCGGCGAAAAAAACAGCTCCGATATCCCGTGTGACAGGCTGCTCCGCCGACCTGATGGACCTTCAGCAGCAGGGTGTCGGCATCGCAGTCGAAGTACAGGGCCTTCAGTTCCTGAACGTGACCGCTCTGTTCTCCCTTACGCCACAGCTTCTGCCGGCTGCGGCTGTAGTACACGGCCCGCCGGGTTTTCAGGGTTTCCTGAAAGGCTTCTTCATTCATCCAGGCCATCATGAGGACATCGCCCGTGACGGCATCCTGAGCGATGGCGGGAATCAGAGGGGTTTTTGAAAAATCGGGCCGGTCGGCGTTACTCATGTTCCTGCACCTGGTTGCAGCATCCGGGCAGCGTGGGTGGCGGCAGACTAGCAGTGAGAACCGTTCGTCTCCAGCACTGCCGGCTGCCGTCCCACCGAAATTTGAAGGATCACCGGCGGGAACCACCACAGACGGCGTTTTTCGCTGAAAACATGCCAGGAATCGGAATCGGACGGATGGGAAGTCCCGGACACAAAACCCGCAGGTGTTTCCGCCCCTGAGAATGTGCAGATGGGAAATCGGGCGCCTTGTCCGAAATTTCTCCTGTCCTATGATTTCCGCCGGCTTCCGCCGGCAGCAGGTCGGCTGGAAGGCCGCGGGGCCGCCGCTCGGTCGGCCCTTCCTGCAGACAGTTCAGATACCCGAAGAAACAGAGCATGACGGAACAGAAAGCAACGAACGTCACCTGGCATGAACACAATGTCACCCGGGAAGAACGCGCCCGGCTCAATGGACACCGCGGCGCCGTGCTGTGGTTCACAGGACTGAGCGGCTGTGGAAAAAGCACGATTGCCAACGCCGTGGACCGGATTCTCCACGACCGGGGTGTTCACACGTACGTTCTGGACGGCGACAATATCCGCATGGGACTGAACCGGAACCTGGGGTTCTCTCCTGAAGACCGGACAGAAAACATTCGCCGCATCGGAGAAGTGGCCAAACTGTTTGCCGATGCTGCCCACATTGTCACAACCGCCTTCATTTCTCCATACCGCGCTGATCGCGATGCCGTGCGGGCCCTGCTTCCGGAAGGCGAGTTCATTGAGATCTACGTGAATGCCAGCCTGGAAACCTGTGAGAGCCGCGATCCCAAGGGGCTGTACAAGAAAGCACGTGCCGGAGAAATCAAGGAATTCACGGGCATCAACGCTCCGTACGAAGAACCGGAATCCCCGGAACTGGTGCTGGATTCGGACAATCGGGGCGTCGAAGAACTTGCCCAGGAAGTGATTCGTTATCTGGAAGAACACAACATTCTGACAGTGTGACATCCCGGTTGTCCTGCTCCGGTACTGCTTCGTGCCGCCTGAATGCGGACACGGGACGTACCAGGAGGCTGCCGGATCCGCTGTCTCAGCCGGAACACATGACCCGCATCCGCGCCGAACGGCCGTCGCCGTTCATCGGAACCTCTCCCGTTCCGCGGATGCCATGAAAGGATGCAGTATGTCGTCTCTGACTCTTGCCTGTCTGTCGTTTCTGTTCACCGCTGTCACAACTGAAACCGATCGGTCTCTGGAGGCCGAGCGGAAGGTCCCGATTTCTGCCGAGACGCCGACATCTGTTTCGGTCGGCTGGGCGGAATCCTTCGAATCGGCTCGTCAGGCCGCCGCAGAACGTCAGGTTCCGATCCTGATGCACTTCGGCGCCCGCTGGTGCGGTGCCTGCCGGCGGATGGAGTCGCAGGTTCTGAATCGGCAGGAGGTGCTCAGTCGTCTGGGAGCCGGATTGATTGCCGTCCGCATCGATGCCGATCAGCACCGCGATCTGATTTCGCAGTATCGCGTGACCACACTTCCGACAGACGTCGTGGTACTGCCGGACGGGACGGAAACAGCCCGGTTCGTGGGTGCGGTTTCTCTGAACACGTACATCAGTCGGCTGGAAAAGCTGGCAGCTTCCGAACAGAACGATACCCGCATTGCCGATGCGTCCGGTGGCGGTACTGAAAACGGGACGGAGGACTCATCGGAAGAAAAGACGCGATCGTGTCTCATTGTACGTCGTGACGGAAAGATGGTCGGCCTGGGCGGCTTTTCTCCGGTCGCACTGTCTGAGCAGCACGAATGGCACAAGGGCCAGGAAGAATTTGTTGTTGAACATCAGGGGGTGGAGTACTTTCTGTGTTCGGAAGACGAGGTGACACGATTCCAGGCTGATCCGGAACGGTATGTCCCGCATCTGCACGGCTGTGATCCGGTGGAGCTTCATCTGAGCCGTCAGGCGCGGGCCGGGGCGATCGAATTCGGATCGTTTTATCGCGGTGAAGTCTTTTTCTTCGCCAGTCTGGAAAATCGTCAGAGGTTTCTGAAGAATCCTGCATGGTATCTGAAATCCGATGAACAGCCGGATTCGGAATCGGAAGCTGTCGAACTGCTCGACATGATCCGCTGAATCCTGACAGCCGCCGGGGCTGTTCCGCCGTTCCCGGAGCATCAGTCGGTGCCCGGAGGCCGTCTTCTGCGGACGTCTGTCCGGTGAACCACGAGTCGGACGGCGGTTTCCGACGTTCCGGCCGGGACTGTTCCGGCAGGCATCGGACAGACAACGCACTGGACACACCGGGAGACGCGCGTGATGCGGCGGCCTGCAGCCGTCTTTCTGCTGGCAGCACCTGCGGTTCTGATTGTCATGACGCAGGCTGTTTCCTCGGGAGCCGTCCCACCGGCTCCCGATTACTCCGCTCCATCCTCATGGGCGGCCCATCCGGATCGGAAGGACATGGCCGACCATGTGCCGACTCAGTCGAATCTCAAAGATCGGCAGTCGACCGCCCGGGCCGACGTGTTCTATGTCTATCCGACCATGTTTTTCCGTGAGGATCAGTGGAACGCGTCGGTGAACGATGCTTCGCTGAATCGTGAGATCGATCTGGCGTGTGTGCAGTTCCAGGCGACGGTATTCAACGGATCGGCCAGGGTTTACGCGCCGCGTTATCGCCAGGCGACTGCCTATGCGTTTCTGGATGATTCCGGAGCCGGACAGCGGGCCGTGGAACGGGCCTGGAGCGATGTGCGGCGGGCGTTTCGCCATTACCTGAAACATGAGAACGGAAATCGGCCGGTGATTCTGGCCGGCCACAGTCAGGGCAGCACGATGATCGTTCGTCTGCTGCAGGAATTCTTCGACGAAAAACCACTGTACGATCGCCTCGTTGTGGCTTACGTCGTCGGAGAATTCGTGGGGGAAGACACGTTTCGAGCGATTCCGGCCGGCCGCAGTCCGAGCCAGACCGGATGTTTCGTTTCCTGGTGCACAGTGCAGCGAGGAAAAACGCCGCGACTCGTGTGCGGCTGGAAAAAGTATGGCGGCTTTGCTCCCTTCACCGAGCACACCCGTCGTCCGGTCTGTGTGAACCCGCTCACCTGGACAACGGACGAAACGCGCGCCGATTTTTCCAAAAATCTCGGGTCCGCTCCCGACACCGGCATTTTCTCTCCGGCTCTGGAAGAACTGCTGCCTGGCCGTGTGGATGCTCAGTGCCGCGACGGCATTCTCTGGATCGACCCGTCGAAACTGGGGATTTACAAACTGGCCTTCGCTCACGATCAGGGCGACTACCATCCCTCCGACTATGAACTGTTTTACATGAACATCCGGCAGAATGTGGCACAGCGTGTCGACGCATTTCTGCAGAACGCGTCGTCCAGGAAGTGACCGTCTTCAGCATCCGGTGACCACGAATGAAGGATGCGGCCGGGCGGCCGCTGTCCTGTTTCCCGTTCGGTCGTTCGAAAAACAGTCGGAGCAGGCCCAGGTGCCCTGCTCTTTGACGATTCCGCTTTTCACCCGCGGCGCCGGCAGCGGACGGCGTTCCTGCCCGTGCCCGTTCGCTTCTGTCGGGAACGTCTTTGCCGGAGGCCGGTGGATGCACCGTTCTTCCGACGGGAACGGTTGCGAAAATCGCCCTGAACACGCTCCTGTTCATCCGTTGCACCGTGGTGATCCGGTCGGAGACACAGTCTGGTGCCACCGATGCAGGCAGCCTGCAGAGACTCAATCACTGCATCCGGCAGATCGGCCGGAAGTTCAACGGTGCTCCAGGAGGCGTGGATCCGAATGGCTCCGATGGAACGGGCATCCAGACCCGATGTGTGAAGAAGGGCCTGAACAATGCTGCCAGGCCGAACGCCCTGCTGTCGCCCGACGGACAGGCGGTATTGTCGTCTGTCCGATTCTGTGACCGGTCTGCGGCGTCCTTTTTTCCGGCTTCCGAGGCCGGATGCCGATTCGGGCCGCGACGTTCTTTCTGACCGCCGCGGTGGCTGTTGCGGTCCTGCATTGCCGGAACGTTCCTGACGTCGGGGCAGTTCCGCGGCGAGAAAGGGACGTCCCTGGTGAAGCAGATGGGCCAGAGCTGCTGCTGCTGAGACAGCCGGCAGATCGTGGTCTCTGGTCAGTTCTTCGATCAGGCGGGAATAGAACTGCAGATCTTCGCCGGCGGCCGTCTGCAGAATCTTTTCACGAAATCGCTGCAGGCGTCCGGCATTCAGTTCCTCCACCGTGGGAGCGGTCATCATCGTGACCGGCTGTCGGGTGGCCCGTTCGATCTGCTTCAGCCGTCTTTTCTGAGAAGGACGCAGAAAGAGAATGGCTTCTCCCTGGCGTCCGGCACGGCCCGTTCGTCCCACACGGTGAATGTACGATTCGGAGTCCCGCGGCACATCGTAATTGATCACATGGCTGATGCGCGACACATCCAGACCGCGTGCGGCGACATCGGTGGCCACCAGGATGTCGATGTCGCCGGCAACGAGCTGCCGAATGGTCCGTTCCCGAACGGGCTGCGGAACATCGCCGTTCAGAACGACAGCCGCCATGCCGCGACGCCGCAGATTCTCAGCGATGGACACGGTGGCATGCTTCGTTGCGGCGAAGACCACCACGGCATCCGTGTTTTCGGTTTCCAGCACGCGGGCCAGAACTTCCGGTTTGTCGCGATCGGAAACAACGACTGCCCGCTGCCGGATCGATTCGGCCGTCGCAGTGCGCCGACGGATCGTCACGTGCACCGGATCCTGCAGCCACTGTTCGGACATGTGGCGGATTGCCGGCGGGACCGTCGCCGAAAACAGGGCGACCTGCCGTTCTGCCGGGGCCTGGCGGAGAACAAAAAGGACGTCTTCCAGAAATCCCATGTTGAGCATCTCATCGGCTTCGTCAAGCACCAGCGTGCGCAGGTCCGACAGACGAAGGGTGCCGCGTTTCAGGTGATCGATGATGCGACCTGGCGTTCCCGTGACGATCTGCACGCCGCGTCGAAACTGACGCTGCTGATCTCCATAGGACCTCCCCCCGCAGACGGCGGCGACGGAAACACCGTTCCGCTCAGCGCCGTAATCGCGAAACGACGCAGCTACCTGAAGCGCCAGTTCCCGTGTGGGAGTGAGCACAAGTGTCCGGGGACCACGAGACGCCCCGGGATCGGAAATCGTGTTCGACAGAATCGGCAAAGCAAACGCCGCCGTTTTGCCGCTGCCGGTCTGCGACTGTCCGAGAATGTCTCGTCCGTTCAGCAGATGAGGAATGATCTGCTGCTGGATTTCCGTCGGCTGACAGTACCCCGCCGCCGCCGCTGCCTGAACGATCTCGTCGGAAAGACCGAGTGCGGCGAACCCATCACGGCGCTGTTCCGCTCCGCCCGATGCACGCTTCATGGATTCCCGGTCCGGCAATCCATGAAGATCGGATTCAGAGACGGCACGGGAGGCAGATCCATCATCGGTGGCCCTCCTGTTCTGCTGATCCTGCCGTTCCGACTGTTCGGCTGCAGAATCCAGGAGATCTTCCGAAGGAGCCTCCTGGCCGGCGGGGGAATGAACGGGCTGTGCGGCATCCGAACGGCGGGCGGACGCGCGAAAATCGCGTGTCTCGAAACCAGCAGTCCCGAATTCTTCGGAGAGCGTGACGGTTCCCTGCTGAGGCACAGTCACAGGCAGCCGGGCAGACGAACGGGAAACGGACACAGGCGGTCTTTCTGAGTAACACAAGAAGACAGGGACGCGGGGAGACAGTGTCCGGCGGCTGTCTGTTCAGGAGGCGACGAGTGTGTCTGCTTCCGATGACCTTCGGCGGGAAACAGAACGGCACGTGCGTCAGCGGAAATGAAGGACGGAAGGCGATGGCACAGCATTCTCAAAGACTGTCAGCAACGGCGGCCATCGCCGGAGTAACACGGGCACCCGGTTCGGGAAGGTCCGTTCGCTGAGAAGACGGACCGGAGCGAGACGAGGCAGGACGTCCGACTGCTGTATCAGTCAGCCCGCCCGGTTCTTTGGGGAAGCAATGCTGAAGTCTCGCGTTCGAAGAGGCGTACCTTACGCGAGATCAGCCGGTCCGCCACAGCAGTTCCGACGATTTCCGAAGATTCTTCCAAACAACGGTGGCCGCTGCGCGGATGAGTGCGGATGCTGTGCCGGATTTCAGTTGTCCTGATTCGGGAAGCGCCTGAGGAAACTGCCTGGAACAGAACAGGAACACGTCGCACAATGCGGCCGTCTGTTCGGTAACACTCGAAAGCCATGTCTGATTTTCCTGATCGCCACCGGATTCGTGCGGCTCTGAGCCGGCTGACAGATGACCGGCAGATTCTCGCTGCGGCCGTGGAGCTGATTGCCGGCTTTCTGACGAACGGCACCGACGCGCAGACAGGACCGGCGGGAGCCGACGTGGATCTGCAGCGCGCCGCACGCTGTGGGTTTCCGGAGGTCATTTACGGGGAAGGCAAACCGACTGATCTGATTGTGGAGATCCTGCGGAAGCAGGCGGATGCGGGACAGGTCGGTTTCGTCACCCGGGTCACAGCGGAACAGGCGGCCACGATCGAAAAGGCGTTTCCCGGATGTGTTTACAACGCGACCGCCCGGACGGTGGCTGCGGCGGCCGGCCGGCCGGACACGTCCTGCGGACATGTGGCCGTGGTTTCCGCCGGGAGCTGCGACGCGCCGGTGGCTCAGGAAGCTCTGGAAACACTGCGCTGGATGAAGGTTCCCTGCCGACTGATCGAAGATGTGGGTGTGGCGGGACCGCATCGCCTGCTGCGTCATGTTCCGGCGCTGCAGACCATGGCGGCCGTCGTGGTTGTTGCCGGGATGGAAGCAGCGCTGCCATCGGTCGTGGGGGGACATGTGAGCTGTCCGGTGATCGGCGTGCCGACATCCGTGGGATACGGGGCATCGCTGGGCGGCATCACAGCGCTTCTGTCGATGCTCTCGAGCTGTGCCAGCAATGTTCTGACCGTCAACATCGATGGCGGGTTTCGCGGCGGATACACGGCCGGTCTGATCGCTCGCGCGTGCCATGACCAGGGAGAGTTCTGACCATGGCCGATGTCCATACTCCCGAACAGCGGTCGTACAACATGTCGCGGATTCGGGGACGGGACACGACACCGGAACGGATCGTTCGGTCGCTCGTGCACGGCATGGGGTACCGATTTCGTCTGCACCGGCGGGATCTTCCAGGGACGCCGGACCTGGTGTTTCCCGGCCGGCGGAAGATCATTTTCGTGCATGGGTGCTTCTGGCACATGCACCGCTGTCGATACGGGCGTGTCGTTCCGAAAACGAACGCCGAATTCTGGCAGAACAAACGTCTGGCCGCGGTGCAGCGGGATCGACGCCACCGCCGGCAGCTCCGGGCAGCCGGCTGGGATGTCCTGACAATCTGGGAATGCTGGACCCGCCAGATCGATGAGCGGCTGATCGATCGTCTGCAGACATTTCTGGCAGCGGACGGAAAGTGAGGAACGAATTCGGCTGCCGCGGGGTCAACCCCGCAGGCATTCTTCGCTATCGTTCGTCCACATGTTTTCCGTCGGCCGGCTCATTCCCGCGGATCCCATCCACTGACAGCAGATGAGAGTTTCATGCTGGACGGTTCCAACATTCTGCTCATGCTGGCCATCGTTCTGGTGGCCGGCACGGTGTCCGGCCTGCTGGTACGCATGGTGGGCCTGCCGTCGGTCACGGGACAGATCGTGGCGGGCGTTCTGCTGGGGCCGTCGGTCGCCGGCGTGATGACTCTGCAGAATCTTCACGCTCTCGATCCGTTCGTCGATTTCGCTCTGGGCCTGATGGCCGTGGCTGTGGGCAGCCATCTGAATTTTCGACGCCTGCGCGTGGCCCGTCAGCGTCTGGCCATGCTGCTGCTGCTGGAATCCGTTCTGACGCCTCTGTTCGTGTTCGGCGGTCTGATGCTGTTCGGTGACGTGTCCTGGTCCACCGCCCTGCTGCTGGCGACCATCGCCATCTCGACTGCTCCTGCGACTGTTCTGGCCATCGTACGGGAAACCGGGTCGCGCGGCCCTTTCGTGACGACTCTCGTAGCAGCCGTGGCTCTGAACAATCTGGCCTGCATCATTCTGTTCGAACTGTCCCGCACGATCGCCGGAATCGGAATGACACCGCCCGGCATGCAGGCGGCGCCGAATCTGTGGCTGCCGTTCAGTCAGATCGCGCAGAGCATCCTTCTGGGAGCGGGAATCGGGCTGGCTCTGATACTGACGACGCTGCGCATCGTGCGAACCGACCGTCTGACCGTTCTGTCTCTGATCGCCATTCTGCTGACGACCGGTCTCACAGAACAGCTCGGGCTGTCCGTCCTGCTGGCCTGTCTGACTCTGGGCATCACCATTGCCAACGTGACACCGGACCGTGAAGAAATCGGTCATCGGGTGTTCGAAAGCTTCGAATCGGCCATCTTCGCCGTATTTTTCGTGGTGGCCGGAATGGAACTCCATTTCGAATCCCTGACTCATGGGGGTGTTCTGGCCGGCATCTGTTTTGCCGGGCGACTGAGCGGCAAGGTGCTGGCCGGATATCTGGGAATGACACTTGCCGGTGCGACACTGCGACTGCGTCGCTGGATCGGCATGGCACTCACGCCCCAGGCAGGTCTGGCCGTGGGACTCATGCTGCTGGTCACAGAAGACCCCGCGTTCGTGCAGATTCACGAACTGTTCCTGGCGGTGGTACTGGCGAGTGTCCTGATGAATGAGATGGTCGGCCCGGTGCTCACCCGCATCGGCCTGAAGTATTCCGGCGATGTGGGCCGGGAACGCAGCCGCGTGCTCGATTTTCTGTCGGAACACAACATCACAACCGATCTGCGGGGACCGGATAAGGAATCCGCTATTCGTCAGCTTGTGAAGCTGACAGTCGACGTGCACCAGATTCCCATGGATGTGGATTCCATTATGGAATCCGTCCTGCAGGCGGAAGCCGCGGCCAGCAGCTGTGTGGGCAGCGGTCTGGCACTGCCTCACGCCCGGCTTCCGTTCGGAGATCGTGTGATTGGTGCCATGGGCATCAGCCGGGAGGGACTGCATCTGGACGCCCCGGACGGCCGTCCGGTCCACTGCATGGTGCTGATTCTGACCCCGACATCGATGCCGGAACGCCACCTCCAGGTGCTGCAGGCACTGGCCGCTTCGATCGGCCGCGATCGGGCCATTCAGCAGCAGCTTTACCACATCGATTCTCCGGCCCATGCGGATGAACTGATTCACGCCGATCGCTATTTCGAAACCTGGAACGACTATCTGGACGACGACTGAAAATCCACCGGATGTCATCATTGTGTCTGCCGGAACCGCCCGTCTGCCAGAGAGACGGACGTCAGGAAGTTCGCCTGGCGGAACATGACGGCGGAACTTTCCGCAGCACTGTGATCGGTTCGTCGAGCCGGGCCGGAAGAAGCCCCTCCCGTCGGCCTCCCGTCGCAATTCGTGCATCGCACTCGCATTTTTCGCCAGCAGGTGAGACACTGTCGGCCAATCTGCCCGTCCGTCTGCTTTTCCGGAAAAGGAACGATGTCCGCTCTGGATCAACTGAAACAGCATACGGTGATTGTCGCCGACACCGGTGACATCGATGCGATTGCCGCGCACCGGCCCCAGGATGCCACCACGAATCCGTCTCTGCTGTGGAAGGCCGTGCAGATGCCGCAGTATTCGGATCTGGTCGACACGGCCATCCAAAGCGCACAGCAGTCCGTTCAGGACGGCGATCGGCTGGTCGACGACATCGTCGATCGACTGGCCGTTGTTTTCGGATGCCGCATTCTGGACATCATTCCGGGACGCGTGTCGACCGAAGTGGATGCCCGCCTGAGTTTCCAGGAAGAGGCCACCGTGGAACGGGCCCGGCGAATCATCGAACTGTACGCGCAGAGCGGCATCGATCGAAACCGGATCCTCATCAAAATCGCCAGCACCTGGGAGGGAATCCGGGCGGCGGAGCGTCTGGAACGGGAAGGCATTCACTGCAATCTGACCCTGCTGTTCGGCTTCGGCCAGGCGGTGGCCTGTGCGGATGCAGGTGTGACACTGATCAGTCCGTTTGTGGGCCGCATTTACGACTGGTACCGAGCCCGTCAGGGGGGCGACGACATTCCTGCCGAATCCGACCCGGGAGTCGCATCGGTCACCCGCATCTACAACTATTTCAAAAAACACGGCTACGACACGCAGGTGATGGGCGCCAGCTTCCGGCATACCGGCCAGATCATTCGTCTGTGCGGCTGCGATCTGCTCACCATCTCCCCGGCGCTTCTGCAGGAACTGGCTGCATCCGATGACAGAGTGCCCCGCAGACTGAGTGCGGAGGCGGCGGCCGCTATGGAGATTCCCGTCGTGCCGATGGATGAAGCCACCTTTCGCTGGATGCTCAACGAAGATGCCATGGCCACTGAAAAGCTCGCAGAGGGGATCCGCAGCTTCGCAGCCGATCTGGAACGACTGCGGGAATGGGTGAAAGAACGATGCCAGGCCTCTTCGCTGTCCGCTTCCGAAGCGAGCGGAACCTGACGTGTCTGCTGCCAGGAAAGTCCTGCTGCCGGGGAGTGCTCCGGAAGAAATCACCGGCTGTCCGTCTGCCATCCTGTTGTACACATGAAAACCATCGGACTGATTCCCGCTCGCCTGCATTCCACCCGTCTTCCCGGCAAGCTGCTGCTGGCCGAAACGGGACAGCCGCTGCTGCAGCACACCTGGGAAACGGCTCTGCGCTGCCCGGTGCTCAGCGAAGTCATCATTGCCACCGACAGCGATGAAATCGCAGCGGCTGTCGAGGCATTCGGCGGCCGGGTGGAACGCACGGGCGATCATCCCAGCGGAACAGACCGCATTGCGGAAGTCGTCCGTCGGTGCAGCACGGACGCGGACATCGTCGTGAACATACAGGGCGATGAACCGGAACTGGAACCGGACACGATCACACAGATGGTGCGTCGTCTGGAACAGTCTGACTGTGACATGGCCACGGCCGCGACTCCTCTGCGCAGTGCCCAGGCCGTCCGGGATCCGTCCTGCGTCAAGGTGGTTCTCAACGACCGCGGCGAAGCGATGTACTTCAGCCGCGCACCGATTCCTCATCCGCGGGACTGCAGTCTGGAGGACACTCTGGCCGATCAGCCGGACCGTTTTCTGCTGCATCTGGGAATGTATGCGTACCGGCGCGACTTCCTGATCCGCCTGACTCAGATGCCGCCCGGTGATCTGGAACAGGTGGAAAAACTGGAACAGCTCCGGGCTCTGCAGGCCGGGGCCCGGATCGCCGTGGTGCTGGTCCCGGAAGCCACTGTCGGAATCGACACCGCCGACGACTATCGTGCGTTTGTTGGCCGCATGACCGGGGCCGACTGAGTCAACAGAAATCGGGGCGACAGGCTGCGGATGTCCGATCGTGATCGCCTGTTGTTTTCGGGCAACACGCGATCTTCGACGGAAAGAACAAAACGGCGTTGTGTCGTCCTGACCGTTCCGTACAAAACACAGCTTTCCCGTGTGTCGAATTCGCCCGCACGTGTCCTGCCGGTTTCCGAAATCCGCGTCCGTCGGGACAGCGGAACCGGAAAGCGGAATGCGGGGCACCGTCCCCCCCCACCCTGTCCGCCGGCAGTCCGGTACAAAAACCATGGAAACGGATCTGATCTCACAGCTTCCTCGCAACGGCCTGTTCTATCTGGCCTGCCGGGTGGCATTCGTTCGTCTGCTGGACCTGCTGCTGCAGGAATTCACGGAACCGGACGTTCTCCAGGAACGCGGCGGCTATCTGGATCGCGTGCCGCTCCTGAAGGGAACTGCCCTCCATGTGCAGCTTGAACGCCTGCTGAAAACCTGGCAGATTCTGCGATGCGGTGAATCCTCTGAGCTGACACTGGAAGAACAGGTCATCTGTTTCGCGGTGACCGACGAACTGACGGAAGTGGCCGAATCGAACGACCGGTCGCTGCTCCGACGAGCCTCCCAGGGGCCGCGGAGGGTCGACGAAGGACCGCTTCTGTGGCTTCCTTCCCGGGTGCGTCTGCTGCAGATCACCCTGCCTCTGGTGCCGCAGGCCGCCGTTCTGCAGGTGGAGTCGGGAATCGCCGCAGACGATCTCCTTTCCGTTCGCTGCGCCGGCGGGGCCGCTGAGGAAGATCTGGACGCACTGCTGGGGCTGCTGGGCCGCTGGCGTGTGTCATCCCGACTGTTCCATGACGCCGAAGGCCTGCTGACGCACGATGAGCTGGACATCGTGCGCGGGCTGTTCCGGGAACAGCCCGGACTCATCCTGAACTGACGCTGCATCACCAGCGGCCGCCACGTTGGTGGAATTCGTGTACAGGGGACAGGCCGTCCGTTCGTCAGTCGTCTTCGGTCATTCCATTCCAGTCCGGAGGCAGTTTCAGAACCCAGACGTCGCTGGTCAGAGGTCGTGCATGTCCGCCGGCGATCCAAAGCGCATCGTCGAATACGAATGCCGAATGTTCGTGCCGGGCCTTCCACTGCGTTCTGGTTCTCAGTTGCTTCCAGCGTTTTCCATCCCGCGAAAACCACGCGTCACCGTGATTTTCGGACGGATCTCCGGACCAGCCGCCCAGAACCCACAGGAAACCTCGATACGCCACGCTGGAAAACCAAAGGCGCGGATGCCAGGGCGCCGCACTGGTCTCCTGTCGCCACTTCCGTCCGTCGGGCGAACTCCACACGTCGCTGACGGCGTGATACTCCGGAACGTAGTTTCCGCCGCCCAGTACGTACATGCGATCGTTCAGCACGACCGCCTGATGGTAGGCCCGGGGCGACCAGGGAGCCGTTTTCGCCATCTGCTGCCACACGCGTCCATCGGACGAAGCCCACACATCGTTTCGCAGGCTGCTGCCATCACCGAAGTAATAGTTTTCTGTTCCTCCCAGAATCCACATCCGATCACGGAAGACGACCGCTCCGGCAGCCAGCCGCGGAGACCAGCCGGCCTGCGCGGTTTCTTCCTTCCAGTGGACACCGTCTTCAGAAGACCAGACCGAATTCGACGCGGAATGCCCCGGCAGACGTCCATTGTACCAGCCGCCCATCATCCACATCCGCCCGCCGAATGTCAGGGACATCGACAGATCGCTGTGTTTCCAGGGAGCCTCTTTCGTCACCTGCTGCCAGTGCACGCCGTCCGAAGAACTCCACACGTCCCGCGGCGGCGCTTCCCACGAAGTCATCCAGCCTCCCAGAATCCACAGCCGATCGCCGAACACGAGTTCTCCCTGGGAATCGCGCGGCGACCATCCGGCTGCCGCCGTCACCTGCTGCCAGTCGATGGTCTCGTCGACCGCTGCTGACCGATCTGCCGCCCGCGTCGATTCGCCGGACGGAATTCCCGCCAGCAGCACCGCACAAAACATGATCACCAGGCCGCTCGGACAAAGGTTCCTGGTGCAGCGAAGGGCACCGACTGACAAACCGACTGACAACCTGTGCAGAAGACGGGGCCGGAGATGCTTTGCGGGGGCGGCCGCAGAGAGCGTCTGGGGCGTTCCTGGTCGCATGATGTTGCGTATGAGAGGCATGGAAACAGTTCCTGATGGCCGGAACGGCCGTGACGGGATTTCACATGATGTCGCGCTGCCGAAAACTCATCTGCTTCAGGTCATGCTTCAGCGGTGATTCCGAAAGACGCGTCACACGGCCCTTTCCAAGTTTGAAACGGTAGCGATTCGTGATGGGGTCCGGAACCCGATGGACGACGCTGTTGGGAGGCTGCGTGGCGTTCAGCGCATTACTCCAGACAACTCCCGGCCGGATGGCGGTCGTCACGATGGCCACGCCTTCATACCGGCCGGTGCCGATGCGAATCTGTCCGGCGTTCATCAGCCCGCTGAAACTCTGACTGCCCTTCTCGACTCCCACGAAGCCGCCGGTCTGAATGAGAACATCCCGGTTTTCCACAGCGACCAGATCACCGGTTTCGATGCCCCGGGGCTGAGCGTCATCGGGATGGATCTCCACGAACTGCATCGGCCAGCGGTCGCGCAGGTACTTTGTTCTCAGAGCATCGAAGCCGGTCTGCCAGATTTCGTTGATCCGCCCCATGGTGACCCACAGTTCATCGCCCTGCGGACGAATCCGTTCATAGAAATCCGAAAACTCCTCCCAGGGGGTTTTGTGGAGCAGTCCTTTGCCGCTGTGCGAACGAAAGGCACTCAGCCATTTCATGTGAACGGTCGGCCCTTCCGGCTGTCCGAAGTCGGTCTCGGCATCGTGCAGCCGCTTCGTCCCGATGATGGCTCCCGCCACCGACGGATCATCCACATAACCGGCGTAGTCGCGGTACGCCTGCGATTCCGTCAGGGTTCGGCGCCAGCGGACAGGAGTCTGAATGCCGGTTGTTCCCAGGCGTCGCAAAAGCTCATGTCCGGTCAGGCCCATCCGGTGCGCGTACACGACCAGCGGGTGATAATTGAGAATGCTGCGTCGGCCGGAACGCGCCGCCTGATCGAAGACGTCACTGCCGGATTTCCATTCGTAGTCGCGAAATCCCATTTTCTGAGCGAACTGAGAAATGATCCACCAGTCCGGCCGGGCTTCACCAGGAGGATCACAGAACTTCGGATACAGTCTCAGCCGACGTTCCCCGTTGCAGCGGGTGAAATCGTCTTCTCCCCAGGTGGCTGCCGGCAGCACCAGATCGGCAAATTCCGTCCCGATGGGTGCCACGGGATAGATGTCCTGATGCACCACCACCATTCCGCCCGAATCCACGCGTCGCTTCAGGCTCTGCACGGCCTGGGCGACTCTGGCGGACGTGATCTGATGGTCCGATCCGCGGGTGAGGCGGCGGAAGGTGTCCATGAGTTCCTGGCTGGCGGCCATCGCCTGTGTCCAGGTGGTGCCGATCACCCAGGCGAAACGCAGGTGGCCCGATTCGACCCAGCGGTCCAGGTCGATTTCCTTTCGGCGCCGGCCCACCTGCTTTTCGGGAGAAAACACTCGCGGATACGCTTCGGCTCCATACCATCCGCGCTGGTGCCCGCCCATCCGCGAAACGACTCTTCCGGGACGATTCCCGGCACCGCACAAAAGAGCCAGACTGGAGTAACTGGCCGTGTTCAGGTAGTTGTTGCTCCAGTAGTTGCCTTTCTCCAGAGCGAACGATGCTTTGGGCCGGCGACCGTCGACGGGCCGGGCGATCATTTCCGCCGCCGCCAGAATCTTTTTCGCCGGTATGCCCGTGACCGATGCTGCTGAGGACAGTTCCGCGTCCGGATTGTTCAGGATCCAGTCCCGGTATTCCTCGAAGGACGCTCCGAACCGTCCCCACGTCGTGCGCCACTGCCACGGTGTGTTCCGTGTGCCGCGTCCGAATCCCGAATCGATCTCCCAGCGGCCGGCGATCCATCGATCGATGAATTCGGTGTCTTCCCAGCCGTTCTCCAGAATGATGCGAGCCAGAGCCAGATGGAGGATCGTATCGGTGCCGGGAATGATCTGCAGAAACAGGCCGCCGCTGGCTTCGGCCCAGGCGACTCCCGTGGTTCGCCGCGGCAGCACATAGATGTGGCGGATTCCCGGACGCATCATCCATTCCGTCCAGGCCACGGTTTTCGTTTCGTACGGATCGGTTCCGGAAAAGAAGATCACGTCTGCCTGCGACCAGTCGTCATAAGACGCGCTGAACGGCACGATGCCGGCATCATCCAGACCGGCGGTGTCGTTGCCCGGTCCGGGTTTGTCATGAGGAGCCCAGGCGGGTGTCTGAATCGTTTCGAATGCCAGACGGGAAATGGCCCACGTGTTTTCAAAGAACTGATACGAGTACGTCTTCATTCCCCAGGCCGACCGGCCATGCCGGTCCAGCACGTAGCGGCTGATCTGAGCGAGAATGTCGATGGCGTCGTCCCAGGAAATCGGCCGGAGCTTTCCGTGCACACGCAGCAGCGGGCGGGTCAGGCGATCCTGCGTGGCCCCTTCCGGATCCCATGGTTTCTGAGCCAGACAGCCACCGCGGATCGAATGATTTCCACCAGGGTTCACCACGGTCGCATCAGGATCCGGAAGGACCACCAGGTGATGGCGCCGGCCGTCCACCATGCAGTGACCGTGCTGATTGGGGCTGATCCAGCGGCCGGACGCTTCGTCCACCGGATAATCGACTCCCAATGCATTCTCAGCGGCTGCCGGGCCTCCCTGAGTCCCTTCCGGCCACACCCAGACGCGGTAACCGCAGCCCACGATGCAGTAATCACAGGCCGTGGACACACTGACCGCATCCGGCGGAGGCAGCGGAACGGAATCGGGAAGGACCGAATCATCCTGGCGGGACATCAGATGCAGTCTTTCAGACGGGAGAGAGGAACTGGTCGTTGCGGGAACGTCCGTACAGAAGCCCGGCGATTCCCACGGCCACCACGTCGTCACCGTCCGATTCCAGAAGAATCTGGGGGAGCGCCTGCGTGGCATGGCCGGCCACCACCATCCCATGGCGGGTGACATCGAACGTCGTCAGGTGCAGCGGACAGGGACCCACCACTTTGTGCCGAGAACGGTATTCCTGTTCGAGTGATCCTCCCAGATGCGTGCAGCGGCAGCTGAACGCCACCACGTCCTGATCAGCGCCGATCCCGCCTCCGGAACGTTCTCCGGTTCGCACCAGCATGCAGACCGACAGATCGGAATCATCCGGATACCGGAAATACACGGGCTGGTCGATCTGCAGTTCCGACAGACGGCCCACCTTCTGCCGCGGCAGATGAACCACCCGAACCGACCGGTTCTCGTCTTCACTGAATACCCGGTTCGGAAACAGGACTCCCAGCGTCACCGTGGTCACAGCAGCGGATGCTTCCAGAAAATGTCGTCGTGAGCATCCAACACTGGTCGGCCGGCAGACGGAATGCGACTGATCGGGGGAAACCATGACAGGGCCTTTTGAGGGGATTCAGAATCCGGATTCCTGCCGGGCGATCGGCTGCTGTACTTCGTACTCCGGAAGAATCGGCACATTCATGCGGATTTCGGAACCACTGAGCGAGTAGAGGAATTCAGCCAGATCCGCCTGTTCATCGTTCGACAGGTTCAGCGGCCGGATGAGCGGGCTTTGGTTCGGATCGTCACCGCCGCCCCGATTGTAGAAGGCGATGACTTCTTCGATTTCCGAGAAGACGCCGTTGTGCATGTACGGTGCCGTGTATTCCAGGTACCGCAGACCCGGAGTTCGGAAGCGTCCCCGGTCTGCGTCGCGCCCGGTTGTGTAGTACAGTCCCAGATCGCGGTCCGCGTGCCGATACACATCTTCAGGAACGCCGCGAATGGAGTGCTGGTATCGGAGCGACACCTGCCGGAGCGGATCCATGCGGAACACCTCATTCTGCGGCACGTCCAGGTAGTGGTAGTCTTCGTCACTCATCAAAGGCCCGTTGTGGCAGCGGATGCAGCCGGCACGGCCTTCAAACAGGGCCAGGCCCCGGCGAGCCGCTTCAGAAAGTGCCTGTTCGTCGCCGGCCAGGAACCGGTCGAACGGACTGTCCCGCGAAATGAGTTCCTGCCGTTCAAAACTGGCAATCGCCCTGAGAACCAGAGGAAACGTCGGACGGTCCACACCGAACGCCTCCCGAAACAACGCCACGTATTCGGGAATCTGGGCCAGGCGTTCTTCAATCATGGCCGGATCCCCGTTGCCGGCCAGATTGCCCGTGATGGCGCTTTTCGCCTGAGCTTCCAGGCTGGGCGCTTCACCGGCCCAGAACAACCGGGAATAAAAGGCCGCATTGACCGTCGTCTGGGAGTTGCGCCAGTGCTGAGTCCCCGCATACCCGCGAGAAACTCCCTGACCGTCGCCCCAGCCCAGACGCGGGTCGTGACAGGACGCACAACTGGTCCCCAGATCGCCCGACAGGCGATTGTCGAAAAACAACAGCCGTCCCAGGGCAACCTTCGCTTCATTCAGCGGGTTGTCGGCGGGCACCGGGACGTCCGGCAGTGGTGCCAGAGCCGGCCACGAGCCGGTCCGGCTGCCGTCAGAACCTTCCGACCGGTGATCGCTCCGTTCGGAAACGTCGCCGCTGTGGTCCGTGCGTTCGCCCGCAGATTCCGATTCCGACGGCCGTTCGGACTGCTGCGCCGCTGCGGCATCTTCGGAATCCGCCTGCGGCCCGGCCGCCGCGGTGTTGTTCTCGGAAGGTGGCGGCCCCGATTCCGATTCCCGACGTCCGCACCCTGATGCCGGAACGGACAGCAGCACCACACAGATCAGCAGAAGGCGTCTTCCCGCCATCAGTGAGTTTCCCCCGGTGAGCGCAGTTCGTACGAAGGCAGTTCAGGACGAGGTTCATCCGGCAGGGTTCCCGAAAGAGTTTCCAGAAACGCCACCAGGTCGCTTTGTTCCTCAGCACTCAGGTTCAGTGGTTTCAGAAACGGATCACGCGATGGACGCGGTCCGCCTCCCCGGTTGTAGAATTCCACCACTTCAGCCAGCGTGCCGATCTGGCCGTCATGCATGTAAGGCGCCGTGCGGGACACTTCCCGCAGTGTGGGTGTCCGTATGCGTTCCATGTCTCCGGCGTCTTTGGTGACACACAGATGACCGGGATCCTGGCGGATGAGCCGGTAACCGGGAACTCCCAGAGTTCTCAGGAAACGGCGAAATGTGATGTGACGTTCCGGTTCCAGAAAAATGGCCGGTTCCGAAACAAGGCCCAGAGAATGGAAGCGGCCGTCTGACAGCATGGGACCGTCGTGACAGTGAATGCAGCGTGCCCTGCCGCGAAACAGTTTCAGCCCCCGCTGCGCCGATTCAGAAATCGCCTGGGTGTCACCGTTCAGAAACCGATCGAACGGCACGTCCTTCGAAGTCAACGAACGAACGAAAGCCGCCACGGCATTCAAAATCCGTCCGTAGGTCGGTTCGCCACCGAACACAGCACGGAATTCCGCTTCGTACAGCGGAACCTGACGCAGCCGTTCAATCACCAGCCGTCCGTCCGCCTGCATGAAATGCGCTTCGGAAATGTGGTCGCGGACCACCGTCGGCAGATCGTCGGCCGGCAGCCGCCCGTCCCAGTACAGAAAGCGTCCCAGAGCGGCATTCAGAACCGTGGGCGTGTTTCGGAAATACAGCGACCCGGGATACCCGCGGGAAAGTGCCAGACCGTCTGCCCAGCCGTGTTGCGGATCGTGGCAGGTGGCGCAGCTGATCGTGGCATCTCCGGAAAGACGAGGATCGAAAAACAGGCGTCTTCCCAGAGCCACCTGATCGGACGGCGGCGGCGGGATCACCTCAGGCAGCGGTGCCAGCGGACGCGGCTGAGCATGCGCCGGCGGGATCCCCCAGACAAGCCCCGCCAGCAGGGCTGTCAGCCAGACGGCCGGTCCCGGCAGAATATTCGTGCCACCGGCACGTCTGTGCTGTCCGATGATCGGACGAAAACGGACATGGCAGGTGCGAATGCCGCAAAAGTGTGACGAATGGCTGTCCCGCATCAGTCTGAAAACACCAGGTCGTGGCGAGTCACCTGTCCGGCTGCGATGTCCACACGAAATCGCTGTCGTCCCAGAACAGAATGGCTCACCAATCCACGGATCTGCGTGCCGGGCGGAATTTCTTCGATGGTGAAGGAACCGTCTTTTCCCGACATGGCCACCAGTGGAGACCGGGCCACGTAGACCCATGATTCCATCCAGCCATGAATGTTGCAGGTGACCCGCATGAACGGAGTGCCGGAATACCGGATCTGCCGGCGAATCGGCTGCCCGCCCGGCGACTGAAGAAGATTCCACGATCCCGTGTTCACATTGTGCTGCACGGGATCGTCGTTGTACACGGTCAGTTCAGCGCCGTCCCACGCCAGCAGCAGCCGCGGGGAGAAGCGACAGTTTTTCTGCCGCAGCACAAAACCGCCTTCAGGAGTGACGAACTTTCCGGCCTCTGAACCGCGTACCGACAGTTCAATGATCGCTCCGGCCAGTCGGCCATCGTGAACCACGACATCCTGAACCTCACCGGCGCCGGCCGAACAGATTTCCGGATCCTTGTTCGGCTGAATGATGCGAGGTTCCGGCAGAGTGCCTTCGAACGAAACGACGCCGGTCAGTGTTCCGGCAGGTGCGGCAGACTGCTGGTCATCGGAAGCAGGCGGCTGAGTGTCACCGGAAGCGGGCGCCGGATCATCCGGTCTGCCTGCACTGTTGTCCGCACTGCCTGGAACATCAACCGGTGTTCCGGCAGACGCCCGGTCCGCTGCCGCTGTCGACGAAGCTGTGTCCGAAGCGGAAGACGCAGATGCCCCATCACTCGGAGAGGAGCAGCCGACCATGCCAGCCAGGGCGATCAGGCCCGGCAGCAGCAGACAGTGCCGTCTGTTCACCGCATTCCTGTTCACTGGTGGTCCCGCAGAAAAAGAGCATCGCCGGAGACGAACCGTCTGTTCGTCCCGTCAGTGTATCCGGTCCGGACGCATCTGTCACTGCCGTGGAGAACCGGGCGGAACCCTTCGGTCGCGAAGGGAAAACGGAAAACAGGCCAGACAACATCGTCACCGGGGTGCCGGAGCTGTAGCGAGAAAATCGTCCTGTCGCTGCAGAATGCGATTCAGCATGTTCAGCGTTCCTTTCGGAAGCGTTCCGGCCTGCGTCACACCGCGAGAAATGCGAAAGGCGTTCCTGGACAGACAGCCCTGCAGCCGGCCGATATGCCGTCTCATCCGTTCCCGGAACCCATTCAGTTCCTCGGGGGTCAGATCCCGCCGCTGCAGACGCACCTCACGGGGATGTTCTTCGGTTGAAGGGATCCGATGGCGCTTCAGGCAGGACAGTGTGTGTCCCTGGCTGCGGTACAGCAGGCCGGCTTCGAAACAGCGGCGCAGTCTCCCGTTCCGGTCGAACTGATAAAAGGGATCCTGATCGATGTAGATGCTGCACCGTCCGTCTCGAAAAAAGCCGATCGTGATGACAGCCGGCCAGTTGTCGCACGACAGTTCCACCCGTTCGTGCAGAGCCAGGGCGTCGCGGATCAGGTCTTCTTTGTCTTCTTCGATGCGGGCCATCCGGTCGTTTCCTCCGGCAGAGATTCCGTAACGGGCGGTCAGGTCGCAGCGATTCTGTCGGCCGCAGGCATTTTCGAATGCGGTTTCCGAACGGCGAATCGCATGAAATCCACTGCCCTCAGAGAAATCCTGCGCAGTTCACAGAACGATCAGAATAGGATAGAACCGAAAGTTCGTTTGCCACCGTCGATTCGAATCGAAATCATTCGATGTCCCCAATGGTGGTCATTCGCGGAGTTTCCGATGTGTCCGACTGAACGGCAACCCGATTCGCCCAGGCGGCTGCTTGTGCAGGATGCCGCCCGCCGGGCCGACGTGGACCACAAACAGCAGCTCGTGGCCGGGCTGATCGCTCAGGGAAAGGCAGAAGCGGTCCTGCTGCAGGATCCGGTCAACATCGCCTGGTTCACAGCGGGTGCCGATCTGTTCCGCTGCACCACGGATACCAGTCGCACGAGCATTTTTGTCACTCCCGAAGCGCGGCTGTTCGCCACCAATGCGGTTGATTCGGCTCAGATTTTCGAACGGGAGGCATTCGGACTCGGATTTCAGCTCAAGCAGCGGGAATGGTTTCAGCCACATGGAGAACTCATTGCCGATCTGTGCCGGGGCCGCCGTGTCCTGACCGATGTGCCCATTCCGGAAGCCCTGGCGGCTCCCGACCGAATCGCATCGCTCAGACAGCCTCTGACGGAACTGGACGTGAGCCGTCTGAGACAGCTTGCCCGCGTTGTGACGTACGCCGTGGAAGCCACCGCAGCCCGGGTGCGGCGGGGAATGAAAGAATCAGAAATCGCCGGAGAAGTCAGCCATCGGCTGATCAAGCGAACGGTCACCCCGGTCCGCATTCAGGTCTGTGCGGACGGACGCAACGAACGATTTCGCCACTGGATGTACAGCGAAGACCGCGTTCAGAAATACGTCGTCGTTTCCTGCATGGCCCGACGCTGGGGACTGCATGCGGCCGTTTCCCGGACCGTCTGCGTGGGATCGGTTCCTGAGGAACTGGCTGCTGCCTGGAACAATGTGGTGCTCATGCACGCCACCGGTCAGTTCTTTTCCCGCAGCGGCAGCGAACTGGGAGATGTCTGGAAAAAAGTGCACCGCATTTACGAAAAATTCGGTCTCGACAGCGAATGGCAGAAATCGGACCAGGCGGATGTCATCGGATTCACGCCGAATGAATGTCAGATGGTTCCGGAATCCACAGTTCCTCTTCAGGCTCCCACGGCGGTCTACTGGCATCCTTCCGTGGGGCCGGCAATGACCGGCGATACAGTGCTCGTTCAGGAACATTCCGTGGAGCTTCTGACCACGCGCGGCCTGTGGCCCGTCATGACCGTGCAGGTCAAAGGGCAGCCAGTGCCCTGCCCGGGCATTCTGCGTCTGAAAGACCGGCAGAGCGACGAGTTTCAGAACGGCACAGAACGGATGGACGAAACCGCCGCGGATGCCGACCTGTTCGACGAACACACCGACAGCCGCGTCGAATCCGTCTGGGAACTCGACCTGGCCTCGCAGCGTTCCGTCCTCGAAGACGATGACAGCGGCTGGCCGGACGAATCGGTCTTTCGCTGACCGTTCCCGGTTCCGTGGCGGACCATCGCGCCACCTGCGCCGACCCAGGCATCCCGGCGGACGATTCTCGAAGGTGTCTGCTGTTCAGACTGTTTCGTAGGGCCAGTCACGGATCGGTTCGAACAGCTTCCGGCGTTCTTCATTGCGCGGATGGCGAAGAACGGATTCTACCGGCACGGCCGGAAGCACGTCTTCACCAACACCACTGCGGACGAAGATCATGTTGAACCCGTACTGACCGGCGCCGACCAGACGGTACCCCTTCCGTTCGGCCAGTTTCTGCATCGCCACGGGCGAGGCTCCGTGATACTGAGGGTGTTTCCCGGGATAGACATAGTTCCGGTCGTAAGGAACAACAATGCTCTGCATGCCGAATTCCACATGCGTTTCAATGATCACGACCCGCGGTTCGATGACTTCCAGAGCGTCCCAGATCCAGTAGTCGTTGCCATTGATGTCGATCGACAGCAGATCCACCGGACCGCTGATACCGGCCTGCTGAATCACATCGTTGACGTTTTCGCGGCACACCAGAGCTTCCACGAACTGCGGCGGCCAGGCCCGCGTGTCCGGATGGTTCTCGTAAAACGATCGCCCCCGCCTGATCTGTTCGCCGTCTCCGTCGATGAACAGTCCGTGCCAGCCGAAGTTGATGGCCAGGTTGGCACAATTGCTGTTGATGCCGTCCGCAGACCCGATGTCCACGAAACAACGCGTCTCCGTTCCGATTGCTGCAAAGATATACAGAAGCAGGCCATCCTCTTCGAACTGGGAGTACACCCGCAGTCCCGTATCCGCGAGAGATCGGCAGCGTCCGGC
>WFTL01000048.1 GCA_015485495.1 Planctomycetaceae bacterium
ATGCGGGTGACCGGTGTTTCCGGATCCGCCACCCATTCCCGCAGCCGCTCCCGGGGAAACTGATCGCGCAAAGCCCGAATGATTTTGTACGGTGCCGCGGCAAATTCCCCGTAGGCATCGTTGGCAATGAGCAGTTCCGGGTGCTCCAGCCAGGGCAGAAACCACGCCAGCCGCATCGTTCGGCGTTCCGGATCCTTTTCCGGCAGAGGACAGTTTTTCAGATATTCCCAGGAAGCGTCGGTCACTTCCACAGGCGGCTGCCAGTTGACGAAATCGGTTCCCGGCCCCATCAGAGCGAACTGCTGACCGGTTTCCGCCGACACGAAAAAAGGCAGCGTGATCGTCTGACCGGCCTGAAACAGATCGTTCTGAGTACGGCCGCATTCTGCGATCTCGAACACCGTGCTGCCAGGCGAGTCCGCCTCCGGCCGCGTGCCGCTCACCCAGCGGCCCAGCAGCAGGTGATCGGACTGTTCGATCATTTCCGCCATCGTCAGCTGCGGTGCATCGCAGAACGGACAGGCCTGCAGGGCCGTCGCGGCGACACACAGAACGGTCACAGCCGCGGCGTTCCGCACGGCCGCCGGACGGAGTCCCCGCCCTGTTCTGCTTTGAATCGGTTTCATGAGTTGTTTCCTCGGACTGTCCATCTTCATTCGATGATGACGGCCTGGTCAATGAAGAACAGGGCGTACAAAGCGACTTCATCCGCATGCGGTTCAATGCGAAAGATGCCTTCCACGTCGAACGGTGTTCCTTCGATCAGGTCGGTCGATTCGCCGTCTGCAAGCTGCACGGCAATCATGTCGTAGATTTTCGGCAGCGGCCCGTAACAGCATTCTCCATTGTCCCGCACGAACAGGAATTCCGTGATGTCTTCCATTTCGAATCCGGGACGCATGTAGCCGCGAATCCTCACCTGCTTCCCGTGCAGTTCCCGCAGCCATTCCGGAAAATGGTCCGCCGCATCGCGCGGCACCGGATCCATGTTCAGGATCTTCAGCAGATCCAGGTCGTCGAAACTGACACGCAGTGCGGCTCCTTCTTTCCGAAACTGACGATGCGGCACCAGCAGGCGAATGCCGCCGCCGGCAGCATCTGACGGCTCCGCAGCCGTCTCCGAAGCCACCGTCGGTGTGGAAAGCGTCTGTGCCGTTTCTCCTGATGCGTCCATGTCTTCGTCCGCAGCCGCAGACGGCTGCGGAACAGGATGGACGGCATCCGCGTCCTGCTCCCCGGACGCGCCCGCAGCAGCGCCGCCGGCCGCGGCAGCCGGATCGGATCTGTTCGGATCCTCCGGCAATTCGGTATTCCGGTCCGCCGATTCCACCGGCCCCCGCAATTCGGACGGAGCAGGTTCCGGGGAGGACGCGACGGCTGTCTGATCGTTCAGCGTGGTTCCCGGACCCGGAAGGTCCGCATCGGCAGCCGTCGGGACGGCCGCAGACACATCGCCTTCGGAAACGTCTTCCAGCTCCGAAAATTCCCGGTACTCATCGGAATGCGTATCGCTGCATCCGGCTGCAGTCAGCAGAACCAGCGCACACACCGCGAAACACGGCAGACGGAATCGGATTTCGTACCCCACTGTTCCCCGGACGGTCTTTCCATCAGATTTCAGACACCGCGGCCTTCGATCCTTCATGCTGTCTCCTGCATTCCTTCGCCCGGCGGCATCAAAAACGGGTCCGCGCCGGTTCCACCAGAACGGCTTCGATGGTGTACACCGCTTCATCTTCGCCGGCAGCAACGTTGGCGCTGAGCACACCGGCCACAGCGACCAGTCCCGTATGACCATCGACCGTCAGCCCGTCCTTCATGTCGACCCGAATCATGTCCCACGGCTTTGGTTTCCCGCCGAAGCAGCATTCTCCATTGTCCTTGAGAAGAACGAAACTGGTCAGGTCGTGCTCGCGCTGCGACAGCCACATGAATCCCTTGATGAAAATCTTTTTTCCGATCAGCTTCGCGACTTCCGGGTGCAGACGCCGCTGGTTTCCGGCGTAGTACCGAAACTGCCGCGCTGAAATGTCGTTGGGAAAATTGACCCGCAGGTAGCCTTCGGGCACTTCGTGGTTGTAGTGATAAATCTGACTGGCGATGCCCCCTGCGACACTCGACATGGAAATCAGCAGCCCCAGGACCGCTGCCAGCATTCCCCGCACGGTTCCCTGAGCCCCCCGAATGCGCACGATGGCCGCCAGGCTCACCACCGATGCCGCGGCCGCCACAACAATCCCGAACAGACCCAGAAACGCTGTGAGACCGAAAACAGCCATCACGGCGGCCGCCGGTCCCCAGGGAGAAACCGGCGTGTAGTCGAAATCTCCGCCGAAATCATCACTGCCCCAGCCGGAGCTGCCGGAATGCGGTTCCCCACCCGCATCCGAAACGACCGATTCCTGCATCAGTTCCTGTGTCATATCTGTAAGCCGTCTGACAGCAATCTGTTGCGCCCCCTTCAGCAACACGCCGGCCTCTCCGGCCTGGATGATCGGGGCCATTCATTGTACGCCGTGGCGCCAGCGGACGTGAATGATTTCAGCAGCGAATCCGGGCATTCCGGGGCTTCTGGTCGGCCCGCCGGCGTCATTACTGCCGGTCCGGCGGCAACCTGTTCGTTGTGCCGGTTTCCGGCGTGTGGACGTCTGCACAGGACTGCCTACAATTTCGCCTTTGCGGTCCGGTTCCATTCCGGCCGGGCCGCCCATCAGACACTTCCCTGTGACCGGTCCACGTCCATGAATATCAAACTCAGTGTGCTTCTGTTCGTCAGTCTGGCCGCCTTTTCCTGGGGCGTCTACGTTCCCGTCGTGCACACTGCGGCCGAACGTCTGGGAAGCAATCTGCGGGCATTCCTGATGGTGGGCATCGCCTACTTTCTGACGGCCGTTCTTGTTCCCGGATTTTTCATCTTCGTGATGAACAACGATCCCACGGTGCGTGATCCCGCCCGCGTCAATTTTCAGGCATCCAGCATGCTGTGGGGACTGGCTGCCGGCACGGCCGGTGCCGTGGGGGCTTTGTGCGTGATTTTCGCGGCTCGGTCGGCCGGTCCGGGAGCAGCCATCTACGTGGCCCCACTGGTCTTCGCAGGCGCACCGGTCATCAACACCATCGCTTCCGTGACAGTGTTCAGCCATGGCAAAACCGAATCTCCATCCCCCCTGTTCTATACCGGTCTCGTCCTGGCGGCGGCCGGAGCCGCCATGGTGATGCTCTTCAAACCGGCTCCCCTGGCCCCGTCGGCGCCGCCCGCTGCCGACTCCGCCGCAGCCGCGGAACCGGCTGACTGAAAACGTCATGACGAACGAACAGATTGCAGGTGTCTTCGACCAGCTTGCTGATCTGCTGGAAATCCAGGGAGCGAATCCGTTTCGGCTGCGAGCCTACCGCAGTGCCGCGCGGACGATTCGCTCGTCGGCCGAATCCTTCAGGACTCTCGTCGAAGAAGGAGCGGACCTGACCGCGTTTCCGGGAATCGGCCAGGACCTGGCTCGTCAGATCACGGAACTTGTTCAGACCGGAGAACACCCGAAGCTGAAGGAACTGCGGCAGACGATTCCGCCGGGGGTCGTGGACATGCTGCGTCTGCCCGGAATCGGCCCAAAAAAAGTTTCCGTGTTCTTTCGCGAACTGGGGCTGACTTCACTGGACGACCTGAAGGCCGCGGCCGCTGCAGGAAAGATTTCCGAGTTGAAGGGCTTCGGTCCGAAAATCGAACAGACCATCCTGGAAAATGTCGATCGCGCCGCCGCAGCCGGGCAGCGCGTGCTGATTTCTGTCGCCCGTTCGGCTGCCGAAACGGTGGCTGGTGATCTTGGCCGTCTGGAAGGAGTGACACGGGCGGCTGTGGCCGGCAGTTGTCGGCGACGGCGGGAAACCTGCGGCGACCTGGACATCCTGGTGACCTGCGACGACAGCCGGATTCCCATGGACGCTCTGGCGGACCATCCGCTCGTGGAACATGTGCTGCAGCGAGGCGACACGCGGCAGCGGGTGCGGCTGACCAGTGGTCTGGAGATGGATCTGCGGGTTGTTCCGGACGATTCCTGGGGAGCGGCCCTGCAGTACTTCACCGGTTCGAAGGAACACAATGTCGTGCTGCGTCAGCGAGCGAAAGATCGTGGCCTGAAGCTCAACGAATACGGAGTGTTCCGGGACGAACAGCAGGTCGCCGGTTCCGATGAAGCAGAAGTCTACGCAGCACTGGGACTTCCATGGATTCCTCCGGAACTGCGGGAGAACCGCGGCGAGATCGAAGCGGCTGAATCCGGTCATCTGCCCGTTCTTGTCACCGTGGACGACATTCAGGGAGACCTGCATCTGCATACAACAGCTTCCGACGGCACGGCATCCGTTCGCGAAATGGCCGAAGCGGCGCGGGACCGCGGCCTGACGTACATCGCCGTCACTGATCATTCTCAGCGCGTGTCCATGGCACATGGTCTGAACGCCGATCGCCTGCGACGGCACTGGGAAGAAATCCGCCGCGTCAATGAACAGATCGACGGCATCGAACTGCTGTGCGGCATCGAATGCGATATTCTGGAAGACGCCTCGATGGATCTGGACGATGATGTTCTGGCGGAAGCGGACTGGGTGGTCGGCGTGCTGCACTACGGCCTGAACCAGCCGCGGGACCAGATCATGAAACGCCTGCTGCACGCCATTCGCCATCCGCATGTGGATGCCATCGGACATCCGACCGGACGCCTGGTGAACCGGCGTGCGGGAGCTGATGTGAATATGCCGGAAATCCTGCAGGCAGCCGCCGATTTCGGCGTCATGATGGAAATCAACGCCAGTCCGAAACGTCTGGATCTGGACGACATTCACGCGGCCGCGGCCCGTGAATGGAACGTTCCCATCGTCATCAGCACCGACGCACACAGCGTGGCCGGTTTCGACGTTCTGCCGTACGGAGTGGATCAGGCCCGCCGTGCCTGGCTAACCCGGGACGATGTGGCCAACACGCGCTCCTGGCCGGAATTCCGAAAACTGCTGAAAAAACGCTGATTTTCCGTCTCCACAACCGGCTGGACTGCTGCCGAATCCCGGGCCGAGCGGTTGCCGACTGACATTCCCTGCCGGCAGCACCTCTCATACAATCCGCCCTCTGCGGCCGCCGGCCGAACTGCCTCACTGTCCCGCGACACGGATGTCTCCCAGTGAAAAGTCGATCCCGTTTTCTCGACAGACTCATCGCCCGGTCCGCCTGGCTGCTGCTGAAAGCTCTGTTTCTCACCGTGCGTGTGGATCTGCGGCTGACACGTCCCGACGCCACCCCCACAGTGCCTCCTGCCGGCCCGCGCCGTTACTGTTTCTCCGTGTGGCATGATGCCATCCTGATCGCTCTGTTTTTCCGTTCGCATTACTCTTTGTCAGCTCTGGTCAGCCGGCATCAGGACGGAACCTATCTGAGCGACCTGCTGAATCTTCTGGGAGTGCGGCCTGTGCGCGGATCGGCCAGCCGCGGCGGCGCCCAGGCAACCCGCCAGCTTCTGAACCTGTCCGACCTGCATATCTGCATCACACCCGATGGGCCCCGCGGGCCACGGCGTCAGATGAAGGACGGCATCATTTATATCGCATCCCGCACAGGCCGCCCGATCGTCTGTTCCACCATGCAGGCCACGCGTGCCTGGCGGATTCCCGGAGGCTGGTCCGACATCGTGCTGCCCAAACCGTTTTCCCGCGTCGTGATTCTGACCAGCCAGCCCATCGATATTCCCAGAGACCTTTCGCGCGAAGAAATCGCCGCCTGCCGTGACCGCATCCAGGATGAAATGGACCGTCTGAATGCTCTGGGAGAACGCATCGTCCGCGGAGACGAGTCGCTGTCGCATGAACTTTCCGGGCCGGTCGACGCCGGGACCGCACCAGATGCCAGACACGCCGCCTGAACAGGCCACCGACCGCTGGACCACGGCCCGGAACCGGACGCTGACGCATTCCGGCTGATGCGCAGTGGCCCGTCCATGGAAGCGGAGCGGCGCAGGCCGCCCGGTCGGTCAGCGGGTGGTCGTTCTCACCGGAGTGCGGGCGTCGTGGGGCGGTGGATCTCACCGGAGGGCTCGCGCCCTTCCGCTGCAATGGTGTTGAATCGGGATGCGAAAACCGAAAGGTGCCACGCTGAGCGGCGGTGGCAATGTCAGCGGAGCGGCGCAAGCCACCCGGTCGGTGCGAGAACAGGCATCCAGTGGCGGAAGGCTCACACCCTGCCGCGGCCATGGGAATGAAACCGAAGCGTGCGTCTTTCCGCTGCCATGCAGAGGAACTCGGCACCGGGCGATCGGGCTCCGGCCTGCCGTTTTCAGGCGATCAGGTCGTGCAGGACGTGGCCGTGGACATCGGTGAGACGTCGGTCGATGCCGTCGTGGCGAACGGTCAGGCGTGTGTGATCGATTCCCGGCAGGTGCAGAATTGTGGCGTGCATATCGTGGACCTGGATGGGTGACGAGCGATCGAGAGGTTTGTAGCCCCGTTCGTCTGATTGCACGCAGGTGATGCCGCTCTGAATACCGCCGCCGCACAGCCAGTTCGTGAAGACGTACGGGCCGTGGTCTCGCCCGCGACCTCCCTGAGAACTGGGTAGACGCCTGAATTCGGTGGTCCAGTGCACGACGGTGTCTTCCGGCAGGCCGCGCTGTTTCAGGTCCTTCAGAAGGGACGCCGATCCCCTGGATTCGCTGGAGAAAACAACAGTGAGTGTCGGTCCTGGATTCTCGGACATCACGGCGTCGGCGGTGCGGGCTGGTTGAAACTGACCGTGCCGCCGGTGGTGACGTTGCCAGCCGGAATGCCGTTGAGCGTGCCCAGCTGGGCGGCGCTGGGTTGTGTGACATTGATCACGCTGGTCGCGCCGATCTCGTTCAGGTTGATCGTGCCGGCCCCGCCGTCCAGGGCGTTGTTGAAGACGTTCAGATTTTGCGTCGCTGAGCCATTGGCGAGTGCGTCGATTTCGTTATGCCCCACGCCTGTGCCGGCGTTGATCGTGCTGCCGGTGATCGTGGCGTTGATCGTGCCGGCGTCGAAGAGGTCGCCATCCAGAGTAACGCCGTCGTCAGCACTGTTGATCGTTACGCCGGACAGGAGAAACGTTATCGTCCTGCCGGACGACGAAACGGCACGGATGCCGGGGGAGTTTCCCTGCGCCATCGTGATGCTGCCGCCGCTGATCGTGAACCGGCTGTTTTTCTGCGCGAAGATGGCCGCGGCACCGGTGCCCGCGGTGGTGATTTGCGTGTTGTTGACCGTGAACCGGCTGTTGTCGTCTGAGTCGATACCGTTGGCGCCGAAGATGCCAGGGGCGGATCCGTTGGTGGTAATGGTCGAGTTGTTGACCGTGAACTGGCTGTTGCCGTTTGAGTCGATGCCGTCGCCATCCGAGCCGTCCGTCGTGATGGTCGAGCTGTTGAGCGTAAAGCGGGTGTTGTCATCCAGGAAGATCGCCGCAGCAAAGCTTCCGCTGGCAGAGATGGACGAGCTGTTGGCTGTGAACTGATTGGTGCCGGACGCAACGATGCCGCGGGCAAAGACGCCGGTGGTGGTGATGTTCACATCTTCGAGCAGGACGTTGTTATCGTCGATCTCGACGGCATCGGCGTTGGCGCCGCTGGTCGCAATATCCACGCCCAGGATGCCGGCGTTGTCGGACGTGCGGATGGCGTCGAAGTTGCCGCCAGTCTCGAAGCGGCCGCGTGAGCCGGGAGCGGTGAACGTGGCTGCGGTACCGCTGTTGGCGCCGACCACACGAAGTTGCGAGCCGCCGCCCAGGATTGTTTGACCCGCCGGCATGTCGGTCGTGCTGCCGAACGTGATCGTGCCGGCCGAGCCGTCGGCGATCACCAGGCTGTTGGCGCCCGCGCCGGAGATCACGGTTTCGGGCGCCGCCGTGTTGCCATCGACCGTCAGCACGCTGCCGATCATCTGACCGGTGCGGGGATTGAGCGCTGGTTCTTCCGCAGCCGCCGGTGCGTTGGTCACAATGTCGATGTCACGCACGATGGGATCGACCATGCGGCGAGTCATGGGCGACATGCGGCGCTGGTTTCTGCGTCCCAGCGGCACACGGACCAGGATCGACGCCAGGCCTTGCGTGCCCCGCACACCGTCGTGCTGGACGGCCGCACCGAGCGTCAGCCGGGAGCCGTTGCCCAGCCAGGGCAGGTCGAACAATCGCAGCTCCAGACGCCCCCGTGGTCCGGCGATTTCCGGAAAACCGGGCGCGTTGTCGTCGAAATAGAATCCGCCGGCAAACAGCCGCAATTCAGCATCGATGCGGGGCAGGTTGCCCGCCGCCCTGTACGACGGGCTTAAAAGTCCGTCGTACGAATTCCACAGGAGCCGACCGACTTCGCCATCAAAGCCCGAGTAGGCCCGCTCCTGCCCGCCGCGGACAAGGATCGTGCCGCCGGAGAGCACGGCTGAGCCGGTGCGCGTCCCTTTCGCGCCGTCTTCGGCGATGTAGCCGTTGGCACGAAAGTCCCAGACATAGTTCTTCGCTTCCAGCCCCAGCGTGGTCTGCCAGAATCTGTTGTCAAACGGCGTTTCGCGCAGGTCGTAGAAGCCGTAGCCGCCGATGATCCAGTCGCTGTCGGTCCAGTGGCGGTAGCCGATCCCCCAGTTGCCTTCATGACTGGCGTTGTCGAACGTCTTGCCGCGCAGGTCGGCGAACAGCCACTCGCTTTCATCGGCCAGCAGCGGCACGACCAGGCTTCCTTCCACCCCGTCGGCAATCCCGCCGCCGGTCCAGGTGACGTCGGTGTAAGCCGATGACCAGGGCAGGCTGTTCTGGGCTGCGGCATTCACACCGGTCAGCAGAAACACAATCACAAGGCCTGGCAGTGATCGAGTTGTCATGTGTCCAATTGGCAGCAGCGCAGGCCGCGACCGGGTGACCGTGCCAGAACCAGCAACCGAGATCAGCAACCGTATACTTTGTCGATGCATCGTTCCTGCTCCTCCAGTGGGCCGCTCCCGGTTCGAAGCAGGAAATACGGGGTGCAGCGGCTTTGGAGTCTCCTCCTGGCGAGACGACCCGGCCGCTGTGCCGGCGTGGAACCGGTTGCTGAGGACAGCAGATGCGCTTCAATCCGCGTCATCCAGAGTTTCGTCAGTCGATTATCGACCATTTCAACCGGGGCCATCCGGTCAATCGGCGACAGTCCCGACAGCCGTCAGAATCCGCAACGTCTGACACGTTTTTCTTTCAGCGATATTCGATCAATGACAGCGGAGCGGCGCAGGCCGCCCGGTCGGTGCGGGGGTGGTTGTCAACCGGAGGGCGCCGCGTCTAGTGGCAGTGGGTCTCACCGGAGGGCTCGCGCCCTGCCGCTGCAATGGTGAGGAATCGGCAAGTGAGAACCGGAGAGCGGGTGTCGTGGGTCAGCGGGAAGAACGACACGGACAATCATCCCGTTGTCCGACATG
>WFTL01000049.1 GCA_015485495.1 Planctomycetaceae bacterium
AAACCGTTCGTCCGCCCGTTGTTTTCGTGATCGGCGATCCTGTCCATGCTGCATCTGCATTCGGAAACGTCACCGCGCTGGCTGGACCAGGTGGACAGCAGCCTCAGCGATATCCTCATCGACCACGCTCACTGCGAACAAAAGGCTGCCGGGAAAGCGGCGTCGTTTTCGATTCGTAGTCGGCCGGGCTGCTGTCCGGTCCGAAGGCCCGGTCGAGCTGAATGATTTTCTGCCAGATCTTCCGGCTGAGTCCGGAGGTGAGGGTTTCGATGTCGTTGACGGCGGATACCACGACACTGTCCGGCAGGCTTTGAGCGTACAGGGCCGCCAGCTTTCCGGTGAGCGACAGCAGTTCCGAACAGTAATCCAGGTAGCGGGTCAGTTCGAACAGCGTCATGGACTGCTGCGGAGACGATGCGGTCCGGGTGCCCGAGGATCCGATGACGCGGGATGCGTCTTTCGTGAGCTGGTGCATGTCGATCACATGAGCGAACACGCGAAGTTCGTGCAGGACGTGCTGGGCACGTGTCCGTTTGATGCGGGTTTCGATGCTGACCAGAAACAGAATGGCGGCTCCGGCCAGCAGCAGTTCGTTGGTGGCGGAATCGGCGAATTCCACAAGCCGCAGACCGGACAGTTCCCGCCCCTGCAGGTCGCCGGCAATCATGTTCCCGGTCAGACCGATCAGCACAGCCATCAGCAGAATGAACAGACCGACGAGGATGCGTGTCGGATAATGAGGACGACTGATCCACTGAATCCGCTGCCGGGTTTCTCCGGCGGCCTGGTGCAGATCGCGGGCCACGCCGGCCAGCCCGGAATTCGGAAACCGTTCCGAGATGCGGTTGCCCAGGTGCTGAAGGGTGTCCACGATGCGGCTGGCGTCGAGCTGTCGGTGCATGACGGGTTGTCTTCCGGTTACCTCACGGGCTCAGCGGGGTCCGATTCGTATGTGACCGGAAGCCGGTCGAAATCGATTCCTGGCAGACGGGTGCTCAGTTTGGGGCCGTCGAAATCCCGCAGGATCGCATCGGCGAACGGCCGATCGTCGTCCGCGGCTGAACCGAACTGCGGGTCGGCAACCAGCAGGCCTTCAATGAGCTGCTGGTCGGGCGGCAGTTCCACCAGATACCCCAGGGATCGGTCGAGCTGAACAGCGGTGGACACGCCGGAAGGAATGATGGATGGATCGGAACGACCGGCCAGGAAGAAGCCCACGGTGACGGGGATGCCTGTCCGGTCCGGGGCTGTTGAGGCGATGCGGATGAGGGCGTCTGTGGGTGCCAGGACAGAATGCCCGCACGTGATTTCCGCAGTCAGGGACCGCGTATCCGATGTCCAGGTGATGTCGAGGAAGCTGCGGCCCAGGAACTGCGTGACACGGTCCAGGTGAACGGTCACCTGAGAACGACGACTGACGGAACAGCGCCAGGCGGCGGCCGTGCGGTAGAACAGAGTGTTGTGCAGTTCCATGCGGTCCGGAGGGGTCGCCGTGCGGATTCCCTGGCGGCCGCCGGAAAAGATGCAGTTGTGAACCTGTCCCACCGTGGAACCGGATCCCGATGGGGTCCAGGTCAGCCCTGTGCCCGATGCGTCGGTGCATTCGAACCGGCAGCGGTCGAGAACGACGATCGCGGCATTCAGATGCAGCAGCGTGGAGGAGTCGGCTGTTCCCGTCAGATGAACGCCGCTCATCTGGATTTCGTCAGCCGTTACGGTCCACGGACTGCCGTCGCGAATGGCAATGGCGGCAGGTGCCTCGCCGGTGGTGCGGATCTGCAGGCGTCCGGGACTCTGGATCGGGACGGGGTGGTATGTTCGTCCCGAAATGAGTGTGACAAGGCCGTCCGCATCGGGTTCCGGCAGCACCAGGAGTGTGTCGTTCGCAGCGGCGGGAACGGCTGCCGCGTCCGATGCGGCCGCGTCGGTTTCGGTCGGTTCGAGGGACGCGCGATGCGGCATTGTCAGAGGCAGAGGGACCACGCCGGCTGTCAGACCGACCAGAGCGATTCCGGTGACTGCCGCGGCTGCCCATCCGGCCTGCAGCAGCCGCCGCTGCCGGCAGGGACGGTGCGGAGGTCGGGGCCGATGGTTCCGTTCGGGAAGCTGCCGCACCAGACGCCGCGTGTGAGGACAGCGGCGGCGTTCCGGACCGGGCCAGCGGTCGTGTGCTTCGGCCATGGACTGAGGACGCAGATCCGGATGCCGCCGTGTCATCTGCCGAATGGCTTCGGCCAGAGACGCCGGGCAGTCCGGTACCCATTCCCGGACATCGGCCACGTCTTCGGATCGGCAGTGCATGAGGAATCGGACGGGATCGGCGGAAAGGAATGTCGGCCGGGCGGTGAGAAGCTGCCAGAGCACCGTGCCGAGAGAATACAGGTCGCTGACGGCATCGCATGCCCGTCCGGTGCCCACGCGTTCGGGAGCGCAGTGCCGCACATGACGAAGCTGCTGGTCGGACCGGAACGTGGCCGCCGGATCCCGGAGTGAGGCGGAAAACGGATCCACCAGGACGGCCTGCCCGTGCCGGGTCAGTCGCAGATGATTCAGGCTGATGCTGCCGTGAACAAGCTGCAGGCGTTCCAGGACGGTCAGGCCGTTCAGCAGGGTGCGGCCGATTTCCTGAACCGCCTGCCAGGGCATTCGGCCGCCGCGAATCAGCAGTTCCTCGGCGGACCAGCCGGCCACCCAGGGGCTGATCAGCCAGATGTCGCCCTGATCGTCCTGCAGAACCTGCTTCGGCAGGCAGACACCGCCGGTCCGTCCGTCCGCCAGATCGGGAATCCGGTCGATGATGCCCTGCCCCCGGGTCAGTTGTTCCTGGGGCGGTCGGGTTTCGGAGCTTCCGATTCGGCAGAAGACCACCGGCGTCCGGCGATCAGGGGTTTCCGCCAGCCAGGTGTGGCGTCCCAGCGGTTCTCTCAGCCGAAATCCGCCCTTCACCAGGGACCACGGATCGTCCGACTGAAGCTGGTTGGCCTGCCAGGGAGTGAGAAAACGGTGCGTGACCAGCACGTCCAGCCAGCAGAGATCGAAATCCGGAACCTCATCGCCAGGAGGACGGACGTGGCGGGACAGGGCATCCAGATCGGCCGGCGTGCACAACTGCAGCTCAGCCAGGACACTGCGGAGATGGTCGGAAGGGAACGGCATCCATGCTCACCGAAAAATGTCTGTCCGTCCGGAAGAACCGCGGACATGCCGGCAGTATCCGGAATCGCCGGGTTTCCGGCAAGATCCGACGCAGCCGGATGCGGAAATGCGGCGGACCGAGCTGCAGGGTGCAGGAACGGCCCGCAGCCATCGGCTGACAGCCGCGTTCCCCGCGTTCCCGGTGCGCCCGTTCAAAAGCGACTGGGACGGCGGGGAGCCGACCGGTATGCTGCATGGGTGTCCGGCCGGCGGATGCCGATGCAGGGGACGGCCGTCCGGTACCATTCCGAACCGCGTTCACGATGCCTGCGGTTCGGACAACTGTCTGCGGAAAGGAAACGGAAGGACGATGGCTGATTCCGGTTCAGAAGCGATGCAGCGGGCCGCTCAGGAATGGTTCCGCAAGGGAACCGAAGCGCTGCAGAAGGGCAACTTCAAATATGCCGTCGAGTGCTTCGGGACGAGCGCAAAGATGCAGCCGGGCAACGTGCTGTACCGGCAGACCCGCCACGGCAGCATTGAACGGATGTACAACAACAACGGGACCGGAGCGAAAATGGCATCCGTGCGGATGATGGGAATCCGCGGCCGGATCAGGAAACTGCAGCTTCAGAAGAACTGGGATGGCGTCGATCAGGCGGCCGAAGACGGTGTGCTGCTGAATCCCTGGGATCCGCAGATGTTCGCAGCGATCGGAGAAGCGGCTTCGCAGCGCGGACACTGGGAAGTGGCGGAATACGCCTGGTCGAAAGCCGTCAAATACGACCTGAACAACATCGCGTACAACCGGGCTTTCGGAAAGGTTCTGGCGCACCAGAACAAATTCGACGCGGCCCGAAGCTGCTTTCGACGGATCTATGAAGCGGATCCGACGGATTCGGAAGCCCGGGCCATGATGAATCAGCTCGATGCGGAATCGGTCATGCATCGTGGACGCTATGACCAGGCCGAATCGACACGCGATGTGGCGGCCGTTCAGCAGGAAACTCAGGTGAACGCGTACGAAGAGGATCGTCGGGCCCGCCGGGGGAAACAGGCCACGGCCGATGCTCCGGGCGAATCTCAGGAAGCCGATCTGCGCCATGCCATCCGCAAAGATCCGGACAACCTGAATCACTATCTGCGTCTGGCCGACTATTACCGCACGGAGCGGCGGCTGTCGGAATCTCTGGAAATGTACGACCAGGCACTCGAGAAGGCGCCGAAAAACACGGACGTGCTGGAACTGCGCGAAGATGTGGAACTGGAAATCCTGAAAGAGAAGCTGGCAGAGAAGGAGGAGCTGCTGAGGCGTCATCCGGACAAACAGCGGCTGAAGGATCAGGTGGCCGAACTGAAAAAGAAGCTCATTGCGCGGGAAATCGAAATTCTGGAACCCCGTATCAGCCGGCATCCTCAGGATATGAAAATGAAGTACGACCTGGCCGACCGATACCGCCGAACACGGCAGTACGCGAAAGCCATCCCCCTGTATCAGCAGTCCAGTGCCGACACGCGGCTCAAGGAAGAAGCGCTGGTGTGGCTGGGCGAATGTTTCGTCCGCGATCGAAAACCGGATCTGGGACGCCGCCAGTTCGAACGGGCCCTGGAAACCCTCAACGGCACCGACCGGCCGGAACCGTTCAAACGAGCTCACTACTGGCTGGGCGTCATTTACGAAAAGGCGGGCCGCGTCAGCGAGGCAGCCGATCATTATACGGAAATTCTGAGCATCGATTACGGATACCGGGATACCCAGAAACGTCTGGAACAGCTTCAGGGACGGGACGATCAGATCTCCCTGGACGACGACGTGATGGGGGAAGACGAGTATACGTCGGAGTCTGCGGGCGGATGAAATTCTGAGATCAATTCACGGCAGATCCGGCCTCCATGCTGGCATGCCGGCGGATTTCCTGATGAGATTGCCTGGTCGGCGGAGCCTGTGATGCGGCTGCTGACGCGGTTTCTTCGTTCGGGACAGAACTGGTTTTGTTCAACGGCGGCACGATGCGCGACAGCAACAGACCCGAAACGGTTCCGCCGGCGGCCGCCCGGCCGCATTCTGCCGGTCCGTCTTCCTCCTCCACGGCGGCGGTTTCTGAAAACTGGCGGCCGGCATTCGTGTCCAGTGCGTTCGTTCCGGCGCGGGGACTGACGAACGGGCATTTTCAGACGATTGCCGGAGCCCTGTTTCCGGGAGCCTCGTGCGGCGATTTTGCCGGCACGGTTCAGCGCCGGGTGAAGGTATCGCAGGGCGATTATGTGGTGCTGCATGATGATCAGCCGGACGTGTGGAAGCGAGGGGGGCATGTCGTCCTTCTTCTGCACGGACTGGCCGGATCCCACACCAGCGGATACATGATGCGCATCGCCCGCCGACTCAACGAACGCGGCATACGGACCTTCCGCATGGACCACCGCGGCTGTGGTGCGGCCCGAGGACTGGCCCTGCATCCGTACCACGCCGGTCGGATCGATGATCTCCATCAGGCCGTAAAAGCCGTGGAACGCCTGTGTCCGGGGGCGGCCGTTTCCGTCGTCGGCTTTTCGCTCAGCGGCAGCCTGCTGCTGAGGTACCTGGGTGACGGTCAGGTGGAACATCCGCGGAGCCTGTTTCGGGCAGTGGCCGTGTGTCCTCCGCTGGACCTGCGCTACTGTGTGCAGCGGCTGGAACAGACGCGGACCGGTCAGCGCTACGACTGGTATTTTGTGCGGCAGCTTCTCGAACAGATTTCCGGAAGCATGCAGTGGCGCGACGACGTTCCTCTGGCCCGGATGAAACGGCTGCCGCGTCGTCTGTACGATTTCGATGATCTGTATACGGCGCCGGCTTCCGGTTTCGAATCGGCCGATCACTATTATGACTTCGCTTCGGCGGCGCCTCACATGCACCGTATCCGCATCCCCGTCACCGTTCTGGCGGCTGCCGATGATCCCCTGGTGTCGGTCGATCCGATCTGCCGCATCCGGCCGTCGGAATCCGTGTCTCTGTGCCTCACCGAGCACGGCGGGCACCTGGGCTACATCGCCCGGCCCGGCCAGGACGCGGACCGCCGATGGATGGACTGGCGCGTCATGGAATGGCTTCTGCACTGAACGCTCCGAAATCGCCTGCGGTCGTGACGGCCCCGAGACACCTGCCATCGTTCTGCGTTTGCGGGTCTGGGGTTCCCGGCCTCCCTTCAGCGTGTTGAGCCACGCCGCAAAACATTCCTGAAAGGCCTAGGGATCCAGTGCCTTGAGCCCCCGACGAAGCCCGTCCCAGGAAGCCAGTCCGAACGGCGGATCGAAAACCTTGAGGAGCTCCTCCTGTGTGCTTGTACCCATCGACAGATGGCGGCAGGGCCGTCAGCTCCGGTCACCACCGCCATGAGAGCGATGACGACCACACTCACGAGGGGATGACGCCGATTGATGGACGACCGAGGGCCCTCCAGTAATTGAAAATGGACAACGATTTCGGTAAGTTCGACGAATCTGGACTTCCGGTAACCATTCAGCCTTCTGGGGCTGTCTGGGGAAGCGGGGGCAGGGTTCCGGTCTGGCTCCAGGTGGCCAGAGCTTCCAGAATCGTGTCGATCGGCTGCAGGCCCCGCAGCCTCAGCGTCCGGAACACGGTCATCAGAACGGACTGCGTCAGAGCACC
>WFTL01000050.1 GCA_015485495.1 Planctomycetaceae bacterium
CTGGCCTGCCGCACAGACCAGTCGCCGTGTGTCACACGTTGAGTGCCGAATAACCGGTGTGGTGCGGCACGGGAAGCCGGCTTTCGCCGCGTGTGATTTTGCGGGCTTTGATCTTGTCCTGTATCCGCATGAGACCTTCCAGCAGCGCTTCGGGGCGGGGCGGACATCCGGGAACATAGACGTCCACGGGAACCACCAGATCGACGCCTTTGACGACATGATAGCCGTGTTTGAAATAGGGGCCGCCGCCCACGGTACAGGCCCCCATGGCAATCACGTACTTCGGATCCGGCATCTGCTCGTAGAGTCGACGAACACGGCTGGCCATTTTGAACGTGACGGTCCCGGCGACGATCATCAGGTCGGCCTGCCGTGGCGTCGCCCGAAACGCACCGGCACCGAACCGGTCGATGTCGTATTTGCTGGCACCGGCCGCCATCATTTCGATGGCACAGCAGGCCAGCCCGAATGTCATCGGCCACACGCTGGACTGCTGGCCCCAGTTCATGGCCTGCTCGACCGTCGTGGTGATGACATTCTCTTCGAATCGTCCTTCGATCCAGGTCATCGTTTTTCCGTCCTTACTGCCTTATCGTCGTTCCGGATCCCTGTGTCCACACCCGGGGACACCTGTGCATCACAAACTCTATCCGGGCAGGGTGTTGTTTCAATCACGGGCCATGCCTTCCCGAATCGGGGAACGCCTCCCCGATCTCTGTCTCATCCGGACACCCCACCAACTTCGAACTCACAGCAGTGATGACCGTCGCGGCACCGATGCCGAACCGTGATTTCCGTTCCCAGAACCTGTTCAAGAACCCCCTTTTCGACATCACAGATCGCATCGTCGATCTCCGCCAGCATCGGAAATGGACAGTTCGTTTCCCGCAGAATCGGCAGATCGGCCGAAAAATCCGTTTCAATGTTGAATCCGCAGGACCGCATCCGATCAGCCAGACCGTCCACCTGCTCCCGAATCGTTTGATCCTCCTCAGACGAACGCTGAAATCGTCGAGCCAGCCGATCTCGAATTCCGGCCAGCAAAGAGTTCCGCAGCCGCTCATCGGCAATCTCAGAAATCACCTCCCACAGAACCACAGCCAGAGACCGGTAGTCTTCACCCAGAGCGTGCAGGCCTTCCGCTGTCACGAAATACACCTGCCGCGGACGGCCACGCCCGGAGGACCGCGTTTCCATCCGCAAAAATGCTTCCCGACACAGACGGTCCACGCGAGCCCGCACCGCCGTCCGCGTGATGTCCAGAACCGCGCACAGCGTCTGGATGTCCGCACCGCCTGCCCGATGCAGATACTTCAGCAGATCACGATCGCGCTCGTCCGGAACATACATGCCAGACACCACGAAAAAAGACGCCCGAACCGACCGTGCGGCCTCGGCAGTCACCAGACTTCCCGCCTGCACACCCGCCCTCAACCAGCACAGCCGCATTCTAAACACATCGACCATTTATGACAATTCACACTGACAAAATTGCCACAAATGAGAGACGCCTGGTCGGGTTCGCGTTCCGGGCGGCCGGCATCAGCCCAGTTCCATGGAGCGTTCCGTCGCGGCCCGTACGGCGTTCATCAGAGTTCCCCTCAGACCGGCCGATTCCAGTTCGTGGACTCCGGCAATGGTCGTCCCCCCGGGGCTGGTGACCGCATCCTTCAGCACTCCCGGATGGTCTCCCGTGGCCAGCACCATCCGCGCCGCTCCCAGTAAAGTCTGAGCCGCCAGGCGGGTCGCCATGTCCCGGGGAAGCCCCACACGGACGCCCCCGTCACTGAGAGCCTCGATCATCTGAAATGCCCAGGCCGGTCCGCTGCCGGACAGGCCGGTCACAGCATCCATGAGCGATTCCGGGATCTGTTCAACGATCCCAACCGTTTCGAGCAGTGCCGTCACCCGGTCGAGATCGCCAGGGGTGACAGTCCGCCCGCCGCTCACGCCGCACGCGCCTTCTCCCACCAGGCACGGCGTGTTGGGCATCACCCGAACAATCCGCGTGCCTTCTCCCAGCCACTGCTGCAGGCGGTCCAGCCGGATCCCGGCCGCGATCGACACAATGAGCTGTTCTGAAGTCAGATGCCCCACCAGTTGTTCGACAGCCGACGGAAGGACCTGCGGCTTGACTGCCAGGAAGACGATGTCCGCTTCCGCCAGCAATGCAGGATCCGCACTGCTGCGCACGCCGCCACCCACCGTTTCTGTCAGCGTCCGGCGAGCCGACTCAGAGGGATCCACCGCCAGAATCCGCGAAGCGCAGACACCGTGACGAACAAAGCCTGCTGCCAGAGCCGTGGCCATCCGGCCGCTGCCAAGAAATCCGACCGACAGGGTGCTGGTATCCATGAGACTCTCAGATTCTTCGGGTTCCTCAGGTCCGTTTCAGACACCGCGCTCCCGGGCGGCGCTGTCGTTCCGGCAGTCTCGATTCCGGACGACCGTTTTGCAAATCCCACATCCGCTTTCGACCGCAGGATGAGGACATCGAATGGCCGGGAACAGGACATCTCCCCGAATGATTCGCCCCGACGGTCCGCCCCTCTATGGAAAGAGCCGCCCGCAGATGCGGACGGCTCAGAATACACACCCGACGATTTCTGAATCGACAATCAGAAGTCCGTATCGCTCAGAGGAGTTTCCACGGCGAATGCTCCCCGAAGCCGCGTGCCATCCGGTGTCATCAGCCGCAGATAGACGCTTTCGTCGATCGAATCGTTCAGTGTCCGGACGGTTCCGTCACAGAAAGCGACGACGACGATGCCGGGATGCAGTGATGTCGGGTAGGGGGTGTTTCCTTCGGTCCCGGAATTCTTCGATGCATTGGGAAACGCCAGAGTTTCCTGGCCGGTCAGAATTTTGAATCCGTCTGTTGTGGCGGCAGAATCGTACACCAGAGACGGCGTGGCCGTTCCCAGTTCCACAGGAGCAATGAACGTGCAGTTGCGGTGTTCGGGAGACGCCCACACGTTACCGACCGAGTTGACCAGATCGGTTCCGGCGAACAAATTCTCACTCAACATGATTGTGTTGCTGGTCCCATCGTACATGCGGCCGAGATTCGCACTGGCCCGTTCAGACGCTCCGGCCCCCACATCTTCATATTCAGCCCAGAACACACCGGTTGCCCGCGTGATGGTCGTGTCGAAACTGTCATCCGGAATGGTCGCTCCGCCCGATGCGTTCCAGTCCAGAGCTTCGCTTCGGTAGTCGTGATCTGTTCCACCCAGTGGTGACATGGCCGTTCCATCTCCCACGGAGTCTCCAAACCCGGCATTCACGACGTAACTGAGTGCTCCTGGAACCTGAAACGCCGTGTTGTCATCCGGACACGACAGAACAGCAAAGCTGTACGGTCCGCCGATTGCAACGTCATTTGATGCCAGGTCATTTGCTACCCACCGGTCGTACACGCCCTGCTGATCCATGTAGGGCAGCAGTTCCACGACCCAGCTTCGGTCTGGAAGATTTACGCCTCCGGTGTTCTTCCAGTACCCGTACGCCGGAAGCTGATTCTTGTGCGCGGTGGCCCAGCCGATCATCGCCGTGGCGATGTTGCGCTGATTGTTGAGACACTCTGTTCGCCGAGCAGCTTCCCGGGCGTTCTGAATGGCAGGCAACAGCAGAGCCATCAGCGTGGCAATGATCGAGATCACCACGAGCAGTTCGATGAGTGTGAATCCTCGCCGCGCGGTGCGTCGAGTGGCGGGACGTCGTGCCTGCATGAGCCTACTCCGGGAATGAATGCAATCTTCAACAGTTCTGGTGACAGGGATGCCTTTTTCGTAACGCAAATCCTGTGGCAAATCAGGCGAATTCGTGGAAAGAATTCTGCCCAAAACAGGACAGATTCCGTAAATCTCTACCAGACAACAGGTTGCATCGTACCAGCCAGGTCCGGGTCCCGCAAGCGCCGCCCGGTGATTCGTTCCCGCCGCAGCCGCATTCGTTTCCGCCTGTTGCAAATCAGAACAGCTCCGCCGGGACGCCGCATTTCGCTGCACCCGGTGTCCCGAGGAAATCGCTTCTCCAAGGCCTCCTCCAGCCCGGCTTCCTTCCAACGCTCACGTCCTGCCGTCCGGCTGCCGGAGTGACAAAGCCGTCTCAGCCATGGAACTCTGGAACTGTCCATCGTCGAGTGAAACCGCCGGTCCGGCATTCAGTCGGCCATTCCGGTCGGTCCACCTGATTCTTCTCTGTCCGAAACACGGCCGTCTGCCTCCCTGCCGACCGACGCCCCCGAACGGCCCGATCGCTGTGCGAGCCAGGCCTGGCGCCGCTGAGCGTATTCAGCAGCCGACAGCTCGATCTCCACGTCGTTCTGCCGGCACTGTCCCGCCTGGAAGTGCCTTTTCAGAAATGGCACACACCAGCCGCAGCCGGTCCCGGCCCCCCCACACTCGCTCAGTTCACTGGCCACCCGCGGACGATGAATGCGGACGTAATTCATCACCTTCCGGTGCGTCACGTGGAAGCAGTAACAGAGCAGGTCGTCCGGATCCATCGTCCCCAGTCCGAAAGGACGAAAAGGAAAAAGCCGCAGAGCTGATTCGTTCACTATAACACAGTCCGGCATCGTGACGCACGGAAATCGTGCCCCATGGAGACGTCAGACGCTGTGTCGCTGTGCTCCGTCCTCGCCTGACAACAAGGACATCTGACATCGAAGGCATCACGTGAGCAGCCGGTCGATGGCCCGGGCGCCATGATCGGCCAGGGGAACCGGCCGCCCGACGTTGCTGATGTTGGCATCGGTCGGTTCGAGCTGCAGAGCCCGGCAGATGGTGGCGATCAGATCCGGCACGGCCACCGGGTCTTCCGTGATGGTCGTTCCGTCATCCGACGTGGCACCGTACACCTGGCCGCCCCGAATTCCGGCTCCGCCCAGCACGACACTCCATCCACCCGGCCAGTGATCCCGCCCGACATTGTCGTTGATCCGCGGAGTCCGACCGAATTCTCCCATCCAGATCACCAGTGTGTCCGCCAGCAGTCCCCGGTCGTTCAGATCCTGCAGCAGCGATGCCCAGGCGGGATCGAGCACTGAACACAGACCGCCGACCGTTCGAAAATTGTTCGTATGCGTGTCCCAGCCGGCTGCCCCCCCGTTTCCCCGATCATCGCTCAGGTTCACTTCCACGAAGGACACTCCGTGCTCGATCAGCCGGCGTGCCAGCAGGCATCCCTGGCCGAAGGGATTCCGTCCATACGCATCGCGCAGGGCATCCGGTTCGTCATCCAGCCGAAAAGCCCGAACAGCCTCCGACGTCATCATCCGCACGGCTCGTTCATACGCCTGTCGATGACCGGCCACCGGCGTATCGGGGCGCTGCATCGCGAATTCGTGTTCCATCGCGGCCAGGAGTTCCAGACGCTGTTCCGCCTGCCACCGGCTGACGTCCCGATGACGCTGCAGATTCCGCACCTCGAACGCCACCCCATCCGCCGAATCGTCGTCTTCGGAAGCAGCCGGTCCCGCCTGAGCCGTCTGAGCGGACACGATGAGCGGTGACCAGGCCGGTCCCAGAAAACCGGGGCCAAACGCCGCCGGACTGATCCCCAGAAAAGGATTCACACTGACGTATGCCGGCAGATCGCACTGCGGATCGTGAAGCTGCTGAGCCAGAAGAGACCCGATGGACGGGTAACGAATGGGGCCCTGGGGCAGGTATCCGGTGCGGACGAAACCGGTGGCCCGCGCATGGTCGCCTTCTTTCGTCTGCATGGACCGGATGACGGCCAGATGCGTCATCCACTGAGCGATCTGCGGCAGATGTTCGCTGATGTGGATTCCAGCGACGGCCGTCGGGATGGCCTGGGTGGGTCCGCCATTTTCATGTCGGGGCTTCGGATCGAACGTTTCGAGCTGACTGGGTCCTCCCGACATCCACAGCAGAATGCAGTGCCGATACGCCTTGTTCGACTGCTGAGCAGCGCATGCCAGATGTGGAAACCATCCCGATGCGGACGCCCCCAGCAGGGACAGCCCTGACCAGGCCGCCATCTGTCGTCGCGTGATCATCATGGTGTTCCTCATGAAAAACCCGACGCCGCCGACCGGACCACCGTCCAGCCAGAGGGGCCGCGGCCGCTTCCCGTCCTGTCAGTGATGCCGTCAGTGATTCAGCAAAAACTCGCTGCTGTTGAGCAGCACCCAGAAAATGTCTGAAAGAGCGGCCGCCTGGCCGTCGGGATGCGTGTCGAGGAAGCGGAGAAACCGGTCCCGTTCTGACGGCGACGGGCGGCGCGCCAGAGCCGCCAGGAAGAGCGTTTCCAGCCGTTCCGAATCGCTCATCAAAGGAAATTCCGTCACGGCCCGCAGCGTTCGGCTGTCTTTCAGACTCGTGGCTTCGCCCGTGAAATCGCCGTTCATCATGGCCAGAGCCTGAAGGATGGTGGTTTCGTGTTCCAGAACGGATTCCCCGTCACTGCGAAACAGTTCCAGAAACCGCCCGCGCGCCGATGTCATGTCGATGACGAAGGGATTGTCCTGGCGGTAGGGCTGATAGAAGCCGACGGCTTCCGCCAGACTGTCGAAAAACTGTTCCGGCGTCAGACCGCGGACAGCGGCCCGGGCAAACATGGACGTGTCGCTCTGACTGGCATGCGTCTGCACGCCGGACCTCTGATACACCTGGGACGCCGTGATGCTCCGTATCACAAAAGTCAGATCGAAGTCGTGAGCGACGAACTGTTCTGCCAGCAGATCCAGAACCTCAGGATGCACGGCCGGATTCGCATCGGAAAAATCATCGATCGGATCGACAAAGCCCCGTCCGAAGAACTGCGCCCACAGCCGATTGACGGCCATCCTCGCAAACCAGGGATTGTTCGGTGACGTGATCCAGTCAGCCAGTTGTTCTCGAAGAAACCGCGTGTCCCGGGGAACTTCCCCCGTCAGAAACACGGCAGACACCACCTGATCCGTGTCCGGAATGCGAATCGTTCCCGGAGAACCGCCCGCCTCCTGCATCGAAACGGCTCCCGGCGATGACGCAGGCAGTTCCGAATAAAATGCGGCCAGCTTCCAGAACTGATCCTGCTTCCACCGATCAAACGGGTGGTCGTGGCACTGAGCGCAGTCCAGGCGAACTCCCAGAAACGCGCGGGTTGTTGCCGCCGCCAGGTTTTCCGGCTTCAGACGCCCGGCGGCGAAAAACGCATCCGGACGCACCGCATCGCGGACCACGAACGGGCTGACCGCCTGCACATCCGTGGTGAGGATTTCCCGTACCAGACGGTCATAGGGCGTTTTCGCGGCCAGCCGCTCCCACAGCCATGCTTCGAAACCCGGAACCAGAGGACGCAGGTCCGCCTGCATGACGGCCTGAGGAATCAGCGCGTTGCGCCACACGATCGTCATGTGCCGCACCCATGCCGGATTCTCCAGAAGAGTCGCCACCACACGCTCCCGACGATCCGGATCGTCCGATGCCAGAAACGCTCGCACTTCCGAAACCGAAGGAATCCGGCCGGCCAGGTCGAGATAGACCCGCCGAATGAATTCTTCGTCGGACGCCGGTTCCGCCGGCACCACCCCGTGCCGCTGCCAGGCAGCGGCAAACAGCCCGTCGATCTGCGCGGCCGTCTCCTTCCAGCTCAGAACCACCCCGTCCGGCGATCCGGTCGGTTCCGCGCCGCCGGCACTGTCCGCACCGGAAGCCCGGACAAACAGCACCAGCACCAGCACCAGGCCCGGAACAGTGGCCGGTCTGCGATGAAAGATGCCCCGCCGGCGGTTCATCAGATGCCTGCTCCCGAACATGATTCGCCATTCTAACACAGTCTGTCGACACGACGGATCAGGAAATCTGTCTGCCGAATGGCATCAGAAAGCGATTTTTCCGGGAAACCGGCGATGTTCTGCCCGCAGCAGCCGCTTCCGGACGATCCGCCGCGCTCCGCCACCCCGGCCTCCACCGCTGCCGCTGCCGCTGTCGCTGTCGCTGTCGTATGAGCAGAAGCGACCACATCGAACCGGTCCGAACGGACGAACCGGCCGCGTTCGCAGTTCCCGGCCGGCAGCGGCCGACAATGCCGGCCGCTCAGCCGGTCAGGTGAAATTCCTCACGCAACGCCTGACAGCCGATTTCGGCTTCTTCAGGAGTGACCAGGATGCTGACTTTGATCTCGCTCGTGTTGACAAGCTGCACGTTGATCTGCCGGTCCGCCAGAATCCTGAACACGCGTGCCCCGACATCGGTGTGACTTCGCAGTCCGATCCCCGAAACGGTCAGTTTCCCCACGTTCGGTTCGCAGGACACAGCGGTGCCGGCATCCGGCAAAGCGGCTTTCAGCAACTGCACTGTGCGGTCCGCATCGTTTTCCGGCACCGTCACGGAGATGCCGGCCCGCCCGTCGGCCCCGGCATTCTGAATGATCATATCGACCAGCACCCCGCCGTCTGCGATGGCACCGAAGACCGCGGCTGCCGTCCCGGGATCATCGGGCAGCCCGGTGACGGTCACCCGGGCCTGATCGAGATCGGCGGCCACGTCGCTGACCACAATGTCTTCCATGCCGCTGAGGCGTTCCACGATTTCCTCATCGGCCGGCGGAGAACGCCGAGCAGCCGGAATTCCGGCCGCCATCCCCACCGACGGAACCACCGGTCTGGCTTCATGCAGCGCAAACCCGTCGTGAACGGCCCGCACGGCATCATCGCACGCCTGACGGTCAATGAGCACGGAGACTTTGATTTCACTGGTCGTGACCATCTCGATGTTGATACCGCAGTCCGCAAGGATGCGGAACATCTGAGCCGCCACGCCGGTGTGCGTCTGCATGCCGTGTCCGACGATCGAAACCTTCGACAGATTGTTGTACGATTCGACCTGTCCCCGCCCCAGTTCGGCCGCCACATCCCGAGCCGCCTGTTCCGCTCCGGCCAGATCGCTTTCGGGCACCGTGAAGGACACGCTGGCGCTGTCGCCGCGGCCCACATCCTGAATGACCATGTCGACCGCAATTTTTGCTTCAGACAGTTTTCCGAACAGGTGACTCATCACCCCCGGACGATCCGGAACGTCGGTCAGTCCCACGCGCGCTTCATGGCGAACGAACGCCACACCGGTCACCACGGGAGCCGGATCCGCCGGTTCCGGCGTGATGAGGGTTCCTGGTCCGTCCTTGTAGGACGGACCCACCCGCAGCGGCACACCGTACTTCCGGGCGAATTCGATGGAACGGGAATGCATCACGCCGGCCCCCATGCTGGCCAGTTCCAGCATTTCATCGCATGAGATGCGTTCCACACGCCGGGCGGACGGAACCACGCGCGGATCCGTCGTGAACACCCCTTCGACATCCGTATAGATGTCGCACCGTTCGGCCCGCAGCACGGCGGCCAGAGCGGCGGCGGTCGTGTCGCTTCCACCGCGGCCCAGTGTCGTGATGTTGAAGCGGGAATCGACCCCCTGAAACCCGGCCGCAATGACGATCTGACCGCTGTCCAGAGCCTCCTTCATCCGTTCCGTGGAAATCCGCACGATGCGGGCCCGTGTGTGGGATTCATCTGTGAGCACCCCGATCTGAGCACCGGTGAGGCTCACCGCCTGCTCTCCCAGCTCATGCACGGCCATGGCCATCAAAGCGGCCGATTCCTGCTCCCCGGTCGCCAGCAGCATGTCCATTTCCCGGGGACCGGGAGAATCCGTGATTTCTGCCGCCAGACGGACCAGTTCGTCCGTTTTCTTTCCGCGGGCGCTGACCACCATCACGACCTGATGCCCGTCCCGCTTCGCCGCAACCGCACGTTCAGCGGCCCGCCGAATGCGATCCGCACTGGCCACACTGGTTCCGCCGAATTTCTGAACAACAATCGACACAGCTCACCTGCTTCCAACCGCCGTACCCGACAGGACAGGCAACTTGATGCCGTTCCCGGAACGCTGCAAGCAGGATGCGGCAAATTCCCGAAAAAGAGGGCGCAGCAGGCTGCGGGCACCAGTGTTGCGGACACCAGGCTGCCGGCAACACTCGGCGGCACAGACGGAATGCGGCACGCCGCCTGCCAACTGCCGCCAGCCTTGCCGATCAGTTCGTCACCGGCAGCGCTTCGTTCTGATCCACGGAATCGGGATCCATCAGCTCCACCGCATTTCCGGACACATCGCTGATGTACACCGACCGCGTTCCGTCCCGATGCGTTCTGAGTTCGCCGTACTGCGATGCTCGGGGCGTGACGAACCCCAGATGCGGAGGATGCTGTCCCGGCACAACCAGCGCCATCTGCACGTTGGCGAACTGCAGCATCGCCCAGGTGGCGTCCTGATAAACAATCTCACAGCGGAATCGCTCACGATACCACTGCACGGCCGACGCCACGTCGTCGACAGAAATGGCAACGTGATGCAGCCGATCCAGATCGCCGGTTTCCGTCGCGTCGCTCGTCATGACAGTCCCCCCATCCACTCCGGGCAGCATCGGTTTCTGCTCGGACACCGGCCGTCCGGCCCGCAGGCCGCCGGCGCGTGCCCGGTACATCGGATCAGCCCGACAGACACGGGATGCGAAAAAGAAGACCTCTGCCCAGACAGATTGTCTGAAGTCTGGTTGACACCCAAGTCAGATGAAAAAGTGGGCACCCACCGCCCGGGTCATGTGATCCGAACATGGTCGGCGTGACAGTCAGCCGGAACGTCCAGGTTCCCGATGGGGTTCAAACTGTAGGGTCAACTCAAATCAGGACGAATCCGTCTGGTAGAGGTCTGAATCGGTGTTTTCCATGGAAACGCCATGCGACAGGTCTGCCTCCAGACAGTGCCACTCGACCCGGCCACCCGTTTCCGTTTTGCGAACACGTGCAGCTTACCCGCGACGACGAACGGGAACAAGCAGAGCCTCCCGGCGAATTCCCCGGCGCATCCGGTTCCGAAGTCTTCAAAACAGCCAGCGGTCTGGAAACCGGCATTTCCTGACAGTTCGGCACCCTGTCCCATTCCATCGTCCCTGGTTCCCATTCCATCCTGTTCGGCAGATTCACCCTGTCCGCCCCATTTTCGACCTGCCACGCGGAACAGGAATCGTGCGCCGCTTCGGGAAACGATTCGTGCTGTCCCTCCTCCGCTCCCCCCCCAAAAAAAAAAAGAGCGTCTCCCCCGACGCTGAGGAGACGCTCCAACCAGAACAGAAAGGTCGGGCGCGGGCCGATGCCCCAACCTTTCCGGAGAGAATCTTATGCATTCGGCGTGCCAGTTGAAGACCAGTTTTCCCGCCGGTTTTCCGTACAGCGGCCAGCCGCCTCCATTCCCTTTGCCAGAACGGCCGTTTCCTTCGCGGGTCCAGCACGCGGACCAGAAAATCGGTTGATAAAAATGTTCCTCGAAAAAGCCTCAATCCCCCGTCACCGGTTCGCTGGCGCAGCAGTTTCGAACAGGCTGAAGCAGAATGCCGCACAGCCGGCATGGCTCCCGCTGTGCGGTTCTGAAACGCACACCTGCCCGGATCGCAGGCAACAGTTGTCCCGATTTCCGCGTACGTGGCCTGCCGGGAGTTGGCAAAGACCGCCAGGAGACAGGCCTGTTCGGACTGTTTCCCGGTGGCATGCGACGCCCCGCACCTTTACAATTCCGGCACATTGAAGAATTCGGAAAGACTGAGGAATATGAATCGTCGGAAACTGCTTTCACTGCTCGGCTGGCTGCCTGTCGGGATCGTCGGGAGGTGTTCCCTGACAGCGGACTCGTTGTTGCCCTCGTCGTCCATCGATGCGTCAGCGGAACTTCAGAAACAGCTCCGGCTTCTGGCGTCGCGGTTGTCCCATTCCGCCAGCCGCATTTCCCGGCAGTCTCCGGAATTCCATCTGTATTCCGTGGTTTCCACGCGCTGCCGGTCATCCAGCCCCGTGTCGCCGGCCCTCATCCAGGCCGCCTGCGACCTGTCCGACCGTCTGACCCGGTCGGTGACTCCCGCCGACCGCTCCGACCGCCTGCTGGCAGAACGCTTCTGCCGGGTCGCTCGGCAGTACATTGCCACGCGGGTCTGACCGGACGAACGAACCGATCGTTTCCCGGCGGAACGGATACGCCCGTTGTTTCGCCCCTTGCTGTACGGGCACCGGCAGTCCAGGGAACAGCCATTCCTGGCAGCGTGAACGCAAGGAAAGTGCTTTGCTCTGTCCCGTTCCACTGACCAGGATGTTCGCTCTGTCCGCCCGTCCTCCTGTCCGGCGGTTTCGCTCACTCGTCTTTTCCTCTGGAACCTGTACCCGATGGATGCACACATCGTCCTGCTTCCGGGAGACGGCATCGGTCCGGAAATCGTCTCCCAGGCCCGTCGTGTTCTGGAAACAGTGGCTGAGAAGTTCGGCCATTCGTTCCATCTGTCTGAACATCTGATCGGAGGCTGTGCCATCGATGCCTGCGGTGACCCTCTGCCCGCCGATACGGTCGATGCATGCCGCTCCAGCCAGGCGATTCTGCTGGGGGCTGTGGGAGGACCAAAGTGGGATGATCCGTCTGCCGACACCCGCCCGGAAGCCGGTCTGCTGCGGATCCGGCAGGAACTGGGCCTGTTCGCCAATCTGCGGCCGATCCGTACGTTCGATGAACTGGTCGACGCATCTCCTCTGAAACGCGACATCGTGGCGGGAACGGACATCCTGTTTTTTCGGGAACTGACCGGCGGGATCTATTTCGGAGAATCCGGCCGCCGGGATTCTCCCGACGGCCAGACCGCATGGAACGAAATGGTCTATTCCACGAAAGAAGTGGAACGCATCGTGCGTCTGGCCGCGCAGGCCGCTCAGCAGCGCCGCGGGCATCTGACATCCGTCGACAAGGCCAATGTTCTGGAAGTATCACGGCTGTGGCGTCAGGTGGCTGAACGGATCGTGCGGGATGAATTTCCCGATGTGCAGTATGACGTGGTGCTTGTGGATGCCATGGCCATGCATCTCATCTCACGCCCGAAGGATTTCGATGTCGTGGTGACCGGCAACATGTTCGGCGACATTCTGACGGACGAAGCGTCCATGCTGCCCGGTTCACTGGGTCTGCTGCCGTCGGCTTCGCTGGGAGAAGACGGTCCGGGACTATACGAACCGATTCATGGATCGGCCCCTGATCTGGCCGGGCAAAATGCCGCAAATCCTCTCGCCACGATTCTCGCCACGGCCATGCTGCTGCGGCATTCCCTGAATCTCAGCCAGGAAGCCGATGCCGTCGAACAGGCGGTGGAAACAGTCCTGAAAGCCGGTCACCGCACGCGTGACATTGCGGCCGGAGGCGACAGCATCAGCACGACCGCCATGGGAGACGCCGTCCTGGCCGCTCTGGCCTGACAGAACGGATCGCACGGATCGGCCGGTTTTGACTGTCCGCCGGATGACGGCAGCCATTCGACTGCCCGGAGATTCTGTGCTGACAGGTTCCGGCGAACGGGTACTGCCGGTCACGGACGCGTTCCGTGTTTTCCGCGGCGCTGAACGGCTGCTCACGCGTTCCGGCGGACGGACACGGCCTGCACAGATGGGGGACCGGAACGGAGCATGTGCGCGGGCAGGCCGTCTTTCCGGAAATTCAGCCGTTCGGAGGACCGTATCGAGAACGCATTGGATCTTCCGCATCCTCTTCCGTCCGTACCTGCCGATGCCGCCGCTGGCGGATGGGAAGGCCGCGGTCGCGGCGGTTTCTTTCGGGGCAGGGTGCCGGAAGGGAAAACCGCCGCAGGAATTCCGGACGATCCGATCGGCCATGGCGCGTGTAATCCTTCCAGATCGTTTCGGCAGCGTGCTGCGGGTCGATGCCGCAGACATCCGTGAGATATTCGAACAGGCGCTGAGCGAGGCGTGTCAGGGGAATGCCATGCAGCCGCCGTTCCCGACGCACCAGGTCATCTGAAAAATCCAGGAACCGTTCGAAACAGGACGTCTGCTGCGACCACATCAGAGACAGTGACGCGGGAAAGTTGCCGCTGTTGCCGACCAGATCCCAGGTCCGTGCCAGGTGCCTCAGCCGCATCATCTCCCGGAAATCCAGGTCTCGGGTTCTGAGAATCTCGAACGGCGGCACCGAACTGTAGACCATCCGGAATTCGCGTTCGTGCCGAACGATGGGGGTTCCTCTGAGCCGTTTGAGGAGTCCGATCTGGATTTCCTGCGGGTCGAGCGACAGCAGCCGGTCGAAGCCGCGTCCGAAGCTTTCCAGATCTTCTCCGGGAAGTCCGACGATCAGATCGGCGTGAATGTGGACGCCCGTCCGTTCCCGCAGGAAACGGAAATTGTCTTCCAGAGCCGTCAGGTTCTGACGGCGGCTGATCCGTTCACTGACCTGCGGATTGAACGTCTGCACACCGATTTCGAACTGCAGCATCCCCGGCGGGAACCGGGCGATGATCTCCCGCAGTGCCTCCGGCAGCCGATCCGGAATCATCTCGAAATGCACAAACAATCCGTCCGTCTGCCGTTGCAGAAAAAACTCCAGAATCCGTCGGCTGGTTTTCAGATTCAGATTGAATGTGCGGTCCACGAATTTGAACCGTCGGGCTCCCCGATTCAGCAGATCGGTCATCGCCTTCAGGAATGCATCCGGATCGGCCTGTCGGACGGGAACGTCCAGAGCCGACAGGCAGAATTCGCACGTGAACGGACAGCCACGCGATGCTTCCACATAGATCACGCGATGAGCGATGTCTTCGTCCGTGTACAGATGGTACGGCAGAACCAGATCCGTCAGGTCCGGCAGGGGCGCAGCCACGATTCGTTCCTGCGGGCGATCGCCCTGCAGCAGCCGGCGGCACAGAGAGGCGAAAGCCAGATCCGCTTCTCCGGTGACGACGTAATCCGCCTGGCGAACCACGTCCTGCTGTTCGGTTTCGTGACTGACTTCCGGTCCCCCCAGAACAATGACCACAGACGGGTCGATGCTCCGAAGATGCCCGACCAGCTCAGCGACCTGACGCACGTTCCAGATGTACACGCCGATGCCGATGATCTGCGGATCGTGTTCCAGCAGGTCCGAGGCCACCTCGATCAGGCTGTCACCGATGCTGAATTCCCGGATGACCGTCCGCTCGGTCAGTTCGCCCATGTTGGCCAGAAGGCACCGCAGTCCGAAGGCGGTGTGCCAGTAGCGGGCATTCAGAGTCGTCAGGACGATGTCGGTCATACAGCGGCCATCGTATCGGCCGGCACCGTTTCATTGAACCGGCCGGTCCCGTCGTTCACAGCAATCCCCGGCCGGAACAGCCTCCGCGTCACGGCCGCAGTCGAAACCTCCTGCCGCCGGTCCGGCACGGCCGGTGCAGGATGGCCGGACCGGCCGGCCGATATCGGCGTCCGCAGTCCGCCAGAGCGTCCGGCTGTCTGTGACGGGAATGCGGCGATCGTTCCTGGATCACGGTTCCGGCGGGCGGATCTGCTTGAGCATTCTGAACAGATCGCTGTCGGTGGTCAGAATGAGCCGTGTTCCTTTGCCCAGGGCTTTCTCGTAAACCTCGAGCGTCTTCTGAAAATTGTAGAAGTCGCCGGTTTCCTGAATGACCTCAGCGTACATCTCGATGATTTCCGCTTCCACCTGTCCGCGGATGCGCCGGCTTTGTTCTTCGCCTTCTCCCAGAGTCCGTTCGACTTCCGCTTTGGTCTGATTGAGGATTTCCTGTTTCTTCTGCAGACCTTCATTCGTATGCCGGGCCGCCACCGATTCCATGAAGGCAATCAGCCGCTGAAACGCCGCCTGACGCACCTGATTGGTGAAGCTGATGGTGGACACGCCGACATCGACGATTTCGATCCCCCGGGCCAGGGCATCGCTGTCGGAACCGCTGGTGGAAGACAGTTCTTCCTGAACGCGTTCCCGGATTTTGTTGAGAAGCTGCACGCGGCCGAACTGCACGGACGCGGGGGTCCGGTTCGGCCCGTCTGCACTGCCGGCCAGTCCCGGCACGTCTGCAGCCGCATCAGCCGATTCCTGTCCGAACAGAATGGGCAGGGGGCGGTCGGTGCTGCGAACGACTTCTGACAGATCATGCACCGTGATCACATCGCGAATGGCCGCCCGCACGCGCTGGCGAATCTGCTTTTGCGCGTTGTTTTCCGTCTGCATCACAGTAACGAACGTCTGCGGGTCGGTGATGCGCCAGATGGCCCAGGCCGACACTTCGATTTTCTTGCCATCCCGTGTCGGCAGATCGACCAGCATGTCGTCCCGGGTGTTGGCCCAGAACTGGTTGGTTTTCGGCAGCCGCCGCACACTCTGAATGAGCGGCAGTTTGAAGTTCAGACCGGGTTCGGAAATGCCCCGCACCGGACGGCCGAATTCCAGAACGACGGCCAGTTCCCGTTCGTTCACAGTGAACAGACAGCCGAAGGCGGCCATCACCGCCACCGCCGCGACAATCACGAAGAGTGCTCTGACAAACCCATTCATCAGTCCTTCTCCTCATTCAGATTCAGCAGCGGCAGCACCTGCTGCAGATCAGCATCGATGATCATCTTCTGTTCCACGGACGACAGGACGGATTCCAGCGATTCCAGATACATCCGCTGACGCGTTTCTTCCGGAGCCCGGGCGAACTGTTCGTACCGCGCCCTCAGGGCATCGATTTCCCCCCGCACCTCGGCCCGGCGCCGGTCCGCGTAGCCCTGAGCCTCCTGAATGAGCCGATCGCGTTCTGCGCGGGCCCGCGGGATTTCCGCATTCCGCTGCGTGCGGGCTTCGTTGATGAAACGATCCCGCGTCTGCACGGCCGCGTTCACCGCCGCAAAGGCCGACCGCACCGATTCCGGAGGAGTGATGCGCTGCATCTGCAGATCGGAAATCGTCACCCCGCACTGATACTGATCCAGAACACTCTGAGTGGCATCGCGGGCCATGCGGCCGATTTCCGAACGTTTCTGAGTCAGCACTTCGTCGAAAGAATAGTCGCCGACCAGACGATTCATCACGGACCGGGCCACGACCGAAACGATCTGTTCCATGTACACGTCGTGATCGATCCGGTCATGGTGAAACGTGAACAGATAGCGGACCGGATCATCCACGCGCCACTGCAGCGACCATTCCACGGCGGCCGCGTTCAGATCGCCGGTCAGCATGAGCGCATCGTCGCTCATGGGAACCGCCGCGGCCCCTTCCTCCCGGTTGATGGGGAGCCGCATCGTCCGCTCCCGCATGTCCGCCTTGTAGACCCGGTCAACCAGCGGGATGCAGAAATGCAGGCCGGGATCCGATGTCGCCAGGTAGCGGCCAAACCGCAGAACGACCGCCTTTTCGTTCGCATCCACCGTGTACCACGCAGCCGACAGCACCATCAGGCCGATCACCGCAGCCAGCCCCAGCACACCGGCCCGAATGCTGCCGCGGATGTCCGCCGCAGGCCGTCTTCCCCCGTCTCGCCCGTACGACATGTTGCTTCTCCCTCCCCTTTGTGCGCCCGTCTCTGTCCCTGTGTCGTTCTCTGTCCCCGTCGGTCATCCCGTCCCGTCCGTCTTCCCGCACGCCGGGGCAGTCCGGTGTGCTGTCGGTTCCGCATCCGTCCGTCCTGAAGCCCGGGTCTCCGGCACGACCGCGAAAACCGCGCACCGTTCCGCATCACCAGACGGCCGCCGATTCGGGCGGTCGTCGTCCCGGCGGCCTCAAGCGTTTCCTGTTCGTTTCCGGCACGGCACCTTCACACGACGAGTCGTCCCCGCAATCGAATCAGCCGATTCGTTCTCTCCGGTCTCCCCGGACCCCGTTACTGTGTCGTCCGGCAACGACCACTCCAAACCCGCAGATCAAAGAATCTGCAAAGTCGGCCGTTTCCAGGTGAAAACGCGGGAAGCACCGGGCGGCAGGGATTCCATACGGCCACCGAGACGACATCTGCGGCCCATCCGTCATGACCCGGAAAAACGCCCGAACCAGCCGGGACCTGTCCTGTTTTCGCCGATCCCGTCAATCCCGCTTTCGCTACAACCGGCCAGGTGCCGATCGTTTTCTCCAGCCCCCCCTCCGGGTGTGTCTGTCACACACTCCTTTTTTTCTGACCGCATCCTGCGGGAACCCGGAATCTGCCTGCCCATGTCGTACGATCTGATCATTGTGGGAAACGATGAAGCCGCACCGGAACTGGCCCGTCTGGCCGTCCGGTCGGGACTACGGACGGCTGTCGTGCTTCCTGAATCCAGTCATTCATCGTGGCTGACCGGCGCGGCCCTGAAACATCTGGTGTCTGAGCTGCTCGCGGACCGGACACCGGCTCGTCAGCATCGGCTGCGTCGGGCTGCGGCACCCGGAAGGCTGCTTCGCCTGATCGCCCGGGCCATCGTTCGGGAAACGTCTGACCTGGCTGATTCCCTGCGGAGGCAGCGCGTGGCGGTGTTTCACGGGCAGCCGCGGTTCACGACTTCCCGGAACCTGATGGTCAGTGACAGCCGCTGGAATCGGACGTTCTTCCTGCAGGCCCGCTGGTACGCCATTGCCGTGGGAACGCGGCCAGCAGCCCGGCACCGCGTCTCCCGAACCGAACCCGGACAGAGCCTGGAAGACCTGTTCTGTTCTTCCGTCCTGCCGGAATTCATCCGTGTTCTGGGAGGCGACGCGTTCGGCGGCGGCATGGCAGCTCTGCTGAGTCTGGCCGGCGTTTCCACACAGTTTCTGGAACGTGAACCGCACGACGCCGTCATGCTGGAACTGGCCCGGTCGGCCGGTGTGGACATCGCAGCGCGAGAAGTGGACCTGGACCAATCGACGGCTCACCGGATCGGGGCTCCTGCAGAACCTCACATCGTCGACTGCCGCCGCGCCGTGGGCTTCACCCGCGATCTGAACCTGTCTGCCATCGGCGTCGAACCGGACGAAAACGGGCTGCTCTGGTGTTCGCGATCGTTCGAAACCTGGTGTCCGGGCGTGTTCGGTCTGGGCGATGTCGTGGGCTTCTCTCCGGAAACAGCCATCCGGGCAGCCGATCAGGCGGAACGGATCCATCGCCACATTCTCCGCGCTCGGTCTTTGCGTCCCACGATGTTCAGCCGCCCGGGCGGGCCTTCTTCAGACACTTCCCGTCTGCATCCGGACGCTTCGGCCGGACAGGAACCCGCGGCCGCTCGCTGACTCCCGCGGCGTCCGGGCGATCCTGATTCGGGACTGCAGCGGCTGTCAGCCGGATCGAACAGGAAATCACCCGCCCGTCTTCTTTCCGTTGTGCTGACGGAAGGTCCGTTTCGGTCGTATGGGTCCATCAGCCGGCAGCCTCCCAGAAGGATTCCGGCACGGGAGACGAAACGCGGACGGGAATTTTCAGGATCGGGTGCTGAAATTCGAGCCGGGCGGCGTGCAGTGCATGACGGCCGATCGACACAGGATCCGGCCCGCCGCGTGCATCGCGGATCGTCCCGCCCGGACCGTAGAAGGCGTCGCCGGCCACCGGATGTCCGATGTCCGCCAGATGCACACGAATCTGGTGATTGCGTCCGGTTTCCGGCCGGCATTCCACGACGGTCATCGTTTTGAGCCGTCGCACGACTTTGACATGAGTTCGGGCAGGGCGGGCATGGATGGCCTGCGGATGAGCTGACATGAGGACGCTTCGACCTCCCGGATGACGCCCGATGGGCCGATCGAGAAGCCGTTCCTGAAAAGGCACGCGACCTTCCACCAGGGCGATGTAGGATTTTTTCAGCCGTCCGTCCTGAAAATCTTCGGACAGGGTTCGGTGGGCGCGGTATTCCCGCGTCACGACCAGCAGCCCGCTGGTCAATCGATCCAGACGATGCACGATCCCGGCCCGCATGAGACCGCGGCAGCCGGTCTGTTCATCCAGGTAGCGCTGCAGAACACCGGTCAGCGTGCCGGACTGGAACCGACCCGTCGGGTGAACGACCATCCCGGCCGGCTTGTCCACGACCATCAGCCAGGGATCTTCGTACACCACGGGCACCATACGGCCGGCCGATTCCGTCAGTCTGTCGGGCGGATCCACCAGGCGAACACGCACCGTCTGCCCGCGATACACGCGCTGCTGCCGTTCGGCCGGACGTTCATCGATCCGGACCAGACCAGCCGCGACCAGACGATGCAGACGCCAGGCCGTGTAGTTTCTCAGATGACGCGACAGGAACGAATCGACACGCATGCCGCTCAGATCCGGTTCCACGATGAATTCCGGTTCCGGATACCATCTGCGGCGGTCTGTCTGTGCGGAGTCATGGAAACTCATCAGCCAGCCGTCATTCGCATCGGCCGTCCATGACCACCGGTCCCCGGCGGGCTCTGATTCCCCCGAGGCGACTGACCCGGCGGCCTGGCCCCGGATGCTGTCATCGGCCCCCACGGCGGCCGCCCGGCGGCCGCCGTGGGCCGACTCCCGGACACCGGCCGCCTTCGCAGTGGATGCAGGGAGGCAAATCGACCACAATGCACCTGGGCCAGTGGGCCATTCGTCCTGTTGGGACTCTGCACAGTCGGATTTTCCTCGTGACCAGTGAATCGCATTATACCGTTCTCGCCCGTCGGTTTCGGCCGCAGGCCTTCGATGATGTCGTCGGCCAGGAACACGTTTCCCGCGGACTGCGCAATGCCATTCTGTCCGGGCGCGCTGCTCATGCCTATCTGTTCACAGGAGCCCGTGGAGTGGGCAAGACATCCATTGCCCGCATTTTCGCCAAAGCGCTCAACTGTCCTCATGCTGTCGATGCCGTCCCCTGCAACGCCTGTGAAATCTGTGAAGCGATCAGTGCGGGCAACGACGTGGATGTGCTGGAAATCGACGGAGCTTCCAACCGGCGCATCGAAGACATCCGCAGCATCCGGGCCAATGTGGGCGTCCGTTCGATGCGAACGCGGTTCAAGGTGTACATCATCGACGAAGTCCACATGCTCACCCGCGAAGCCTTCAACGCTCTCCTGAAGACTCTGGAAGAACCCCCGCCGAACGTCAAGTTCGTCTTCTGCACAACGGAACCGGAAAAAGTTCCCGACACGATTCGGTCCCGCTGCATTCGATATGATTTCGCCGCAATCGAAGACCGGTCCATCAGCCGGCGGCTGAAGGACATTGCCGTCGCCGAAGGATTCGATGTCGAAGACGAAGCGATCGATCTGGTGGCCCGCCGTGCCCGCGGGTCCATGCGGGACAGCCAGTCCCTGTTCGATCAGCTTCTGGCGTTCAGCGACGGCACGGTAACGGCCGCCGATGTTCACCGGATGCTGGGAACAGCCGGTGACGACCTGCTGACGGATCTGTTCGACCAGATCACGCAGCAGCAGCCAGGGCAGGTTCTCAACCTGGTGGACGAAGCGCTGAAAAACGGTGTGCAGACGGCAGAATTCCTCGATCAGTGCATCGGCTATGTCCGGGACATGATGGTCCTGAACAGCCAGGGAGCCGCCGTGCCGCTGTGCAGCGTGGGAGAAAGCCGGCGCAGCCAGGTGGAAGAACACAGCCGCCGGATGGGACTGCCCAATGTGATGGCTGCGTTCCAGATCCTGTCGGAAACCAAAAACCGCATGTTCCGCAGCACATTTTCCCGCGCACTGCTGGAGATGAGCCTCGTTCAGATCTCCCTGCTGGAGAATCTCAGCGCCGTCAGCGACCTGCTGTCCGGACGGCTGCCGGACCTGCCGGCCACCGCCCCCGCAGCGACGGAGCATCAAAAAAAAACGGCTGACCTGACCGATTCTCAGTCCGCGTCGGAAGAATCAGCGGAGCCGGACAGCCGCTTCCCGTTCACGCAGGATGCCGCCGCTGTTCTCATGGAACAGCTCAAAGAAGAAACCTCACCCACTTTATCGGGAGCCATTCGGAAGGCGAAAGAACTGCGCATCTGCGAACCGAATCGTGTGGAATTCGTTCTCGACGCATCGAGTGCGTTTCAGAAGCGGGTTCTGGAAACCCCCGACAGTCAGCAGGCGATCCGACAGATCATCCATCGGATGACACGCGTTCAGCCGGTCGTGTCCGTGCGGACGCTCAGCGACGGATCGAAAACGGCAGCATCCGGAGACAGCCCGCCGGCCGCGTCGAACTCCGCCGGTGCCGACAGACCGGGCTCTGCGCCGGCACGCCGACCGCCCGCGGCTTCCGCCGGCCGGCCCGCGCCGTCTGAAGATTCCGCTCCGTCCCGGCCCGGCATCGTCGTTCGCGACGACATCGACCCGACTCAGGACCCGTTCGTTCAGGAAGTCGCCCAGGTGTTCGGAGCGACGGTCCATCGGGTCATCAACGCTCCCGTGCGGCCGAAAACCGGCTGACTGGTCCGCCGGACAAACGGACTGGACCTGAAGAGAACAAATCACGAACAATTCGCTCACAACAATTCGCTCAGAGGAATCCTCCCCGGGATCCGGACCGGCTGCCGTGCCCGATCCGGATGTCCTTCATCTGTTTTGTCTTCCGGCTTCAGGAAACATCAATCATGCTCAAAGGACTTGGAAACATCGCATCCATGATGAAGCAGGCGTCTCAGATGCAGGAACGCCTGGCGGAAGCCCGGGAAAAACTGGCTTCGGTCCGGACGGAAGGCTCTGCCGGCGGCGACATGGTGAAGGTGACGGCGACCGGTGAAATGAAGATCGTTTCGGTATCTCTGGATCCGTCGCTGATCGAATCCGGCGACCGGGAAATGATGGAAGAACTGGTCACGGCGGCCGTCAACCAGGCGCTGCAGAAGGCGCGGGAGGCCGCGGCCGCCACGATGTCGGAAGCGGCCACCGGCATCGATGTTCCCGGACTCAGCGAAGCTCTGTCGAAATTCGGCATGACGTGACGCGGCGGCCGCCGCCGCAGTTCGGCGTCGAAACCTGTTTCTCCGCACTCATCGGACCAGACTCTCATGTCCCCAGACCGGCCCGGCAGTCCCGACCATCCCTGCGGCCCCAGCGTGTCCCGACTCATTGAACAGTTTTCCCGTCTTCCGGGCATCGGGCGCAAGTCGGCCGAACGGCTGACGAACCACATCCTGAACTGTCCCGCCGGGGACGCACTGGCCCTGGCCGACGCGATCCGCACGGTCCGGGAGCAGGTTCGGCGCTGTTCCGTCTGCTTCACGCTGACCGAAGACGATGTGTGCCGCATCTGCCGTGATCCGCGGCGGGACCGCACATCGGTCTGTGTGGTGGAACAGCCGCGCGACGTGGTCGCTCTGGAATCCAGCGGAGCCTTCCAGGGAGTGTATCATGTTCTGGGCGGCCGCATTGCGCCTCTGGAAGGAATCGGACCGGAAGATCTGACCATCGACCAGCTCATCCGGCGGGTTCGCCAGGACGGGGTGCGGGAACTGGTCATGGCCACCAATCCCACGGTGGACGGCGACGGAACGGCACTGTTCATAACGAATCTGCTGCAGAATGACGATGTAACGATTACAAGACTGGCGCGGGGCATTGCATCGGGCAGTGTGCTGGAATTCGCCAATCGGGAGATGCTGGCCGATGCACTGCGAGGCCGCCGGGAACTTTGACCGCTGCATCCGGCACCATTTATCGGTTTCCGTGGCGGGGAATTCCGCCGATGGGTATCCGGTCCGCCGGTTATGACGTAGGCTCACAGAAGACGGTTTTTCCAAACCAGTCCGCATCCGGGACGAATCTGACCACACGTTTTTCACAATGCACCTGAATCTCTCTCAGCAGATGAAGATGAGCCAGCAGATGAAGCTGGCTCCGCGGATGATCCAGTCGATGGAGATTCTGCAGCTGAACATGATGGCGCTGAACGAGCGCATCGAGCAGGAGCTGGTGGAAAATGTGGCTCTGGATATCGTGGAAAAGAACGCGGATGCACCCGCTCCGGAAGCCGACACGGTGATTCCTCCGGAGGACCCCCGACAGCGCCGCGAACTGGCCCGGGATGTCGAAGAACGAGAACTGGTCGCCGGCAGCGAACGCAACAACGAATCGGACTTCGAACGGCTGCTGGAAATTTCTTCCGAATGGCCGGAAGACAATGTGGGCTTCGGCGGATCCCGTCCGTCGGCCAATCAGATCAGCGACAGCATCGATCGGCAGCACGACGCCATGGCCAACATGGTGGCCCGGCCTCAGTCGCTGCACGAATACCTGCTCGAACAGCTTTCCTTTCTGACTCTGTCAGATGCCGAACGGCAGTTCGGAGAACTGCTCATTCAGAACCTGAACCACAACGGACGGCTGCAGAGCCTGCTGGCGGAAATCGTCCAGCAGTTCAACCGCACGTCCGAACATCATCTGACGCAGGAACAGGCCGAATCGGTTCTGAAAAAGATCCAGCAGCTCGATCCGCCCGGTGTCGGAGCACGCGATGAACGCGAAATGCTGCTGCTGCAGATCACGGACGACATGCCGTTCCATGATGTCATGCGGGTCCTCATCCGCGATCATCTCGAAGACATCGCCATGAACCGGCTTCCCGTGATCCAGAAGGCCACCGGCTTCAGTCTGGATCTGATCAAAGTCGGAATCGAACAGATCCAGACGCTCAACCCCTTTCCCGGACGCGGTTTCGAACAGCGGCCCGTGGAAAAGGTGCGGCCGGATCTGGCCGTGGAACTCGACGAAAACGGCCGCTACGTGGTTCGGCTGCTGGACGAATACATCCCGGAACTGCGTATCAGCCCGCGCTATCGAAAGATGCTGCAGTCCAGCCCGACACCGGAAACCCGGGAATGGATCCGGAAAAAAGTCGAATCCGCCCAGTGGCTCATCGAAGCCATCCAGCAGCGCTATTCCACTCTGAAAAAAGTGGCCCAGGAAATCATCGATCATCAGACCGAATTTCTCGACAAAGGTCCCGAATACATCGCTCCGCTGAAAATGCAGCAGATCGCCGACCGCGTGGGCGTGCACGTGACGACTGTTTCCCGGGCCGTGGTGGACAAGTGGATCCAGACGCCCCGCGGCCTGTTTCCGCTGAAGCGGTTTTTCGGAGGCGGAACACAGACGGCCGACGGCGAAGAAGTCGCCTGGGACACCATTCGCATTCGTCTGCAGGAACTCATCGACGGCGAAGACAAAAAGAAACCTCTCAGCGACGACGCCCTCGTGGAAGCCCTGGCCCGTCAGGGAATCAAACTGGCCCGCCGGACCGTCACGAAGTACCGCAAACAGATGGGCATTCCCAGTTCCCGCCAGCGCCGCGAATACTGACGCCCGGTCACACCGCCGGCATTCTCCTCCGTCTCTCCCGACACACGATCATTCAACAGGAAGCTCCGCCCGATCAGGACCGATCATGCTGCATTGCGTCATTATGGCCGGAGGAAGCGGCACACGCTTCTGGCCCCAGAGTCGTCAGCGTACCCCCAAGCAGCTTCTGAAACTGGCCGGGACGGACACCATGATCCAGCAGACTCTGGACCGCTGCCGCAGTCTGGGGGAACCCGATTCGTTCTGGATCGTGACCAGCCATGCCCAGGCCGACGAAACCCGGCGCCAGCTTCCGGCCGTCCCGGCCGATCACGTGCTGACCGAACCGGCCGCCCGCAATACCGCCCCCTGCGTGGGACTGGCTGCCATCCATATTCGCCATGCCGATCCCGACGGCGTCATGCTCATCATGCCGGCCGATCATCTGATCGCTCCGGTGCAGGCGTTTCACGACGCCGTTCTGCGCGCCGCAGCTCTCATTGAACAGGACTGCTCGCGGCTCGTTCTGTTCGGTGTCCCGCCCGCCTTTCCCGCAACCGGTTACGGATACATCGAACGCGGCCCGGCTCTGTCCGACCAGAATGCCTTTCAGGTGCGTTCTTTCCGCGAAAAGCCGCCGCACGACGTGGCCGAACAGTACGTGGCATCGGGGCATTTCTACTGGAACTGCGGGATCTTCTGCTGGAGCGCCACGGCCATCCTGAACGAACTGAAGCAGCATGAACCGGACATGGCGGACCGCCTGGAACGCCTGGCCGCGGTGATCGGTACGGAACAGTACAACGACGTGCTGGCCGACGAATTCCCTCAGATGAACCGCATTCCGATCGACCGCGCTGTGCTCGAACGATCGCAGCAGGCGTGTGTGATTGAAGCACCGTTTTCCTGGGACGACGTGGGAAGCTGGCTGGCCGTCCCGCGACTGGCCGGACAGGACGACCACGGCAACACCCTGCAGGGTCTCGTCCGAACGATCGACACATCCGGCTGCATCGTCCGCAGCACCGACGACCATCTCATCGCGGTCCTCGGCATGGAAGACTGCATCATCGTTCATACGGATGATGCCACTCTGGTCGCTCAGCGGGATCAGTCCGAACGCATCGGCGAAATCCTCCGCCTGCTCAAAGAGCAGGGCGACACGCGTTTTCTGTGAAACGACCGACCGGTTCCACCGTACCGCCCCCGGCGCTGTCCCACACCGCCGGTCCTTCTTCCGGCCGGCATGCTGCTGCACCTGTGTGTCTCCGCACCTCTGTGTCTCTGCGTCTCCGTGAGACGCCCGCGTTCGCGGCATGGATTCGTTCTTTCAACCGACGAACACCGAGCCACCAGGGCACGAAGTTCGGCAGGCCGCCGGAACGCCGTGTCGTTCCCGCGATTCTTCGTCCGATCACCTGCCGGCACCTGCCGTGCCGCATCGGCGTCGCTCCGCTCCTGCACCCGGCCTGCGGACCTTCCGGCGCGATCACGATCGCAGCGGTCCGCCCGCCCCGCGGTGCCCCGCTGATTCGATCTCACCAGCTCCCCGCGCCGATTCATGGTCCCCCCCGATCCATCGGTGCGGCAGATCGCTTCCCGTCGCGCTGCCCCTGAAAACGGCGGGCGACCGATTGAGCGGAACCGGGAAAGCGTTACACTGAACCGTTCGTGACAGAAGGCGGTTCAACCCGGCCTGCCGCCGACCGCCACACCGATGTCCGTCCTGTTTCCGGGAGTCCACAGCCATGCGGTGTCCCTTCTGTCAGCACGATGAAACGAAAGTGATCGATTCCCGGACGAGTCCGGACTTTTCGATCCGACGGCGCCGGCAGTGTCTCCGCTGCGACCGCCGGTTCACCACGTACGAACGTGTCGAAGAATCGCAGGTTCGCGTGATCAAAAAAGACGGCACCCGCGTTCCTTTCGACCGAAAGAAAATCCGCGCGGGAATCGAGAAGGCGTGCTACAAACGCCCCATCAGCGATCAGACCATCGACCGGATGGTGGCCGATGTGGAAACCGCCCTTTATGAAGACGGACTGCGGGAAGTTCCGTCCCGACAGATCGGCGAAATGGTCTTCAGTGCCCTGCGCGATCTCGACAAGGTCGCTTTCGTCCGATTCGCATCCGTGTACCGCGAGTTCAAGGATGTCAACGATTTCGTCGAAGAACTGCAGCCCATTCTGGACGATTCCGGCCGCACGGGCAGCGAATGAACGGCCTTCATGATGTTCCGCGGCCCTGGCCTTCCGCCCGCAGCGGCTGTGGCCGCCGCCCTGGCCCTGGGAACTCTTGCCGGCGAGTTCCTGCCGACTGCTGAAGGCACGCTGCTGGCGGCTGCCTGGTCTCTGGCGGCACTGCTGTTCGTCTCGCTTTCCAGGCGCTTCCGAATGCACCGGCCGCACCGATCGCGGTGCCTGCTGCTGATGACGGTCGCCTGCCTGTCGGCTGTCCGCTGGCAGATCGATTCCCGTCAGATGGACTGTTCGCATCTGGCTCGTCTGGCGGAACGTGATGACACGGTCGTTCTGACGGTCGATGTGACGTCCGTGCCGTTCGCATTCCGTAGACCGAACCCGGCCATCGGAGACGGTCGCCCGGACCAGACCTGGCAGACCCGATTCACGGCCTCCTGCCGATCCATGGAGCTGGCCGGCCGCTCAGTCCCTCTGAAAGGACGGCTCCGCGTCTTCGTGGATGGCCAGGCGGCTGCACGCTGCGGACGCGGCGACACCGTGCGCGTCATCGGGCGGCTGTCCCGACCGGAACCTCCCGGAAATCCGGGTCAGTTCGATTTCGCCCGGTTTCTGAAACACCGCCGGGTGGCGGCCCTGCTGAGTGTCCGGCATCCGCAGGCCGTGTCGGTTCTGAAGGCGGCCGGCCCGCTCCATCCGGGCACCTGGCTGACCGCCCTCAGACGCAGCGCTCAGCAGGCTCTGATGTCCGCCGTGTCCGATGACAACCAGGCCATCGCCATGGCTCTGCTGCTGGGCAGCCGCACGGAAGTCCGGCCGGAAATCCAGGATGTGTTCATCGGCAGCGGCACCATGCATCTGCTGGCCATTTCCGGCCTGCATCTGGGAATCCTGTGGCTCCTGCTGGTACGTATCGGACACGCTCTGCTGATCCCGTGGAATCCCCGGCTGATCCTCATCGCTCTGATCTGCATCGCGTATGCCCTGCTGACGGACCTGCGCCCGTCGATTGTTCGAGCCACCGTGTTCACCCTCCTGTTCACACTGGCACAGATTTCCGTTCGGCAGGTCTCGCTGACAGCCGTCCTGTCTCTGACGGCATGTGTCATGCTGCTGGTTCGTCCCGGGCTCGTATTCGATACGGGGGCATGGCTGTCCTTTCTTTCCGTGATCGGACTGGTGTGCGCCGGCAGCGGCGGAGTGTTCCTTCCCGGAATCGGGCAGCCCACCCGCCGCGACGTGTCCTGGCAGCCGCTGACGCGATCTGAACGGATGCGCGATGGTCTGGTTCGATCCGGACAGTGGTTCCTGTCCCGCTGCCATCCGATGCTGTGGATTCTGGCAGCGACCGTTCCCGTCACGGCCGCGGAGTTTCACGTGATTTCACCGGTGACACTCGTTGTGAACGTCCTTCTGATCACCTGGACCATGTTCACTCTGTGGACCGGATTCGCCGCCGTGCTGTTCGGCATGCTGCTTCCGGCGCTGCCCAATCCGGCCGGCGCAGTGTTTTCCGCCATGCTGACAGGACTGCGTGCCGGGGTTCAGGCGGCCGGCGGCCCGGGACCCGGACATCTGTATCTTCCGGACCTGCCCGTCTGGTTCCTGCCGGCCTGGTACATCCTGCTGACAGCGGCCGTTTTGTTTCCCTCCTTTCGGCGACTCACCTGGACGGCACTGATCCTCCTGGTCTCCGTGCTGCTGCACACGGCCCGGACCGTTCCGGATTCTTCAGGACTCACCTGCACGATTCTGGATGTCGGCCACGGGAGCGCGGCTGTGGTCGAATTCCCGAACGGCCGGACTCTGCTGGTGGATGCCGGATCGATGCACCGGGGCGACCGCGCCGGCGAAATCATCTACCGTTATCTGTGGTCGCGGGGACGAAGAACCGTTTCATCCGTGCTCGTGTCCCACGACGACATCGATCACTTCAACGGTCTGCAGAAGGTTTTTTCCCGCTTTCCCGTCGGCGAACTGCTGCTGTCGCCTCATTTTCTGCAAAGCCGTTCGTCCGCCGCATCGGATCTGCGGCGGACTGCAGCGCGGTATCATGTTCCGATTCGCAGCATCGCGCATGGGGACATCTGCCGGATGGACGGCGTCCGCCTGGACATCCTGCAGGCCGAAGCGGTCTGGTCCGGTCCCGACCTGTCCGATAACGAAATGAGTCTGGTGGTGCTTCTGGAATTCGCGGGCCGCCGGATCTGTCTGCCAGGAGATCTCGAAGTCCGAGGGGCACAACAGCTGCTGCCGCGGCTGCCGCGTGTCGATGTGCTGGTGAGCCCGCACCATGGTTCGCGACGCGCCAACACGCCCGAAACGGCCCGCGTCCTGCAGCCGCGGCACCTTGTGGTCAGTGCCCGCCGCACGGACCACCCGGCGCACCTGCAGGACGTGTACACATCGGCTGCTGTGTACCGAACCAGTGACAGCGGAGCTGTTTCCGTGCAGATCGCTGCAGACGGCAGCCTGTCTGTGAGTCCGTTTCGGACGGATGCTCCCTGAATGCCGCAGTCGGCCACGACGGATCCCGACGACCGAAACCGTCACGCAAGGATGTCATGCAGCACGCGGCCGTGGACATCGGTCAGGCGAAAATCCCGTCCGGCGTAGCGGTAAGTGAGTCGCTCGTGGTCCAGTCCCAGACAGTGCAGCATCGTGGCGTGCAGATCATGGACACTGGTCGGATTTTCCACCGCGGCAAAACCGAAATCGTCCGTCGCTCCCCTGGTCGTCCCGCCGCGAACGCCCCCGCCGGCCAGCCAGACGGTGAACCCGTAGTGATTGTGATCGCGGCCGAATCCGGGCTCCCCGCTGCCGACCAGTTCCACCGTCGGAGTGCGGCCGAATTCCCCTCCCCACAGAACAAGCGTTTCATCGAACAGACCGCGCTGCTTCAGGTCGGTCAGCAGAGCCGCGATGGGCCCGTCGATTTCACCGGCCAGACGCGTCAGATTGCCGGGAATGTCCTGGTGCGTATCCCAGGGCTGTCCGGCTCCGTGCCACAACTGCACGTAGCGGACGCCCCGTTCGATCAGCCGTCGGGCGATCAGTGTCTGGCGTCCGTGAACGGTCTCACCATACATCTGCTGAATGTGCAGCGGTTCGGAACGGGTGTCGAATGCTTCCGCCGCCGCATGCTGCATGCGGAATGCCAGTTCATAGGAATGAATGCGGGCTTCCAGCCGGTCGTCCTGACGCGACGGACGATGTCGGTCGTTCCACCGCCGCAGCAGATTCAGCTGCCGCCGCTGGTCGGCTGTGGGCACATCCGGATGTTCGATGTTTTCGATCAGGCGGCTGAGCTGAGTGTGCTGCGTGTCGATGTGCGTTCCCTGGCAGGCTCCCGGAAGAAAGGCCGCCTGCCAGTTTTCGGAATCCTTGACCGGCAGGCCACGCGGACACATGGCAATGAATCCCGGCAGATTCTGATTCTCCGTTCCCAGACCGTACAGAACCCAGGCTCCCGCACTGGGACGCGGCTGCACGTCGTGACCGCAGTTCATGAGCATCAGTGAGGGTTCATGGTTGGGGACATGCGCGTACATCGAACGGATAACGGCCAGACTGTCTGCATGCTCAGCGGTGCGTGCAAACAGATCACTGACCGCCAGCCCGCATTCGCCGTACTGCCGAAATCGAAACGGCGACGGCATGGCGGTTCCCGTTCGCCGCTCCGTCGGGCGGCTGGTCGGGATGGATCGTCCGGCATACGTTTTCAAAGCCGGACGGTGGTCGAAGGTGTCCACATGAGACGGACCGCCGTTGAGAAAAAAATGAATCACATGCCGGGCCCGGCCGAAACTGTGGGGCGGTCTGGCCTGAAGCAGCGACTTCTGCGAGGCCGGCTGGTCCGCCATGAGCAGATCGGCCAGCCCCAGACTGCCAAGCCCCAGACCGCTGCGTGCCAGCAGCGTTCTGCGATCGTAACCCGGCAACAGCGTTCTGCACGACATCGTCGGCACCCTCCTTCGCGGCGGCAACAGACAGCCCCGTGCCGACGGCTGCCGCCCGTTTGTTCCCTCATATCCTTGTATCCCGGATGCGTCCCTGCAAGCTGTCTGTCCCGACAGCCGATGCATTCGGTCCGGCTGCCGGTGGCCACCACGCGCCGCCGTCCGGCTCAGACCGCCCCCGAAAACGCACTCGACAGGAACCTGCACTGCTCCGGAAAAAGCCTGCTCCGCATTCTGTCACGTTCCCGAACACCCCGATAAAATGCGGGCAGGGCAGTCCGGGCTCTCCCGAACGGCATTGCATCCAGACGGAATACCGCTGTGGCCGCACAACACGTTTCTTCCATCGTCTGTTCTGTCGGCTGCCGGCTGCTGATGATGGCGCTGATGTCCACCGCCGTCGCGGAGGAAGGGGCGTCAGAGGCCGTTTTTTCCGTGGAGGAACTTGCTGCCCGGATCCGCCCCTCCCTGGTCGTCATCGAATCGACCGGACGGACAGGGGCTTCGCGCGGAGAAGGGTCCGGTTTCGCCATCGCGGACGACCTGATCGCCACCGCGCGGCACGTGATCGGCGACGGACGCCGAGTGTCCGTACGTCTGCCGGACGGCCGCAGTCTGGACGTTCGATCGGTCTATGCCCAGACTCCGCATCTGGATCTGGCCGTTCTGAAAACAGCTCCTCATGGTCTGCCGGTCCTGCCGCTGTGTGAAACCCAGGCTGCTGCCGGTCGTTCCGTGATCGCCGCCGGGCACCCCCATGGTCTGCATTTCACGGTCGTTGACGGCATCGTGTCCGGACACCGCGAAATCGACGGTGTCCCCATGATCCAGTTGTCGATGGCCATCGAACCGGGCAACAGCGGCGGTCCCGTGATGGACCACACCGGCCAGGTCATCGGAATCGTCACTCTGAAGTCCGCCGTCACCAGCCGCATCGGGTTTGCGATTCCCTCCCGCCATCTGAAGGATCTGCTGGAATCTCCCAATCCGGTCTCCATGGACCGCTGGGTCACCATCGGACGAATCAACCCTCTGCAATGGGAAATCCTCGGTGGCGGCCGCTGGACGCAGCGTGCCGGACGCATTCTGTCAGAAGCTGCCGGCAGCGGGTTTGGCGGACGGACTCTGTGCATCACCCGCGATATCCCGGACCGTCCCGTGGAGATTGTCGTTGATGTGCGTCTGGAAGATGAACGCGGCGCGGCAGGACTGGTGATCCACAGTGACGGCGGCGATCGGCACTACGGATTCTATCCCAGTGCCGGACGGCTGCGGTTCACGCGCTTCGACGGACCGGACGTGCGTTCGTGGACCATTCTTCACGATGCCCCCCACCCGGCCTGGCGATCGGGCGACTGGAACACCCTGCATGTCCGCATCGATGAACAGACGATCTCCTGCTTTGTCAACGGACAGGCCGTGTTCGAAACATCCGACACTGCTCTGCCGCCCGGACGTCCGGGTCTGGCATCGTTTCGCGGCACTCGAGCGCAGTTTCGCCGGTTCCGTGTCGGCCGATCTGTTGTTCCGGACGTTCCGGATGACACGGTCCGGCAGCAGGTGAACGCGATTCTGAACGACATCGATCTGCAGCGGCAGCCGGTCGAACACCGCGTCATCGCGGACCTCAGCCGCCTGCCGAACGACCCGGTCAGGATTCTCCACATCCAGGCCGCCGACATGGAACGGCAGGCTGACGGTCTGCGGCGGCTGGCCGACCAGGTCCATGCCGCCCGCATCCGGCATCTGCTGCTGAAGGAACTGACCGCAGGCGACGGCGTGCAGGGTTCCGACGTCCTGCTGAAGTCTGCACTGCTTGTCGCCCGGCTGGATAATCCCGATGTTCGGGTGGAGGACTATGTCGATCTGGTCGGCCGCATGGTGGACGACATCCGGTCGGACCTGCCCCCGAACGCCACGGAACGCCGACGGCTGGCGGCCGTGGACCACTGGCTGTTCGAAAAAAACGGATTCCGGGGCAGCCGGCAGCAGTATCACGCCCGATCCAACAGCTACCTCAATGAAGTCATCGACGATCGGGAAGGCCTGCCGATTACGCTGAGTGTGCTTTATCTGGAACTGACGCGTCGGCTGAACCTGAACACTCAGGGAATCGGTCTGCCCGGACACTTCATCGTCCGATTCGAACCGACGGAAGCCGATCAGCCGGCCGAATGGATCGACGTGTTCGATCGAGCCCGCCGCCTGACGGATGCGGACATCGAGAAACGACTGCGGCAGCAGGGATGGGAACCGGAACCCCGGTTCATGGAGCCGCAGCAGCCGCGTCAGATCATTGTCCGGATGCTGCGCAACCTGCTGCGGACAGCCGAAGACGAGCGGGATGACCGGCAGGTTCTGAAGTATCTGGAAGTGCTGGTCCGGCTGGAAGAAGACGATGCGGAGCTGCGGGCCAAACGGCTGGAAATCCGGGCTCGAACTGGCCGTGCAGCGGCTGCTCTGGAAGACGTCCGCTGGTTTCTCGAGCACCGTCCTCCCGGCGTCCGGCTGGAAGCACTCCGCCGCCTGCAGCAGCAGCTCGAACAGCAGGCGTCCACTCCCTGACCGTCCTGTCGGAATCGGATCGTCCCCGGGCTGCCGGACCGGCTGACCGATTCATGATGCCATAACGGTTCGCGGGTCTGGTCCGCTTCCGTCCGCTCTTCGGACTGGGACAGCTTCAAAACGGCAGACTGACCTGTTCCGTGGTGTCCTTCGAGTGCATGGCGTGCCACACGTCGGTGCTGATATTTTCACTGACAAAATGTGCCGACCCGTCCAGCATGAGGACCTGAACACCTCCGGGATGCCGGCTTCTGGCCGTGGCCTGATGATTGGCCGGAATGATGTTCGATGAACACGGCATCCCCAGCTGAAGCAGACCGTCGGCACCGAATTCGGCCGTCAGTTCACCGCAGGACACGATGTCATCCGCCGATGGAGACAGGCTGTTGATCGGACCGTCATTGCCCAGATCGTATTTTCCGTGTCGGACAGTGATACTGGCCCCCGCCATCCCCAGTGCCCAGGTGCCGCGTGGATCCAGCGGTGAAATACCCGCCCGAATCTCGTCGATCGCCACCATGTTCGACGTGCCGCCGCGAAACTGCCGCAGGTGAAACGACACATTGACGCCTCCGATCCCGCTGCCCCAGACCCACATCACTTCATTGAGAAAGTCGTCCGAATCGGTCTGGAAGCCGTCTTCACAGACCGGATCGAATGAGAAACAGGCGTTGTTTGGGCCGAAATTGAACGCATAGTTTCCCCGTGCGTAGAAGAAGCCCGGATTTCCCGCCTGCAGTCCGCGATCGTAGGGGCGGTCGTTCAGAGAATCTGACGGACACAGCAGAACGGCCAGCTTCGTGTTCCGCACCTGGGCATTGGCCGGATCGTTCACCGGCAGGAACGGGTCATAGGCGGAAGCCAGAACCGACTGGTCCAGATGCGGCAGCAGCATGAGCGCCCAGTTCGCATGAACACGATCCGGTTCCGATCCTGGCGCAACTCCGGTCGCCACGCGGTCGATCGTACCCACCGGCAGCAGATCGAGCCCCAGGGGTTCCCCCGGCGGACCGCTCCAGATCACTGCTGGAGGCAGCACCGAATGCGAATCGTGGTAATGATGCAGGGCCAGTCCGATCTGCCGGAGCCTCGACAGGCACTGCGTGCGGCGGCCGGATTCCCGCACGTGCTGAACGGCCGGAAGCAGAATCGCCAGAAGAATGCCGATCACAGCGATGGTCACCAGCACTTCGATGACCGTGAACCCCGGACGACGATGAATCGCCGCGACTGTTCCGCTCTCCGAACACGCCGATGGTTTCGCCTTCACTGTCGGCATCCCTCAGAATCGTCGCTTCCGAATCGTCCAGGCGGCTGCCCCCAGCAGAATCAGACCGTTGACTATCAGCAGAGGCCGCCACCGGAAACCGGGAGACGCCGGTGGCGTGACCTGAACTTTCCGGCCCAGCAGAGCATCAACGTCGAACACGTCCGCAGAAGCAGGACCCGGAATGATCTCCTGGACCGTGAATCTGTCTGACTGCACCAGTTGAACGCTGTTCAGATCCGCAACGTCCGCCCGGTAACTCTCCTTCGTGCAGCTCTTCAAAAGAGGAAACGATCCGTAGTCCCCGGAATATTCGCACTGGATTACGTGTCTTCCGGCAGCCGGCGTCTCCGGGGCAACACCCTCATATTCATAAGATTTCAGCGCCCAGTGACGATTTCGATAAAACTCAGTGCGGATGACGACGCTGGGGTTCCGTACGGGAGCAGGACGATTCGTGATGGTCACGATTTCTCCCTCGTCCGGATCAACTGCCACGCGCACCGACTCTATGCGGGCGTCCTTCATATTTGGATGTCTGGGCAGATTGAGAATCAGCCTGGGAGCAAGGGAAAATCCGAAGTGGTCGGCGAATGCCACGTCATGACGAGAATAGTGGCAGAATCCGTACTTCGCCAGTTCGAGCCGGATCGTCTGTCCCGTGATGATCCGCTGACCCGTCGCGGAATCGATTTCGATCACATACTGCCTCTCAGGAGTCAGAAGTCCGATGATTTCTTTCCGAGGTTTCCCGCCGTCGACATCCCCTGTGTTTTCCTCACCGAACCTGCCCAGGGACGTGACATCGAGTCGAAAACAGCCTTCTCCGAAGTTGCCGTAGTACGTCATTTCTGAGACTGCAGATCCGGCACCCGAATACCATTCCTCGACGCGTCCGGTCATCTGCAGGTTCGAATAGAATTCCTGGAGCTTCGGCCATTCCGACCAGTACTCCAGAATCAGTGCGGCCTCTTCGTCCGACAGGTGAGCGAACATGTCCCGTGACGGCGGACCGGTCATGTCGGCCGCATCGAGCGCTTCTTCCGGTCCCTGCAGACAGTTGCAGGCTTCTCCCTTCCCGGCATACAGAGACCGCATCCCCGCCAGAACAGCACACAGCACCACGAACACCCTGACAGCTGTCGCGTCGGAAACAGATGCCGGCATCACATGCCCCCTGTGCGTCGTCGTTCGTCAGCATCGCACGAAACGATGGCTTCTTTCGACCGGAAACGGTTCCTGTTGCTGCCTGACGGCTTCCACCGGGCGTCCGGTTCAGGATGCCCGGCGGCGGATGAGGGTCACCTGGTTGCCGATGTCGTTGAAAGACACGTCATCCATGATCGTGTACATCAGCGGCAGGCCGCGTCCGCCTTCGGTGTCCAGAGTCATCACATTCGGATCGATGCGGGATGTATCAAAGCCGGCTCCTTCGTCGCTGACGACAAAGCGGGCCTCGCTGCGTGTGATGTCGGCGGTCAGCGTGATGCGGCGGTCGCACCAGGGTTTCTGATTCCATCGTTGCCGAAACAGGGCCATGCGGGCCTCTTCGCCGCCGTTGGGCAGATCCCGGGACGCTTCCATGTTGCCGTGGAACAGCGCATTGGACAGCGCGGCCTCCAGAGCCAGACTCACACGGATGCGTTCGTTTTCATCCTGCAGGGGCAGACAGCGCAGCATCCGCTGCATCTGGCAGACCACCGATGTGACCTGTGCCGGATCGTTGGTCAGAGTGAACCGGCAGCTGCAGTAATCCATGCGGTGCATCAGTTGAGGCGAAATCGGCACATCGGATGCCGCCTCAATGACCCGCTTCACCGTTCTGGCGAGATCTTCGGCGATGCGCCGTTTGGGAACATAACTGGTCGCTCCGGCCTTCATGGCCTCCGCCGCGATGCGCCCGCTGCCCTGGGCGGTCAGCAGGACGACAGGAATCATGGGATATTCGTTCCGGATGGCCTGCAGCAGTTCCAGACCATTCATGCCGGGCATCTGCAGATCGGTCAGCACCAGATCCGGACGTCGGGCATCGATGTAATCCAGCGCCGCTTCGCCGTTGTCCGCCTCCTGCACCTGGCAGTCCAGTTCCCGTCTGAGCAGACCGCTGATGAGCGTTCTGTCGGTATCGGCGTCGTCAACAAGAATGATACGACTCATGATGGAACATCGCCGTCCGCGGTAAATCGGCTCAGTTGTTCGAACAGAGACGGAAGCTGCCGGCCGAGTTCTTCCGCCAGTTCCCGGGCACCTTCCGTGCTGCCGCCGGCCCCCAGTTCTTCCAGCCGGCGGGCCATGTCCGACCAGGGTTCCGCTCCCAGCGACTGCATGGTGCCTTTGAGCGTGTGACCGCAGCGCTGCAGCGTTCGGACATCGTTGTCGCGGATCGCGGCGACAATCTGTTCCTGCAGCCCCGGTGCTTCCCTCAGGAAGGCATCGATCACCAGCTTCAAAAGCCGGCGATCCTGATTGACACTGGCCAGAGCCGTGTCCCAGTCGACAGTCAGATTCATGCTATCCACAGTCACTCAGTCGGTTCGCAGGCGTGTTTCCCGCAGAACCTCAGGATCCAGGATGCCCTCGCCCCCGCCCGGCGCCAGCGATCTCTGCTGCGGGGATGGTACCGGCCAGTATACTGCCCGATTACCCGGAATTCACGTTCCCGTCGGTATCCAAATCATCGGATGCCGTTTCTCCGGAACAGCCGGCACGTTTGATGAGCGTGACTTCGTTGCCCGTCTCATTCCACACGACTTCGTCCAGAAACATCTTCATGATCATGACGCCGCGCCCATGCGGCTTCAGCAGATTTTCCGGATCCGTCGGATCCGGCAGTTCGCTCGGATCGAATCCTTCCCCCTCATCCCGCACAACGATCCGCACGCATTCCGGCGTGATGGATGCCCGGACATGTACGTGGCGGTCCTTCCAGGGAGACAGACTGCTGCGTTCATCGGCAAGAGCCTCGAAGTGATCTCCGTTTTCTTCCCGCAGAACCGATTCCAGTTCGAGATTGCCGTGAAGACAGGCATTCAGCAGCGCTTCTTCCAGGGCAATGCCCAGCCGAAGCACCTCCTTTTCCGGCCAGATATCCGACGCCTGAACACGCTGCCGCAGAAACGCGGCCGCCGCCGACATCAGTTTTCGCTGACTGGGCAGCCGCAGCTCATATTCATCCACCTCCCGCCGCTTCATCACGGCCGCATGGGCCAGATCGACACTGCGGGCCGCCAGCAGACGATTCACCAGCGGCAGAAGTTCGCGTGCGGCGGATGCCTTGTTCAGATACCCGGCCGCCCCCGCCCGAATCGCCCGGACGGTTTCTTCTTCACTGCCATAACCGGTCAGCAGAAGCACCGGCATTCCCGGATACCGATCCTGCACTTCCTCAATCAGGTCGATCCCCGACATCCCCGGCATCCGCAGATCGGTCACGACCAGATCGATGGTCTCCTGTTCCAGAATCGCCAGCGCATCCTCACCGGACACCGCCGTGACCACCCGGTGTTCCGTGTCGTGCTCAAGCAGCCCCGACACCCGTGTCCGTTCCGCTTCCGTGTCATCAACAACCAGCAGCAGTGCCACCCGCCCGTCCCGTTCTGCAGCGATCCATTCCGGACACTCCCGCCGGTCAGCCCCGCTGTGTTCGTCCAAATCGCTTCGTCAGGGAGACCTGATTCCCCGCACCGGAATAAACAACTTCATCCATGTGCCGCTTCATGAACGCCATTCCATTTCCCGCCACCGCATCCAGGCACGTTGTATCAAATCCCGGACCGGAATCCGAAACCACGAACCGCAGACAGTCCCCTTCCTGCACCACTTCCAGACGAATTTCAGCCGGCCCGTCCGTTCCTGTCCGGTGTCCACCCGCCTGCCGGACCCCGTGCCGGCAGGCGTTCATCAGCGCTTCGCGAATCGAATCGGTCACCAGACGGACTTCCTGGTCCTGCAGGCACTGCAGCACCTGCAGGTGCTGCCGAATGTGGTGCAGCACGGAACTCAACTGATCCATGCAGCCGTCAATATGAAACACCGTGCGGCTGGAAACAAGATGGGACAGAACCTGTCCGAACAGTTCTGCTTCCCGCCGGCATCGAAAGATCTCCTCGACCGCTTCGGGAAGGCGGTCCGCCAGAGACCGTTTCGGGACATAATCCACGGCCCCCATTTCCAGACTGCGGGCCGCGATTTCATCACTGCCCCGGGACGTGATGAGGATGACCGGGACGGATGGAAACCGCCGCCGGATCTCCACAAGAAATTCCTGCCCCGTCATTTCGGGCATCATCAGATCGGTGATCACAGCCGCCACCGATTCCCGCTGCAGCACATCCAGCCCGTCGATCGCCCGATGACAGCCGACGACCCGACAGCCGCGGCACTCCTTCTCCAGAAGTCCCGTTACCCGTGTCAGATCGGCGGCCGAATCGTCCACCACCAGAAGGCACGGACGCCCGTCTTCGGCATCCTCAATACGGCCTGTTTCCCGCTCACCGCTCATCTGACCCGGTCCCGGTGGAAACGGAACACCCAGAACACGGTCGGCCGCTGAAGCACAGACGCACGCCCGGAACCCGGCCGATCCCTGCTGCTAATCTAATCGCTCCATCGCGCAAAGGCCAATGCAGCGGCCGAACACCGGCACCGGTCCCGGAGTCCCGCAGCCACGGTCGACAGACGCATCGCACACCGCAGGCCGACTGTCAGAAGCGTTTGTGGCCGGCCGAGTGGCCGGTTAAAAAATGAACCGGCCGCCAGGCCGGTTCGCGACGAAACACCGTGAGAACCGCCCGTGCACCGACCCGCATCAGATAGCGGAGAGAGAGAGAGAGAGAGAGAGAGAGAGAGCCTCTGCAGGCCGGTGCCGGGATGTCAGATCGTTTCCGGGTCTTCGGACGGACCGCGGTCTTCCGGCGGGCTGTTCTGTCGCTGCTTCCGGCGTTCCTTTTGCCGTTCTACGCGTTTCTTCAGCCGACGCGCCTTCTTTCGGGCCCGAGCTTCCTCCCGCTGCTCCAGCCGGTCCAGTTCTTCCAGAGACTCCTCCACGGGCGCCTGTGTGAACTGCGAACCGGCCGTCCAGGCACCGCACGCCTTTCGACACGGAATCGTGTAACTCTGGTCCAGACTGCGAATCGCGTGGGCCACATCCCGCAGTTCTTCGTTGACCGACGAAGCGACCACGTTCATTCCGGCACCCACACCCGCCACAGCCACCGTTCCGATGATGGCCGCTTCCGCAGACAACACCGCACCGGCATCGTCCGCCCATAACTTCTTCAGCAGTAACATGTTCCGTTCCTCTCTCTCAAAACGTTTCGAAAACACCGCATCGGACTGTGCCGCCGCGCCATCTTCGTCAAGAAGACTGAACGCATTGTAAAGAGGCCCGTATCATCGTCACAAAAGGAAAATCCGGCTCCCGCCCCGATTCTTCAGAGGTGTCCGGACCGCCTGCAGTCTGTTCCGGACCGTTCTGTCGTCTCTGCCGTTGACTGTCCGAATCGCGGCTCCGCCGTGCATTCCGATTCCCACAGGTTCCGCTCGGCCCGGTCGGCCGGTAGAATCCGACCCCGAACGATCTCCGTCTTCTCGGCCGCTGTTTGCAGGAAACGTCCCGGTCATGCTTCGCAGCACGTTGTGGGTTTCGATGGTGTGTGTCCTGGTGAACAGTTCAGCCGGGGCATCTGCGAGTGAACAAATGCCAGGTCAGCAGGTTCCCGCCGAACTTCGTACCGAAGGACCGCATGTCATCCGCTATCTGCTGTATCTGCCCCAGGAGTATGAGCAGAAGTCGGAATGGCCGCTGCTGCTGTTTCTGCATGGTGCCGGAGAACGGGGAGAGGATCTCGAACTGGTCACCACGCATGGTCCGCCCCGACTCATCGCCGACGGGCAGCACCTCCCCTTCATTGTGGTGTCTCCGCAGTGCCCGAAGGGCCGAGTCTGGGATCCGGCCCAACTGGTCGCACTGCTGGATGCGGTCTGTGAACGCTGCCGCGTGGACGCCGACCGGGTTTATGTCACGGGCCTGAGTATGGGGGGATTCGGCACCTGGAACCTGGCCGCTCACGCCCCCGAACGTTTCGCGGCCATCGTTCCGATCTGTGGCGGCGGCGATCCCGATTCCGTACATCGCTTCGCGCACATTCCGGTCTGGGCGTTTCACGGAGCCCGCGACACGGTCGTGCTGCCGGAACAGTCCCAAACGATGATCGACGCTCTGAAGAAGCTGGGGGCGACACCGAAGTTCACCGTGTACCCGGATGCAGGCCACGATTCCTGGACGGCCACCTACAACAACCCGGACCTGTACGAATGGCTGCTCCGGCACACCCGCAACAGCCGTTCCGGCGACTGATCACCAGCCGGCTTTCTGCTGTGCCCTGACGGTCCGGACGGCATCGCCGTACCCGGCAGACTGATCGCCCACAGTTCCGACGCCCGTTCCGATCGCGTCTTCACCGCCGGACGCATTCCCGGAGTGTCAGCCGGCGCGTGCCCGGACCGAATCAGGCTTCGCGCGGCATCGGCTGGTCGTCGCCGTCCGAACCGTCCGGCACGGCGGAGCGATCGTGGGTGTGGTCGTGAAACGTCACCAGAAACAGGATGGCCACCGCCGTCGCGAAGGCTGCCGGCATGAGCCAGAATTCGCTCGCTTTGGCCAGCCAGCTTTCCCGAAGCGCCGGATCCAGTCCGATGCGATCCCCCCAGAAGCCCATCACGTAGTTGCCCACCAGCATGCCGGCCCCGTAAGTCAGCAGGCCCACCAGGGCCTGGGCACTGGTGCGGATTTCCGGTGGAGCCACACGGTCGGTGTAAAGCTGCCCGGTCACGAAGAAGAAATCGTAGCAGATTCCGTGCAGCGCGATTCCCAGAACCAGCATGACGGGACTTTCGGGAAACCATCCGAACAGCACATACCGCAGAGCCCAGGCCAGCATGCCCACCAGCAGCATCCGCTTGACCCCCAGCCGGGTCAGGAAAAACGGAACCAGGGCCATGAAAACGATTTCACTGACCTGCCCCAGAGCCATGACGGCTCCAAATCGGTCTCCGAACGCCATCTGCCGGACGAACTCCCCCGTCCGAGAATAGTAGAACGCCAGGGGCACACAGATCAGAAAGGAACAGACGGCGAACATGAGGTAGGCCGGGGACCGCATGAGCCGCAGCGCGTCGAATCCCAGAACCTGAACGAAATCCACGGGCTTTCCCCGCCCCTGCGGCGGGGAAGCCGGCAGAGTGAAACTGTAGAGGCCGAACAGAACGCTGACGGCCGCCGCAATCTGAAACTGAACACTGCGGCTTCCGGCATCCTCGATGCCCGGCAGAATCGGCAGGGGAAACAGGCCGAAAAACGACTCCGAAATCACCAGTCCGCCCACGATCCAGCCGATCGTGCCCCACAGCCGGATCGGGGGGAAGTCGCGTTCGATGTCATCCACGTTCTGAAAAGCGATCGTATTGACCAGTGCCAGAGTCGGCATGTAGCAGATGAAAAATGCCAGCAGCGTCCAGAAAAACGGAACCTCATCCTGCAGCATGCTCACCCCCATCAGCAGAGCAGCACCGATCAGATGCAGAATCCCGTTCAGGCGTTCCTTGTTCATGAACCGGTCGCCCAGGTACCCGACGACCAGCGGCGCCAGCAGGGCTGCCCAGGGCTGAGTAGCGTACATGCGGCCGATGACGGAATTGATGTCTTCCGCACCGCTGAACAGTTTTCCGATGTACGTGCCCATCGTGACGAAAAACACGCCCCAGATGAAAAACTCCAGGAACATCATGATGCTCAGACGGAACCGAATGGACATGACAGCAGCCTTCGTCATCGCGATGCGCGCCGGCACCGCCGGTTATCAGTTTCGTGGACCCTTCTGTACCGCAGCGGCCTTCGCCGGACCGTCGCCTGTCCGGCATTGCGGGCGCGGCGGTCCGCACGCCGATCGACCGAATGAACGGCCGGCCGCCAGATCATGACAATCGTCCGCCGCGGCAGCAAGCTGGTGCCGGCATTCGCCCCCCGCATCTTCTCCGTTCATCGGAAGCTGCGGTTCATTGGAATCCCTGGCAGGCTGCCGCTTCCCGGGTCAGACTCCGCACTCAGGACAGCAGAAGCTCCAGATCTTCAACCGACATGTCCCGCAAAAAGCTGCCCTTCGTATCACCGGCCAGAATCGCATCGGCCAGTTCGCGTTTCTGGTTCTGGAGCTGCAGAATCTTCTCTTCCACGGTATCGCGGCAGATCAGCCGGTAGGCGAACACGGTTCGAGTCTGTCCCACACGGTGGGCCCGGTCGATGGCCTGGGCTTCCACGGCCGGGTTCCACCACGGATCCAGCAGAAACACGTATTCGGCTGCCGTGAGGTTCAGGCCGAGGCCGCCGGCTTTGAGACTGATCAGGAAGATGCGGCAGGATTCGTCTTCCTGGAACCGGGCCACACGATCGCCCCGATCACGTGTCTGACCATCCAGATATTCGTAGTCGATTCCGGCCTGATCGAGGTGTTCCCGCACGATCCCCAGCATGCTGGTGAACTGTGAAAACACGAGCGATTTGTGGTTTTCCGCCACCAGTTCCCTCAGGTGGGGAATGAGAAATTCCAGTTTGGCATACGGATCGCTGTGTTCTCCGCGATGCAGCAGCGCCGGATGGCAGGCGGCCTGCCGCAGGCGCAGCAGAGCTTCCAGAACGTGCATTTTGGTGCGAGACAGACCTTTGTCCTGGACGAGTCCCAGCAGTGAATCGCGGTAATGCAGACGCAATTCGTCGTACAGACGCCGCTGTTCGGCATTCATATCGCAGTAGATGGTTTCTTCCAGACGCTCCGGCAGTTCGGCGGCGACTTCCTGCTTGGTACGGCGCAGAATGAACGGCCGCAGCCCTCTGGCCACCACCTCACGGGTTTCCGGACTGTCGGGATCGGCCACATGACTGCGAAAGACCGTACTGCGTCCCAGCATCCCGGGATTCAGAAACTCGAAGATCGACCACAGATCACCGGCGTTGTTTTCAATGGGGGTTCCGCTGAGTGCCAGGCGGTGGCGGGCCGTCAGCAGCCGCGATGCCCGGGCGATCTGTGAAGACGGATTCTTGATCGTCTGCGCCTCGTCCAGCACGACATAGTCGAACCGGATGTCCTTGAGCTGCATGATGTCCCGACGGACCGTCCCATACGTGGTCAGAATCACATCGTAGTCGGAAAAACGGTCTCGCAGGACGGCACGGTCCGGCCCGGCGTACTCCAGCACCTTCAAAGACGGGGCGAACCGTTCGCATTCGCTGTGCCAGTTGAACATCAGCGACCGCGGAACGACCACCAGGGAAGGGAGACGGTCGTCCTTCTTCTGCGAACCGCGGTGCCGCAGCAGCATGGCGATGAACTGAACGGTTTTCCCCAGTCCCATGTCATCGGCCAGGCACCCGCCCAGTCCGAAATCCCTCAGAAAACACATCCACGCCAGCCCGTCACGCTGGTAGTCGCGCAGTTTGCCCCGAAATGTCCGCGGCACCGCCACCGGTTTCACTCCGGACACCGACTGAAAGCGTTTCCGCAGTTCCTGGAAGCGTTCGTCCACATCGACGGCGTCCTGAGCGGCCAGGAGAGCGTCGAGCATGACGGCCTGAGAACTGGAAAACTTCAGGGACTCCCCGTCGAGAACTCCCAGACCGGCGATCAGACCGATTTTTTCCATCCATTCTTCCGGCAGGATTCCCAGAGAACCGTCATCCAGACGCACGATGGAATCCCCCCGTTCCAGCGCCTGCAGCAGTTCCGGAAAGGCCACGTGCCGCCCTTCGAAGTCCGCCTCGGCCGTCACATCGAACCAGTCGATACCGGTCTGCACCCGGTACTTCATCTGACCGGCCTGACGCACCTGACTGCCGTCCGCGGACACCACCCAGCCGCTTTCAACCAGATGCCGCACGGCAGCGGCGATGTCCCGGCGGGAAATTTCCACATCGGCCCGCGTGCGGGCTCCATTGAGCCGTCTGCGGAAGCCGAGTTCCCGCAGCGTCTGCCAGCAGGCGGATTCAAAACCCCGGTCCCGAATCACGCAGCGATTCTCCTCACGCTGCACCACAGCCCAGCGGGCATTCCGCCCGGGCACCAGGCTGCCCATGTAATCGAACAGCACTTCCGCTGTCAGAGCATCTCCGCGCCAGCGGACGTTCGATGGCGTAAACAGCCGAAGCTGAGGAACCGGCTGCACACGGACTTCTTCCAGGCGCAGTTCTTCCGGCAGTTCCAGACGAGGCAGAGCAGGGATGTCCAGCAGCCGATCCACGAACTCCTGTTCATCAGCGGCCGGAATCACCAGACGTCCTTCTTCCGCCAGCAGTTTCATCCACTGCGGGGCCCCGAAGTCGCGCAGCAGTCCGATCGTATCGGCCATGACCACGAACCCCCCGGCCACCGCCAGCGGCACGTCCTTCAGATCCACGGTCTCATCGCCGCGGACCAGATGACCGGTGACGCTCCACCCGTCGATGTCCGGATCGCGTGCCACGCGAACCGTCAGTTCCCAGGGGTCTCCGTCATCCCATTCCAGAATCTGCTCGGCCGATTCTTCCGTGGCCTGCAGCGCCAGCCGGCCGGATCGGCACATGTCAGGCAGAATCAGGCGTCCCAGTTCGAACGGAACATAGAAACGATGGGCGGCTGTGCGGAGTTCGGCCTGCTGAGTCGACCAGTTGCTGCGTTCCGGAATGGCACCGGCCAGGTAGGCCAGAAACGTCCGGTCATCTTCATGCTCGATCTGGTCCAGTTCTCCCGGACGAATCTTGAGCGGTTTGAGTTTTCCCCACTGTCCGCTGGAACGCCTCTGTTTCTGCATCGCCTGGATCACCAGCTTTCCGGCTTCGCGGCTGGCGTTTCCGTCGACCTGATAAAAAATGGTTCGTTCCGATGGCCGCGCGGCCGCTCCAGGGGCCTCCACGCGGATTTCTTCCTTCAGCGCGGTCAGCTTCGTTTCCCAGGGCTTCATCCGCCGCGGCGGCGGTGTCGCTTTTTTCGGTGCGGCAGCCCGCCGCCGTGGCACTCCGACCGAATCCGCACCTTCGTCCGCTCCTGTCGTGAGATCGTCCGTGGTCAGCGGCACCCGCTTTTCCGGAACGACGAACGGCACCAGCCGACCAGGACGGATTCCCGGATGGACATGTCCTTCCAGATCGGTCGCCAGCACCGTGGCCCACAGATGGCGACACGCCTTGAACTTCGCAAACTGATCGCAGGTGCAGAACAGTCCGATGTCGCTTTCCTGGTACCGAAGCTGCGTCTGCTGTTCGACACCATCCATGACCACCGCGAACACGTTTTCCGGCGTCACGCGCACCAGAGACACCCGTTCGGCTTCCAGATCGGCCGCTCCGCGAAAACGAAAATCGGCACGAAAACGATTCTGCAGCAGCTCCGAAAGTGTCATAGACAATCTGATTCCGACCGGTCCGGGACCCCCAAAACGACCTGCCTGGGACCGCCGGCACTGCATCCTGCCGCCGGCCGTCCCGGTTTCCTGCCGGCGGCAGCGTGTCCCGAAAAGCGGCCGCTGAGCCCCCCCTGATGGCTGCCCCTCATGCCGCTCTGCCGCCGCCGCAGCAGATCCTGCCGCCTGCTGCCGACCTGTTCGGCACCGCGGAGGATCGCGGAGCCTAATGGAAGGGGGCTTCCGAGAACCAGAACAGCTCGCCGGAATTGCACGATCGCAGCCGAAAAGGTTCTTCCTTCGTCCGAACGCCGGCGCCGTCATGTACGACAGCATCCCCATGCACTACACTGCCGGGTTCGACTGTTTCGGACCACGGCACGCATCCCCGGACGGACCGCAGCCCGATCCCGCTGTTCAGGAACCTTCATGACTGCTGCTGAACCTTTGTCCCCTTCGGCTCTGATCGACCAGGTCACCGCCTGCATCGACGTCGCGGAATTCCATCAGAAGCGCGTGCTCATCATCGTCCCGGACAGCACCCGGACGGCACCGATGGACATTCTGTTTCCCGTTCTGCGCCGCCTGATCGTCCCGGTGGCCGCTTCCGTGGATGTCCTGGTCGCGCTGGGAACCCATCCCCCCATGGCAGAAGCCTCCCTGCGCCGCATGCTGGGCATTGCCCCCGATGATCCCTGTGACGATGTCGAACTGCATAACCACGCCTGGAATCAGCCGGACGCTCTGACGACCATCGGAACTCTGTCAGAAGCGGAAACACGGGAACTGTCGGAGGGACACCTGGCGATGGAAGTTCCCGTCGAAATCAACCGCCGTGTACTCGACTGCGACATCGTCCTGGTGGTCGGCCCCGTGTTTCCTCACGAAGTCGTGGGATTCAGCGGCGGCAACAAGTACTTCTTCCCGGGAATTTCCGGCCCCAGGCTTCTCAACTTCTTCCACTGGCTGGGAGCCCTCATCACCAGCGTCGACATCATCGGCATCGCCGACACGCCCGTGCGGCGGGTCGTGGACCGGGCCGCACAGCTCATTCCCTGCACGCGCCGCTGTCTGGCATTCGTCGTCTCTGAGAACGCCTCTGCCTGCGCCGTGTTCTACGGAACTCCCGAAGACGCCTGGAAACAGGCCTGTCCGGTGTCCGCGGAAACCCACATTCGCTTTGTCGACCGACCGTTTCACCAGGTGCTGTCCTGTGCTCCGCAGATGTACGACGAACTGTGGGTTGCCGGAAAATGCATGTACAAACTCGAACCGGTCGTCGCGGATGGCGGAGAACTCATCATTTACGCGCCGCACATGAAGGAGATTTCCGTGACCCACGGAGAGAAGATTCTGGAAATCGGCTACCATGTGCGCGATTACTTCACGCGGCAGTGGGACCGTTTCCGTCACTGTCCCTGGGGAATTCTGGCTCATTCCAGCCATGTGCGGGGCGCCGGAACGTTCGAACACGGCGTGGAAAAACCGCGCATCCAGGTGACACTGGCTTCGCAGATTCCGGAATCCGTCTGCCGACAGGTCTGTCTGGGGTACCGCGATCCGGATTCGATCGATGTGGAGTCCTTCGCCGGCCGGGAGGAAGAAGGTGTTCTGCTGGTCCGTCGGGCAGGTGAGCACCTGTATCGCCTGAGGACATCGTCGTGAATCCGGAACCATCGTGATCCGGTGATTCGAAACCGCAGACCGGAGCTGCGGTTTGCTGATTCTGTGACTGCTGCCGTGACCGATCCGCTGAACACCATCATGGATCGCATCGTCGCCTGGAGAAACGGTCTGCTGCTGCTGGCCGCCGTTCTGGTGACCGCCTCGATTCCCCTGTCGGAACGGCTCACGTTCGATCAGCGTATCGAATCGTTTTTCTCCGACGATCATCCCGACATCGTGATTCTCCGGCGCAGCCGTGCGGATTTCGGAGCCGACGAATTCGTCATCGCCGCATGGACCGAGCCGCGTCTGTTCAGTCATGACGGCCCCGAACAGACACCTCTGGCGGAACTGATCGCCCGCCGTTCCTGGCAGCCGGAGCTCACCAGCGATGCACACACCCGCATCGTGGAACTGGCTGAACGGCTCAATCGGATTCCGGGTGTGCAGCCGGACCGGACACAGCATCTGGCCGGCATGCTCGACAGCGCTCCGCGCAGCCGTCATGTGAGGCGGGCCATGCTGCAGATTTTCACCGGAACACTGGTGGGTGAAGACGCCCGCACAACAGCCATCATCCTGACACTGCTGCCGGAACACACCGCCCCCGTTCCCCGATCGGAAACGATTCGCCGAATTCGGGACACCGTCCGCAGCTTCGAACCCGATTCGGCCGTGGCCGGAGAACCCGTCCAGATTCACGACATGTTTCGCCTGGTGGAAGAAGATTCCCGAATTCTTTTTCTGGCGTCACTGGGCATTCTGTCGGCCATTCTGCTGCTGCTGTTCAGCGGCTTTCGGTGGATGCTGGGAACGATCGGACTGGTTCTGGGCGTCGTGATCTGCACACGAGCCGTTCTGGTGCTGCAGAATGCCCATCTGAGCATGGTGGGGTCTATGCTCAATTCCCTCACCACCGTCATCGCGGTGGCCACCTGCATGCATGTCATCGTGCACTATCGGGAACTCCGAATCGAATCGGAACAGACGGCCACGCCCCGCGATGCGGCCGCGGCCGCTCTGTGCCAGATGGCCGCTCCCGTGTTCTGGACGTGCGTCACCACCGCTGTCGGCTTTCTGTCTCTGCTGGTCAGCCGGATCACTCCCGTCCGCAGTTTCAGTGTCATGATCACGCTGGCAACCGGACTCATCCTGGTCGCCGGCCTTCTGATCTTTCCCGCCATGCTCGCATCCGGACGCACGCTGCGTCCGCCGGCTCTGGCCCCCTTCGAAAGCCGACTGACGGACGTGCTGTCCCGTATCTGCCGATGGGTCGAACATCATCCCCGCAAAACCGGATTCGTTTTCATGACCGTCACGGCCCTGAGTCTGCCTGGACTGCTGCGACTGAACGTCGAAACCAGTTTCATACGCAACTTTCGGGAATCCTCGGCCATTGTCCGTTCTCTGAAGTTCATCGAATCACGGCTGGGAGCCACCGGGACCTGGGAAGCCGCCTTCAATGCTCCCGCAGAACTCAATGACGCCTACCTGAAAGACGTCATCGAACTCACGCAGAAGCTGCGAACGATCGGACAGGACACAGGAACTCTCCGCGTCATTTCTCTGGGCGACGTCGCTCAGATTCCTCCCCGGCTGCGGGGACCTGCCTGGATGCTGCGCAGAATGCAGAAACGATTTCCCGATCTGGTGGCCGGCATGTACAACCCCCAGGCGGGCCGGATGAGGATTGTGCTTCGGTCCGCCGAACAGCAGCCGGCCGCCGTCCGCACCGCTCAGATTGCAGCGGTTCGCGATGTCGTTCGCCGCTTTTCTCCTGCCGGTGTCAGCACCGATCCGTCGGACAATACGGCTTCCGGCCTGTTCGTGCTGCTGACGGAAGTGATTCAAAGCCTGCTGCAGGATCAGATGCGCAGCTTCCTGTGTGCCACGGGCGGAATCTTCCTCTGCATCAGCATCGCCTTCCGCAGTCTGCGGCTGGGACTGATCGCTCTGCTGCCCAACATCTTCCCGATTGCTCTGCTGCTCGGTTCACTCGGATGGGCCGATGTGCCCGTCAATATCGGCACCGCCATGATCGCCAGCGTCTCCATGGGACTGACAGTCGATTCCACGATTCACTACATCTTCGCATTCGAACGAACCCGCAGAACCCGCAGCATTCCCGAAGCCCTGCAGGTCGCTCATCACAGTGCCGGTCGAGCGGTCGTGTTTGCTCATCTGGCTCTGATTGCCGGCTTCGCCGTTCTCACAGTCTCCCGATTCGTTCCACTCGCCTGGTTCGGTGGCCTCATGAGCGTCTCCATGTTCTGGGGAATTTTCGGCGATCTGCTGCTGCTGCCGCTTCTGCTGCGCTGGACGACTCCACCGGCCCCCGCCGCCTGAAAATCCTCCAGAATAAAGGGACCGTCCGGCATCGCAGCAGGGGAGGGCCATTCCCCATCAGCAACCGGATTATCCGATACGACACGAACCGGTCCCCTGCCACCGGTCCCGTTTTTCCCCCAGGTCAGGCAAGTGGGGACATCCCCGCACCGATGGTGTGTGCAGCCGGGCCTTTTCTTCGAAACATGCGGACTGGTTTCCCCCGAAATCGGTCGTTTTCCTTCGGAATCAGCAGCACCCCCATGCATCCTCGACTTCAGCGAGCCAATCGACTTCCGTCTCTCCCCACCGTGGCGGTGGAGATTCTGCGTCTGTTCAACTCGCCGGACTCCACGATTCAGGAACTGACCAGCACGATTCAGACAGATCCGGCACTGGCCGTCAAAATCCTGAAAGCGGCCAACTCCCCCCGTTACGGCGCCCGCAGTGAAATCACCGACCTGCGCACCGGCATCACCCGTCTGGGACGGAATCATCTGACACCACTGGTTCTCAGCTTTTCGCTGTCTTCCACGTCTCTGGAAGATCCCGAAGCGTCCGAACTGTTTCACGACATCTGGCTGCGGTCGTTCGTTCAGGCAACGGCGGCGGAAATCATCGCCGAACCGCATGGAGCGGCATTCGCGTCGGAAGCCTTCACGATCAACCTGCTGGCCGGAATCGGCCGTCTGAGCATGCTGAAGGCCGATGCGTCTTTGTATGCCCGGTGCCTGCAGCAGACACAGAACTCAGTGCAGTCGCTTGAAGAAGCTGCTGAGGAACTGTTCGGCATCAGCCCGGTCGCCCTGTCCGTCGACATTCTCGATGACATCGGTCTTCCCCACCGCTGCATCCTGGCTGTGGAGCAGATCGGCGGCGGGACGCTGCCCGACGATGTCACAGAAAGCGAACGCCGCCTCATCGATGTCACCCGCACAGCCAGCGCCGTCGCAGACTACCTGTGCGATGAAGATGCCGGAATCGCGCTGCTGACTCTGGAAGATGCCCTGGCCGATTCGGAACGGTCCGTGCAGAACCTTCTGAATGCCGTGCAGAACCGTCTGGAACAGTCGGCCGAACTGTTCAACGTCGATCCGTCCACGATTCCGTCCCAGGAAGAACTTCTGGAAACGGCGCTGGAACAACTGGCGGAATTCACATCCATGGTGGGAACAGAACACCACGAACGCGTTCCCTCCGCTCTGCTCGAAGAAAACGGCCGGCTGAAACGACGTGTGGAAGACCTCCTGCACGAAGCGCACATCGACGCCCTGACCGGCCTGTACAATCGCAACTGGTTCGAATCGCAGATGGCGGAACTGCAGGCGGTCAGTCGAGTGCGGCAGCAGAACTTCGGAATCGCCATCATCGACATCGACCACTTCAAAAATGTCAACGATACGTTCGGCCATCTGGCCGGTGACCGGGTGCTCCGCGAAGTCGCTCAGGCACTGAACAAAGTCACCCGCGACAGCGAAAACGTCGCCCGGTACGGAGGCGAAGAATTCGTTCTGCTGCTGGAAGCGGCCGATCACAGCGGAATGGAAACGGTCGGACGACGTCTGCGGGACAGCGTCGCATCGACCCGCATCTGTTTCGAAAACAACGTGATTGCCGTCACCGTCAGCGTGGGGATCGCCTGCGGCTGTCCGGGACCGAGTGATCAGTTCTCTCAGGAACTGTTTGCCCGGGCCGACGCCGCTCTGTACGAAGCCAAACACAACGGCCGTAATCAGGTCATCGTCGATTCCAGCCTGGCCGTCGGCTCAGAATCGCCAGGACCGGATTCAGCAGACAGCCCGGCCGAACCGTCTTCCTGTTCCGCCGCTCCATCCGACAACGCCACCTGACCGCATGGTCTCACACCTGACCGCATGGTCTCAGTGGTCTCGAGCCATTCGTCCCATCACTGCCCGAACCGCCTGATGCCGGCGGAAAGCAGACACCCGTCGAACGCGCCGCCACTGCCGCGCCTGCCCGTGGCCCCTCGGAACTGCACACGTTGCCAGCCTGGTGAAGCGATGTCGTGAAGCGATGTCGTGAAGCGATGTCGTGAAGCGATCCGGTATCCGGGATCGGCCTGGGCACACCGGGTCGAACCCGGTCGCAGACGACCGTTCCCTGTCCGAACGTCAGTGGAACCGGATTCGCACACAGAATGCAGGCCATCAGGCCGACCTGGAAACATCGCTGACGACCGGTGAAATCCCGGTCGTCTCGAATCACTGTCGTCCGCCGAACAGGGCGCCGGTGCAGACAATCAAAGCAGCCAGGCCGACCAGCAGCGTCGTTGCTGACGGACCGGCCGCACCGGGCAGTTCCGCCGAACTCGTCCGATGAAGAGACGACGGAGGTTCATCCGGCCGTCCCGTTTCCGGCCACAGGCGGTCTCTGTCGGCCCCCATCTGGTCGTTCATGCCCGGCGGCGGAGGAAAATCAGCAGCCGCGAGAGCAGAACGCGGCACCGAATTCCGTCCCGTCCTGGAACGATCCTGAAGGGATGCTGCAGCCGGGGAATTCCCGCCGGAAAACGCAGGATCGTCAGAAGACGTGCGGGAAGCTGTCAGGTCCGGACACCAGATTTTTTCCCACAGACGCGATCTGTAGGGCAGGGCGGAAACCGTTCCGCCACGATCCGTCCGCTCGAACCTCAGGCCGGCCGACGCGGGCGATGCCGACAGCGACAGCGTGTCCGCTGCTGCCAGCCCGAACAGCGACATCATGAGGCCCACCTGACACGGTACGGAAATCATCACGGCATTCCCACAGAACAGTCTTCGCAGCCTCCCGGCCCGTTCGACATACCCTGAACATCCATGCCTGCGGAATGCCGTTCGGCACCCGACGGTTCAGCAACCGGCATCGGCAGCACCTTTGAAAAACCGATTCTCTGGCGATTCCGAACGGGGATCGGCCGGGCGGAGAATCGGCCGGACAGCGGCAACTCCGAGAGGCAGGCGTCTGCCGAAGCATCCTGGAGACGCTGCGGTTCCGGACAGATCTCCCCCTGCACACTACCATCGCCCGGTCGGACGGCCGGATGGAATTCTGAAGGTCCAGGTCGGATCGATCCCTTTTTTCGGAAGACAGGCCGCAATACGGTCACTGGACACGAATGGCTTTGCAGCCTGATGGCAACAACGTCCTATAATCGGCAGAATCATCCTTCAGACGGTCTGCGTCACCGTTTTCCGGACTTCACGGAGCACAATTGACGCGAAGGCAGCCGCTTTCCAGAATCCGATCATGTTGATGCCGGAATTCCTGATACGGCGCGGTCCGGTTTCGCACGACTCGCTTTCGCCGGATCTGCCGCCGTCCGGCACTCGCCGATCTCTGCAGAACAGGATGGTTCCAGCCCGATGACCGGCTCTGTATCGATGTCGACCTCCTCCACCTTTGACGCTCCGGCGGATGGATCCACTCTGTACCGGGCTCTGGGAGCGCACCCGGTGGACGGAGGCGTCCGTTTCTCTGTGTGGGCTCCCAATGCCCGTGAGGTGTCGGTGATCTGCGACGGCAACGGCTGGACAGCCGGGCGAGACTACCTGGATTCCAGTGATTCGGGTGTCTGGCACGGCGTTCTGCCCGGAGCTGTGTGCGGGATGCGCTACAAGTACGCCATCCGCACTCAGGACGGTCAGATTCTGGAAAAAGCCGATCCGTTTGCATTCGCTGCCGAGCTGCGGCCGGCCACGGCATCGATCGTGTGGGATCTGCGCCATTTCCGATGGACCGACGATGCCTGGATGGAACGCCGTCGCAGCACGGACTGGCTCCGGGCTCCCGTTTCCATCTACGAAGTCCATCCGGGATCATGGAAACGGCCGCAGGACGGCCGGGAGTTCTTCGGCTGGCGGGAACTCGCCCCGGCCCTCACGGAATACCTGCAGGAAGTCGGGTACACGCATCTTCAGCTTTTGCCGATCACGGAACACCCGTTCGATGGTTCCTGGGGCTATCAGACCACCGGCTATTTCGCTCCGACCAGCCGTTTCGGTTCCCCGGACGATTTCCAGTTCTTCGTGAATTACCTTCACGAACACGGACTGGGAGTCCTGATCGACTGGGTTCCCGGGCATTTCCCGACGGACGGATTCGGTCTGGCACGCTTCGACGGCACGGCTCTGTATGAACATGAAGACCCCCGCCAGGGATACCACCCGGACTGGAACACCTGCATTTTCAATTACGGACGTCGGGAAGTGTCGGAGTTCCTGATGTCCAGCGCCCGCTTCTGGTGCGACGTTTACCATGTCGACGGCATTCGGGTCGATGCGGTCGCTTCCATGCTGTATCTGGACTATTCCCGTAATTCCGGGCAGTGGATTCCCAATCAGTACGGCGGTCGGGAAAACCTGGAAGCCATCGCCTTTCTGCGGGACATGAACACGATGCTGCACGCCGAATTTCCGGGGGTGCTGAGCATTGCAGAAGAATCCACTGCCTGGCCCGGAGTATCCCGGCCGGTCTATGTCGGCGGACTGGGCTTCACGATGAAATGGGACATGGGCTGGATGAACGACACGCTGCGGTTCATGCGGCGCGATCCTGTCCACCGTCACTGGCATCTGAACGATCTGACATTTCGAGCCATCTACGCATTCACGGAAAATTTCGTATTGCCGCTGTCGCACGACGAAGTGGTCCACGGAAAGCAGTCGCTCCTGTCCCAGATGCCGGGAGACGACTGGCAGAAATTCGCCAACCTGCGGCTGCTGTACGCGATGCAGTACATGACGCCGGGCAAAAAGCTGCAGTTCATGGGCGACGAAATCGGCCAGTGGACCGAATGGAATCACGAAGGAGAAATCGACTGGGTGCTGCGCACGTTCGAACGGCATGAAGGCATTCGCCGCCTCATGTGCGACCTGAACCGCCTGTACACTCACGAACCGGCTCTGCACGAAGGCGATGTTTTTTCCGAAGGATTCCAGTGGATCGTGGGGGACGACACGTGCAATACGGTCGTGGCATGGATTCGCTGGCCGGCCGACCGGCAGAAGCCGGTCGTCGTCGCCGCCAATCTCACCCCCACACCGCGCAGCTGCTACCACATCGGTGTGCCCCCGGCACCGCTCTGGCGGGAAATCTTCAATTCCGACGCCACCTGGTATGGAGGCAGCGGCGCCGGCAACCAGGGGGCCGCCCGAACCGTCGCAGAATCCTGTCATGGATTCGACCAGAGCCTGTCCATCCATCTGCCGCCTCTGGCGGTCGTCGCCTTCCGTCCCGACACGGCTCCGAAAACATCTTCTGAGACGATTTCGTAACCGGACCTGTTTTCGCCATGCCTTCCGCATCCCCCATCGTCAATCTGTCCGCCTACAAATTCGTCCCGCTGACGGATCTGCAGGACCGACGGCATCACCTGAAGCAGCTCACGCACGCACTGAATCTGCGGGGAACCATTCTGCTCAGCCACGAAGGCATCAATCTGTTCGTCGCCGGAACGCGCAAAGCGGCCGACCGGTTTCTGGACGATCTGCACCGGGATTCCTCACTGGCCGATCTCATCCCGAAGGAAAGCTTCAGCGACTATCAGCCGTTCCGACGCATGCTGGTGAAGATTCGCAAAGAAATCATTTCCTTCGGCGTTCCCGAGGTGGATCCGATTCGTGCCACGTCGCCGAAACTGCCCGCCCGCGAACTGAAACGCTGGCTGGATGAAGGGCGAACCGTCCATCTGCTGGATGTCCGCAACGACTACGAAATCGAAGTCGGCACGTTCGACCATGCGATCCCGGCCGGTGTGGACACGTTTCGGGAATTTCCGCAGGCCGTCCGCAAACTGCCGGAACGACTGAAGGACGAACCGGTGGTCATGTTCTGCACAGGCGGGATCCGCTGCGAAAAGGCCGGCCCGTTCATGGAACAGGCCGGTTTCCGCCACGTCTATCAGCTCGACGGCGGCATCCTGAAATACTTCGAAGAATGCGGCGGCAGTCATTACCACGGCGACTGCTTCGTGTTCGACCAGCGGGTGGCCGTCAATTCCGCTCTGCAGGAAACCGGTTTCGCTCAGTGTTATGCCTGCCAGGCAGTCGTCAGCCCGGAAGACCAGAAATCACCTCATTACATCCCCGGAAAATCCTGTCCCCGCTGCTGGCAGGAACCCGACGACGCCCTGGCATCCCGCCTGAAGGAACGGAATCGCCGCCTGCAGCAGATCACGCAGCCGCTTCCTGGATCGCTTCCCGGCATGCAGCGGCATCCCATGAATGTCCCCGATCGCTACGACGGATGGAAACTGCTCGATTTTCTCTGTGACTGGCGCCCCCGGACCGACCGCGGGACCTGGCATCAGGACATTGCGGAATCCCGTGTGATTCCTTCGCCGCGCTACGGACGCAAACGCCGCCGCATGGTCTCCCCGGAAGAACGCCTGCCGCTCTCACCGGAGCGGCCGGTCCGCGGCGGAGAACGCCTGGAACATCTGCAGCCGGCTCCTGTCGAACCGGATGTCCGTGCGGACATCGTCTTTCTTTATGAAGACGCCGATCTCCTGATCCTCAGCAAACCCCCATCCCTTCCCGTGCATCCGGCCGGACCATTCCGGCGCAACACGCTGCAGGCCTTTCTGAACGCTCTGTATCATCCGCAGCGGCCGCTGCCCGTCCACCCGCCGGATGCCGACACATCGGGAATCGTCCTGCTGGCCCGCCGGCGGACCGCAGCCCGATATCTGCACGAACAGTTCGAAAGGCAGAACGTCAGCCGAATTGTCACCGCCCGTGTCCACGGCCATCCGGAATCGGATGCCTTCGAATGCCGGGAACCAGTTTCCCGGAACCCCGGTCCGGACGGATTCCACGATATCGATCCGCACGGCCTGCCGGCTCACACCCAGTTCCGCGTGCTGCGCCGTCTGGACGACGGAACCAGTCTTCTGGAAGCCGTGCCGGTCACCGAACACCCGCATTCGATTCGGCTGCACCTGTTCCGCCTGGGATTCCCCGTCGTCAACGATCCGCTGAAGCATGCAGACGACCCGCCCCCGGTCACTGATGACAGCCGGAATTTCCATATCGTGCCTCCCGGCGAACCCCCTGTGTGCCTGCACATCCGCCGCCTGTCTCTGACAGATCGATCCGGCACGTGCCGCACCTTCGATGCACCTCCACCGCCCTGGGCGGAATGACCGGCCGAAAGACGCCCCGGCCGCAACGGACCCTCCGTTGCGGCCCGTTTCCCCTCAGCGGGCCGCGTCCGGTGTCCTGTCGTCGCGGCTGCCGGCATCCTGCAGAGTTCTCAGGTGCAGCTCGACACAGTCCGCCAGACGCTCCAGGTGATACCCCCCTTCCAGCACACTGACGACGCGGCCTTCCGCGTGGATGTCCGCGATCTGCTGCACCAGCCTGGTGAGCGTTTCGTAGTCTTCCGTTTCCAGTCCCAGGGATCCGATGGGATCCTGGGCATGAGCATCGAACCCGGCACTGACCAGCACCAGTTCCGGGCGGCAGCGATCCGCAAAATCCGTCAGTTCCTTTTCGACCGCTGCCAGATAGTCCCGGCGGGAAATTCCGAATCGCAGCGGCAGATTGCAGACCGTCCCCAGGCCGGCACCGCACCCGGTTTCAGAACGAGCGCCCGTTCCCGGATAGAACGGCGCGCGGTGCACCGAAAAGAACCAGATCGCACCGTCTCCGTAAACGGCATCCTGAGTCCCGTTTCCGTGATGCACGTCCCAGTCCACAATGAGCACGCGGGACAGGGACTGGTCCCGAATGGCGGTCTTCGCGGCAATGGCCACACTGCTGAGCAGACAGAAACCCATGGGACGATCCCGCAAAGCATGGTGTCCCGGTGGCCGATTCAGGCACAGCATCTGCCGGTGCGTGCCCGTGACGGCTTCGCGGACTCCGTCGATCACTCCTCCCACAGCATACCGAGCCGCCTCGAACGACTTTCGGCTCATGACGGTATCCGCTTCCACACGGCCTCCGCCGGATGCCGCCCAGGCCTCGAGCTGTTCCAGAAGGGACCGGCTGTGACACAGCAGAATCTGTTCATCGGTCGCCCGAACAGGCGAACAGAGCGTCACGTTCTGAAGCAGTCCCGTTTCCTGCAGCCGCGCCCGGATGGAATGCAGCCGGGCAGCGCATTCCGGATGGTCGCCGGTGTCATGAGCCAGAAAGATGTCATCTGTACAGACACGCACCACAGGATGTTCACCGATTGTCCGCCGGCCGTTCGGAATCGAGGGCAAAAGGCCAGCGATCGCCGTCGAAATCCGTCAGCAGAAGCCGATCCGGATTCACGTTCACATAACGAATCCGCCTCCGCTTCCAGGTGTACGTGATGTGCACCTGACCGTCCTCCGTGCGGATCGCGGCCGGATAAGAAAACTCGGCCCCTTTTTCATGTTCAAGAATGCCGGCGGCCTGCCAGTGCTTCCCGTCGCGACTGACCGCCAGATTGATCATTTCCCGACTGCGGGGCACCGTTCCCCGACGGTTCGTGTGGTTGTACACGAGCAGAAAACGGCCGTCGGACAGACGCACGGCATCGATGCCCGAATTGGGATTCGGAAGAGCGATCTCCTGGAGTTCCGACCAGGTGTCTCCATCATCGGACGATTCCGTACTCAGAATGCGTCCCTCACCGTCCTGATTGCGCATGAGCGCCTGCAGCCGACCGTCCGCATGACGCAGCAGCGTCGGCTGAATCGCTCCGAATGTCCGGCCATCGTGAATCGCCGGAATCCGGCTCCACGTACGCCCCTGATCACAGGTCCATTCGAAATGCACGCGCCAGCCGTCGAATTCCGTACTGCTGCCGCACAGCAGCCGACCGTTGTCCAGAAGCAGCGGTTTACAGCGAACCGGACCGTCGATGTGTTCGGGCAGCCGTCGAGGATCCGTCCAGGTCTTTCCATGATCGGACGACGACATGACCATTCCCCACCACTCGCTCGGAGACGGCCCGCATTTGAAGAAAAGCAGCAGCGGACCGTCCGGATACTGAAACAGGACCGGATTCCAGGTCGGATGCCGATGAACGGTTCCGTCCGGCCGGCTGTACTGGATGCCGTTGGCCACTTCCACAGGGCGTGTCCATCCGTCCGGCGTCTGCCGCGTCACCCAGATGCCCACGTCCGGATGTTTTTCATAGGTCCCGCCGAACCAGGCGGCAACGAGTCCCTCGGAAGTCTGTTCGATGGTGGATGCGTGGCAGGACCGTGTGGGCGGAGGATCGCCGTTGAGAAATTCCCTGTGCATCACACCAGGCAGATCCGCATGAACCCAAACAGGGGACAAAATCGCCAGAATCCAGAATCCGCACCGCATTGTCGTCTCACATTCGTCTGATGAAAATCGTGTTCGCCGGACAGCCCGGCCGACATCCGCCTGCCGCGCGCGGCCACCGGACGAATCACGCGGCCGGGAATCGTCCCGTCACCGATCGCCGGCCTGCTGCAACCGAACCGAACCGAAGCGTTTCGACCAGGCACGGTGCTCCTCCGACGTGGTGCACCACAGAAACGGCTGCCCGGATTCATCCATACGAACGGAAATCCCCAGCCCGTGACGACTGTTCAGCAGCCGCAGCAGACGCCAGGGAGACAGCCGACCCGGTCGACGTGATGTTCGCAGCCGGCCGATCTCAATACCAGCGTTTTCCAAAGACTGCCGGGAAACAAAACACGGCATCTGCGTATGATCGGCAACGGCAAAAATCACGGACTCCAGCTCACTGTCGTCCAGATCCACGTGAACCGGCTTCAGCATCGCCGGGGCGGCCTGGGCCAGCGGCTGCTGCGGCTTCCAGCCGACCGGCCAGAAGTTGTCCGCTTCCGTTCCGACATCGATTTCCAGAAAAAGGCCCCGATCAGGATGTTTCAGAGGCCGGAAGCCGCAGCCGAACCGCGCCAGAATCACGGCCAGGCCGCTCCCGCAGCTCAGCATCCCCACGTCCAGACGCTCCGAGCCCGCCACCGCACGAAACGCCCGGCGGGCCGCTTCCGGCGACCACGTCACCGTCAGTTCTGATGGCAGAGGCATCGCCTGCAGAGCGTCGGCCATACCGGTCAGCGGCACATCCTGACCGACGGGACCGCTGAGCAGCTTCAGGACGTGCCCATACTCTTCATCCGACAGCCCCCAGGTCGGCCGCTGCCGAATCGGTCCGGCGGCACCATAACGAGCCAGCTTCTCCAGCCAGCCCTCCAGTTCCGCTTCGTCCGACAATCGATACCGCCGGCCGTCGATTTCCAGACTTCCATCCCGCTTCAGAACACCGACCACCTGCACGAACTGCCCGCGCTGACGAATGCCCGCTGTCCGTCCCGGCCGCTGCGGTTCAAAGCGCACGGCCCGCCCCGTCTTCTGAAATACGCGTGTCCAGTTCTGCGTCGTGCGGACCTGAGCGGCCGGACTGTCTGAAATCAGAAGGGTCAGTTCCACACGGCACGGTGTTTCCAGCTCCGGAGTTCTCGGAAGGCCCCCCCCGTCTGATTCAAAAGCCGCGTTCGCCGGGATTCCACAAAACAGAAAAACGAACGTCACCCCCGCCGCCATCAGCCGCATCCCGTTCGGCCCCGATTCGATCGATGAACTGTCCATGACACCATTCTGACACACCCACTCTGAACGCACCATGGGAATCGCTGCGGGACAGCGGTGCGCCGGCCACGTTCCCGCACCGAAACAGCCACCGGATTCTCCACCAGACTGTCTGCGTGCCACTCTGTCTGCCGGCAACGAAAATCCGGACCGACACGAACGTCTCATAAAACCCGAAAAAAAACAGACCCACGGGCTTGACAGACGCACTCAGATTTCGTGTCGTATACAGGTGTTCTGACAGTGCTGTCCTCCGACCTGTTTGCGGTTTCGGGCGGTGTGTTGAGGGACTGAGGGACGTCATCTGATGACTCATCGCATTCAGAACCCTCATTTCAGATGTCGATCCCGTGCTGGTGGATGTGCCGCCCCGCGGGACGATCACACCGCGCCTGCTGCCACGTTGCCCCCCCCGCGAATGACGGCCGTTCTTTCTGCGGCTGAACAGGTGACGCGTGTGTGCGAACATATTGAAACCGTGGGGAATCGCACGCGGGCAAACATGATGCGGTGTGGCACACACACCCGGACGGAAGGTCTGCCCGACAGTCGGTGGCAGGACCGCAGTGTGCTTCTGAAAGCGAGGAGCGTCTGTTTCAGAACACCAGCTTCAGAACACCAGCCGACACGTGTTCGGCGGCGAATACGGTGTATCATGACTGTGTTTATTATCCTGAGGCAAAATGTACGCCGAATGATGGTGGTACGACACCGTGTGGTACTCTCGGCAGCGCTGGCTGCAAACTGCAGAACGGGGTGTGTCGATGCAAAGCTCTGCCTGCGGTGACTGCTGGTAACTGCAGGAAGTCCGAATGTTCATGACAGTTCGTTTAGTGTTCTGCTCTTTTCCGGAAGGGGGTCAGAAATGTCGGGCGTTTTGCGGATCATCGCCAGTACCTGCGCCGCTGCTGCGCCGCTGATTCTGTCTGTTCTCCCGGCTGTCGCAGCCGGGCAGGAGTCCGGGCCGCCGTCGGCTGATGCGGTTGCGATGCTGCTCGAGTCACGAACTCAGTTGCTCGAGACGGTCGACAGTGTGGTTGAGATTCGCCGAACAAAAGGTCGGGACCACGACCGTTACTTCGACGATTCTGTAGTCTACGACCGACGCGTCGCAGAGTTCTTCGGCACGCCCTTTCAGGAAAGAGAGTCCTTCACAAAGACCGACGCCGATCCTGTTCCGCCGCAGTACATGAGGATTGAAGCTGCGCCGTCCGCAGGTGCGGTCCGGATCTCAGGATTCACAGGGACACCGAACGGCCGCCTCGATAACGTCCGGTTCGTCGAGTGTTTTACAGGAACCAGGTGGGAACGATACTACCCCGACTATCATACCGGTGCCAGAATTCATCTGGGAGAGACTCAGAAGAGTCCATCACTGCTCGCGCTGTTTGGCATCGAGATGCCGGAAGTCGGGGTCACGAAAACTCCCACGCGTATTTCCGATTTCATCCGCACGTGCGACCGCACGGGGGCACTTGCATCGGTTCGGCTCGTGGAGAATCGTGACGGCGTGCCGGAGTCGACAGTCGAACTGGTGATGTACCTGCCCCAGCCGGATCTGCCACCCGATTTTCAGATGTATGATAAACTGACACTGGACATCGACCTGGCACTCAACGCTGCGCCGGTACGCATTATCAGAGAATCGGTGCAGCGGAAAGGCGGTGAATACGTGGAATGTGACATGCCACGGCGGGTGGAGGCAGTGTGGAGCGACTTTGAATCGTATGAGGGAGGTGAGCTGCATCTGCCCCTGTCACTCACAATAACCGAAACGGATTCAATCGCTCATCCTCTCGACGAAAGCGGATTCGTACCGCGGCGTGTGGATGGAAAACCAGTGATTTTCAACGGCGGCCCCCAGATCGACTACACACGAACGGACGTGCGTCTGTATGAAGTTCGTCTCGACTCGATGTCAGCCGTATCGCTCAAGGTAAACGAGCCCCTTTCTGAACCCCTGTGCATGTCCGAGTATCCGCCGGGCACGATTGTTCAGGATGACACCAGGGCCAGCGCACACTAAGTCTGCTGTCCCGTAAAGACTTCCATCATGAAGTCGAAGTTCCGGCCGCACATCCTCCGTTTCATCACGAGACTCGCCCTGCCGGAATGCTGTCTGATCAGCGACAGCGTGAAACGCCGGAGCCACGCGAGATTCTCCGCAAGGTGACGGTGGCGTGTCCGCTGCGCGTCTGCCCGGTACGTCACATCCAGACTCCAGTGGCACGTGTTTTCGATACTCCAGTGGTTCCGGACCGCCCGGGCAAACTGCTTCGCGCCCAGATGCAGACTGCTGATGAAATAACGAACTTCCGTCGTTGCCTCCTCGCCACCCGCACGATCAGAGATCACCGGACCGATCGTCCGCAGGCCCGTCCCGACTGTCCCTTCAGCGTGTTCAACCACGACATGAAGCTTCCGGATGATCTGCTCCGGCGTGTGTCGTTTTCGTTTCATGACAGTCTCCTTGCCCGATTGGGCGCTTGAGACTCTCATACCACCTGGACCAGTTTTTGGGGAGCATGCCA
>WFTL01000051.1 GCA_015485495.1 Planctomycetaceae bacterium
CCCGCCCTGCTGTTTGCGCCGAGCTGTTTTTCACGGTTCCGTGCGGCAGCCACCCGCTGCCCCCGCCCTGACGCTGCCCCCGCCTTCCAATGTTCCCCGACTGCCGGTTTATTCTGCGGCCGGTTCCTGGGCAGCATCCACCCGGGCACCGGGCAGTTCGGCCTGGTCCAGAGCGGCGATCACGGTTTCCGGACTGACGGGACCATCCACCGTCACAATCACTCTCCGGTCATCGATGACGCCTTCTTCCTTCTGCGGCACCAGCTCCACAGACGCAATGCCGTCCAGTCCTTCCAGGGTCTCCTTCGCCTTCGGATAGCAGACGAACGGACAGTGCATTTCCGGGATTTCCAGAGTCACGTGAGTGCCGGGCTGCCAGAGTTCCGCCGGATGCGGCGACTGGTCAGCCGATGCCGCATCACCGCCGCTGCCGGAATCCGCTTCCACGGCAGCCGCCGAAGCGGGGTCCTCCGATGCGGTCGTCGGTCCGGCTGAATCCACCTGACTGCAGCCAGCCAGTCCGGCCAGAAGCATCATGAGTGTCCATTGTTTCATCGGAACGGCTCCTTTTTGTTGCTCGTCGCACGATTCCCGTCCACCGGCGGACCTTCCGCCGCCCGGCAGGCCCCGGCCACCGTCATTCTACGGTCCCTGCAGCCGGCGACAATGACGGTTCGCGCACAGAAACCTGGCAGGCCTGACCTGCTGCTGCCGTGAGATGCCGCACAGACGATCCAGGGATCCAGAGCGGAATGGTGCCGCGGCCTGTCGATTTTCGATACGCCGCCCCATCTCGGCTGCCCCGGTGCGGCTGCCCTGATGCGGCGGCCGGCGGCCGGCACCGTTCGACAGACAGGCCCCGCACAAACGGGGCACCGGCTGGCATTTCGCACACCGGCCGGTCCGATCGCGGCTACTTTTTGGCGTTGGGATCGACTTCCCACGGTTTGGCTTTGCGTTCCCGCAGCCGAGTGGCCTTTCCGGAGCGTTCCCGCAGATAGTACAGCTTGGCTCGCCGCACGCGCCCGTGCCGTTTCACTTCGACTTTGGCGATTTTGGGCGTGTTGACGGGGAAAGTCCGTTCCACGCCTTCTCCGGCGACGATTCGCCGCACGGTAAACATTTCGCTCATTCCGTGACCGCGGCGGGCAATGACGACGCCGGAAAACACCTGAATCCGTTCTTTGTCGCCTTCCAGGATTCTCGTGTGGACATCGACCGTATCGCCAATGGCGAAGTTGAGCGGTTCTTCGCGCAGATCGGACTGTTCGGCCAGGTCAAGCAGTTTGTGACGCATCGTCAGAGACTCCGGTGAATGAGCCGACGTCGCGGGAATCCAGCAGATCGGATCGACGTTCGGCCGTACGTTTCAGACTTTGTTCGTGTCGCCAGGCCGCAATGGCCTGATGATTCCCGCTCAGCAGCACCTCCGGAACGGTCATCCCCCGAAATTCCCGAGGCCGCGTGTACTGCGGATATTCCAGAAGTCCTGCATGGCTGAAGGAATCATATCGACTGCTGGTTTCGTCGCCCAGCACGCCTGGAATCAGGCGGATGACGGCGTCGATCAGCAGCATGGCCGGGACTTCTCCGCCGTTGCAGATGAAGTCGCCGACCGAAATCTCCATCGGCTGAAGTCCCTGCCGGATCCGTTCGTCGAATCCTTCGTACCGTCCGCAGAGAATCACCAGCCTTCGTTCTTTCGATAACTGTTCGATGAGCGTCTGATTCAGAGTCTGTCCCTGGGGACTCATCATAATCAGCCGCCCCGGCGGATCGGCTGCCTGCTGCACCGCTTCGACACAGTCGAAGACCGGCTGGCACATCAGCAGCATTCCCGGGCCTCCGCCGTAGGGTTTGTCGTCTACCTGGGCATGTGGCCCCTGAGCGTACTCCCGAAAATCGTGTGTGTGAACTTCCACCAGTGCCTGGCCGATCGCCCGTTTCAGGATGCTCTGTCCCAGATACCCGGAAAACATCTCCGGAAACAGTGTGAGCACATCGAACCGCATGGCTCTGACCCGAAACGGATTTCGGCGACCGGAACAGGGATCTGACCGGTCAGGCCTCTGCCTCTGCTCCTGAATCCGCCGGCGTTTCGGCCGATTCCGAAGCACTCTCATCGGCTGCCGACGATTCTTCCGCGGCCGCCGCTTCCGGTTCCGGGGCTTTCGGAGCCGTCATGGGCGGTGGCGGAGCCGCCGTGCCGAAGCGGCCCTTTTTCACTTTGCGAATGAGCGCATTGACTTTTTCGGACGGCTGAGCCCCCACGGACAGCCAGTATTCGATGCGATCCATTTTCAACTGCACGCGCTGCGACTTGTCTGCCACCGACGTATCATAAAAACCGACTTCTTCAATGGCCCGGCCGTCCCGCGGAGACCGCTGGTCCATGATGCAGATGCGGTAAAACGGACGATGGCGGCGTCCCATGCGCTTCATTCGAATTCGTACTGCCATTGCAACTCCTGAAGTTCCTGCTGTCCGGTACCACAACGGTGAAACCGGATTTCCGGTCCCGTGGTCCGTTCACGACTGCCAAAATCTGCTGCTGGATAAGCTGTTGTTCTGATGATCCGTTGTTCTGATGATCCGTTGTTCTGATGATCCGTTGTTCTGATGATCCGTTGTTCTGATGATCCGTTGTTCTGATGAGTCCGTTGCTGTCTGCGTCCGTCCCTCCGGCATCGCCGGCCGCAGCTCCGTTTCCACACGGATCCGCTCAACACTGTCCTGTCTCAACACCATCCTGTCAGACGGGTCCGGAAGCGTCCTGTCCCGGCTGCCGTCTGTGCTGTTTTCGAAACGGGGTGTTTCCGAAATTCCGCCCGGTCGGATCGCCCGTCCCTGGATATCAGCGAACACCCGACATCAGCGAACACGACCACGCCGGCGAAACACGGCAAGCGGCCATTGTTCCGCCGAACCGGACCGACAGAAACGCAC